>NZ_JBEXVD010000039.1:0-59619 GCF_040638655.1 Streptomyces sp. NPDC005963 | reverse complement strand
GCAACGACTGGTGGATCGCCATCGCCTGGTGCCTCGGCCTCATCGTCCTCGGCTACCGCTGGTCAACCGCACAATTCAACCGCGACCCCAAGTGAGCCCCCGGGCTGTCACTCACAGCCCAACCCCCTCCAGGGCGGCATACCCCGACACCCCGTCGGCGTGCGCCGCCCTCGTGAGTTTCTGCACTGCGGAGAGGTTTCCGCCGAGCCCACCCGGCCGAACTGTGCAGGACGGTGCACAACGCCGAAGCGGAGTTGATGCCACTCCCATGAGCACCCTTCCCAAGACGACCACCCCTTCCAGGAGGAAGCTCGAAAGCGCTCGGCGGAAACGACCGGGATCGCGGATCCGCTTCGCGAGCCGCCCCCCGCTCAACCATCCCTCCGTTGCAGCCTCACCCACCCCGCCCACACCGCGGCGCAGGTCCACAGCAGCAGCACACCCAGCCCAGCCCAAGGGCTCAAGGGACCCACCGGGTCCTGGAGAAGTATTTGCTGGCCGGCGCGGTCGGGGAGGAAGTCAGCTATGCCTCCGTCGTCCTCCAGGTCGCCGACGATGAAGGACACCATCATCAGGAGCGGTATCAGTGTGCAGATCACCGCTGGTGCGCTGCGCACCAGCATGGTCGCCCCCGCTGAGAACAAGGCGATCAGCGCCAGATAGACGCCGCACCCGACCATCGACCGCAGTGCGCCGGGATGGGTCAGCCCGACTCCGTGGTCGTCCATGAGCGCCTGCCCCACGAGAAAGCAGGTCAAGCTGGTCACCAGGCCCACCGCGAGGGACAGCGCACCGATGACGGCGAGCTTCGTGGCGTAGAAGGCCCCCCGGTGGGGCACGGCCAGCAGGGAGAGGCGGATGGCGCCGGTCTTGTACTCCCCGGCGACCGCGATCGCGCCGAAGGAAATCATGCCGATCTGGCCGAAGTTCAGACCGTAGTAGGCGGAGCGCAGGGGGTCGAAGTCCGGCTTCGCCATGTCCTCTGTGGTGAACGAGCCGCTCATCAGTACGGAGAATCCGAGCGTCGCCAGAAACACCGCGGCCAGGGCAACCCACTGCCCTCGTACGGACACGATCTTCAACCACTCGGAACGTATTGAGGAGTGGAGGGGCGAGCGGGTGGCGGCGAGGGACGTGGTGGACATGCTCAGACCTCCTGTGGTGCGGTAGGCGCGGCTGTGGTGAACTCGGCTTCTCTTGAGGTCAGGGCGAGGTAGGCGGCTTCCAGAGAGGCCCCTTCACCGGCGAGTTCGAGGATCGGGATGCCTTCGTGGGCGGCTATGGGGCCGATCTCCTCCACTCGGGCGCCCTCGACCGTCCATCGACCGTCGTCGGCCTGGGCGGGTCGGTATCCCTTGCGGACGAGGACCTGGCGCAGCCGCTCCCCCTCCGTGGTCCGCAGCCGCACCTTCGGTGTCGTCCATTCGTCCAGGAAGTCCTGAAGAGGCGCGTCGGCGAGCAGTCGGCCCTTGCCGAGCACTACCAGTTGATCGGCGACTGCCGCCGTCTCGCTCATCAGATGGCTGGAGACCAGGACCGTGCGGCCGTCGTCCGCGAATTCCCTCATCAACGCGCGTATCCAGATGATCCCTTCAGGGTCGAGTCCATTGGTGGGCTCGTCGAGCATCAGCACTTGCGGATCCCCGAGCAACGCCACCGCAATCCCCAGCCGTTGTCGCATTCCCAAGGAGAAGGTGCTGATCCTGCGTCGGGCAACGGCGGCGATCCCCGTCCTCTCCAAGACTTCTCCCACCCGGTGGTCCGGAAGCCCACCGGCAGCCGCCAGTACGCGCAGATGGTCACGGGCGGTGCGGGCACCCAGTGCTGCCCCGGCGTCGAGCAGGGCCCCGACCGTGCGCAGTGGTTCGGCGAGCGAGGCGTAGGCACGCCCGCCGATGGTGGCAGTGCCGGAGGTGGGTCGGTCCAGGCCGAGCACCAATCGCATGGTCGTGGACTTGCCCGCGCCGTTGGGGCCGAGGAAGCCGGTGACTTTGCCGGGCAGCGCACTGAACGTCAGCTCGTCCACAGCACGGCTCTGGCCGTACTCCTTGGTCAAGTTCACTACGTCGATGCTGGTCATGGCAGTAAGCCTCGTATCTCCCAGGCATGGCCACCTCCCCCGCCCGAGGCGTTTCTCTCCCCCTCCCGGGGGAGCCGTCACCTGCCTTGCGCTGGCACGATGACGGAATGTCCCGCCTCCTTCTCCCGCTGATCCGAGCAGTTACCTACACCCGCTGGTTGCATCTGTTCATCAGCGTGGTGATCGTCGGCATGTGGATCCTCATCGACGACGAGCACCCCTATCTCGTCGTCCTGCTGCTGGCATTCGCCGGCATGGTGCCCGCGGTGCGGCTGGCGGAGGGGCTTCAGGCGCGGCTGTTGCTGACGCCCCACGGCTTCAAGGATTCGGCGTCGGGAATCTCGGCCGCTCCCTCGGCGAGTTGGGCGGATCGCTGGCGCACCGTGCTCTGGTTGGAGATCCGGCTGGTGCTGGGGCTGGCCGTCAGCTTTCTCACCGTGCATCTGCCCGGGCTCACCAACGATCTGGCCCTGGCGTCGACGGGTGACCCCGACCGGTTCTCCGTTCTGGATCTGCCGGGTGGCCACTGGTGGTACGCGCTGCTCGCGCCGCTGCCGATAGTCGTCCTCCTGGCGGCCGTCGTGGGGGCGGGTCATCTGATCACCATGGTCGCGCTCCAATTGCTCGGCCCATCGGCGGCCGAGCGGGTCGCCGCGCTTGAGGAGCGCACCGAGCAGTTGTTGGAGCGCAATCGCATCGCCCGCGAGCTGCACGATTCGATAGGCCACGCGCTGACGGTGGCCGTGGTGCAGGCGGGCGCAGCCAGGACGACGGGAGACGCAGAGTTCACCGAGCGGGCACTGACCGCGATTGAGGAGACGGGACGGGCGGCCTTGGAGGATCTGGAACGGGTGTTGGCGGTGCTGCGCGAGTCGGGCCAGCCGGTGAGCAGTCGGCCCACGCTCGGTGACACGGACCGCTTGTTGGAGTCGGCCCGTGCTTCGGGCGCGGAGGTCCGGGCGGAGGTGACAGGTCCGATAGGGGCCGTCCCGGGTCCCGTGTCGCGGGAGGGGTACCGAATCATGCAGGAGGCATTGACCAATGTGCTGCGGCACGCGGGGCCGGTGCCGACCCGGGTACGGATCGCCGTCGTGGGCGGCACGTTGGAGTTGGAGGTTCTCAATCCGCTGTCTGGTACTGCCGGTGTGCACGGGCGCAACGGCGGCAGCGGTTTGCGGGGCATACGGGAGCGGGCGGCGCTGCTGGGCGGGGATGCCACGACCGGGCCGCACCGGGGTGAGTGGCAGGTCCGGGTGCGCCTCCCGTTGGACCTGTCCGCGGATGCCCTCCGGTGAGGTCTGCCGTGAGTTCTGCCGTGAGGTCCGTGGTAAGCCAGGCACCGTGGACCCGTCGTCAGTGACCGCCCGGGACCCTTCCTACGGACGCCCGACCCCGACGCCCGACCCGGACACCAGACACCCCAGCCCAGACACCAGACACCCGGTGCCGGAGAAGCAGCGTCAGACACCCAGCCCAGGCACCCACTGCATGACACCGGCCAGGCGCACAACACCCAACACACAAAACCCGATACCGACCGCACCGACCGCACCGACCGCACCGACCAGGCTCCCCGGCTCAGACGACCGACCGGCACCCGACCCCAGCAAGCCCACCCCCGGCAAGACCCGAAAGAAAGGCCCTAGGTTCTCCCGGTGCCCATCTCCGTTCTCCTCGTTGACGATGAACCCCTCGTACGTGCTGGTCTGCGTGCCGTCCTTGAGGCGCAGCCGGACATCGAGGTGGTGGGTGAGGCCGCCGATGGTGCCGCGGTCATCCCTCTCGTACGGCAACTGCGGCCCGATGTTGTCGCGATGGACGTGCGAATGCCGCTGCTCGACGGCATCGAGGCGACCCGGGCTGTCCTGCGTACCGTTGATGATCCGCCCAAGATCATCGTGGTGACCACTTTCGAGAACGACGAGTACGTGTACGAGGCCCTGCGGGCAGGCGCGGACGGCTTTCTACTGAAGCGCTCACGTCCGGTGGAGATCGTGAACGCAGTGCGACTCGTCGCCGAGGGCGAGTCGCTGCTGTTCCCGGCCGCCGTGCGCTCGCTGGCGGCCGAGTACGGCACCAGCACCGCCCGCACGGCCATGCAGCGGGCGGCACTGACGGACCGTGAGGCGGCAGTGCTGCGGCTGATGGCGCGAGGGATGTCCAATGCGGAGATCGCGACGCAACTCGTCGTGGGCACCGAGACGGTCAAGACCCATGTCAGCGCGGTGTTGGCGAAGTTGGGAGCCCGTGACCGTACACAGGCGGTGATCGCCGCATACGAATCGGGGTTCGTGGCCCCGGCCTGAGCCCTTCGGGGGTCGGTGGTGAGGTTCGAGGGGGGCGGGACCCACCAGGAGCGGGATCCGGAGGACGGAGTTCGGGAGAGGGATACAGAAGTGAGATATGGGAGTGAGGTACGGGGGCGGGTCCGGAACGGCGGCCCTGGCAGCCGTGTGAAGGACCGGGCCCACCCCCGGATCTCACAGGTGTGTGGGCGCGAACATCTTCAGCAGCACCGGGAGTACTACCACCGAGGGGCCGGGCTCGGCCAGTGCCTTGGTCAAATCGTCGGCGAGCGCCTCGGGGGTCGTACGAACGGCAGGCACCCCGAACGACTCGGCCAGCGCCACGAAGTCGGGTCGGGCGAGTTCGGTGGCCGATGCCTCGCCGAAGGCGTCCGTCATGTACTCACGGAGGATGCCGTATCCGCCGTCGTCGACGATAAGCCAGGTCACCGGCAGTCCGTACTGCTTGGCGGTGGCCAGTTCGGCGATCGAGTACATGGCGCCACCGTCGCCCGAGACCGCCAGTACGGGACGGGTGGGGTCGGCCACGGCCGCACCGAGTGCGGCGGGCAGCGCATAGCCGAGACCGCCCGAGCCCTGGGCCGAGTGCATGGTGTTGGGGCGCCGCGCGTCGAAGGCGGCCCAAGCCCAGTACGACAGGATCGTCATGTCCCAGAAGCTGGGCGCTGCATCGGGCAGGGCCAGGCGCACAGCGGTCAGCAGCGACTGTTCGAGCGTCCGGTCCTGCGCCGCGATGCGTGCGCCGACTTGGTCGAGCACCGCCCGTACCCGCTCGGGTGCCTTTGCGTCTGGCCGGGCGTCCACCGTCTCCAGCAAGGCAGAGAGGGCGATCCTGGCGTCGGCGTGGATGCCGAGCGCCGGGTGGTTGGATTCCAGCTTTCCAGCGTCGGCCTCGATCTGGATGATCCGGCCGCGCGGGGCGAAGGTGTGGTAGTTCGAGGAGAGTTCGCCGAGGCCGGAGCCGACGACGAGGAGGACGTCCGCGTCCTCCAGGAAGTCGGTGGTGTGCCGGTCCTCGATCCAGGACTGGAGGGACAGCGGATGCGTCCAGGGGAACGCGCCCTTGCCGCCGTACGTGGTCACGACGGGCGCGTTGATGCGCTCGGCGAGTGCGCGCAGCTTCCCCGCCGCGTCGGAGCGGACCACTCCGCCGCCCGCGATGATCGCGGGGCGTTCCGCTCCGGCCAGCAGATGCGCGGCCACGGCCGTCAACTCCGGTCGGGGCAGGAGGTCGTCGGGGGTGGCGTCGACGGCGGTGACCTGGGGCAGCACGGTTTCCGCGAGCAGGACGTCCTGCGGGATCTCCACCCACACCGGCCCGTGCGGCGCGGTCAGCGCGGACTGCCAGGCCGTGGCGACGGCGGACGGGATCTGGGAAGCGGTGTGCGCAGTGTGGACCGACTTCACCAGGTCACGGGCGGACGCCTGCTGATCGCGCAGTTCGTGGAGATAGCCGCGGCGCCTTCCGCCGAGCCCGGCGGAGGGGATCTGGCTGGAGATCGCGAGTACGGGGGAACTGCCCGCAGCTGCTTCCTGGAGTGCGGCCAGCGACATCAGTGCGCCCGGCCCGGTGGAGAGGAGCAGCGGGGCGACCTCGCCGGTGATCCGGCCGTAGGCGTCGGCGGCGAAGCCCGCGTTGTTCTCGATCCGCAGCCCCACGTACGTCAGCGAGGAGCGACGCAGCGCATCGAAGAGGCCCAGGGCGTGCTGTCCGGGCAGCCCGAACACAGTGGTCGCGCCCAGTCCTCGCAGCGTCTCGATGACGAGGTCACCGCCGGTGCGCCCGGGCGGCGGGTTGAGCGCCGCTTCGGTTTGCCGCGCGGTGGGCTTCAGTTCGACGTCGTGGTCGTGGGTCACTGTCCGTCCCTCGCAGCGGCGATCTGCCGCGTCATGATCGTGGTCAGTTCGTACGCGGTGTGGGATGCGGCGACCGCGGTGATCTCGGCGTGGTCGTAGGCGGGCGCGACTTCGACGACATCGGCCGACACAAGGTTGCAGGAGGCGAGTCCGCGCAGGATCTCCAGCAGCTCGCGGGAGGTCATGCCACCGGCTTCGGGGGTGCCCGTGCCGGGTGCGTGTGCAGGGTCGAGGCAGTCGATGTCGATGGAGATGTACAGCGGTCGGTCACCGATGCGCTGGCGCAGTTGGTCGGCTATCTCGTCAGCGCCGCGGCGGTAGACGTCGGCGGAGGTGACGATGCCGAAGCCGAGCTTCTCGTCGTCGGTCAGGTCCTGCCTGCCGTACAGGGGCCCACGGATGCCCACGTGGGAGAGGGCGGAGGTGTCGAGGATGCCTTCTTCGACGGCACGGCGGAAGGGGGTGCCGTGGGTGTACTCGGCGCCGAAGTAGGTGTCCCAGGTGTCGAGGTGGGCGTCGAAGTGGAGCAGGGCCACGGGCCCGTGCTTCTTGGCGACGGAGCGCAGCAGCGGCAGGGCGATGGTGTGGTCACCGCCGAGAGTCATCAGCCGGGCCCCGGTGCCCAGCAGGTCGTCCGCGGCTGCCTCGATGGTTTCGACGGCCTCGTTGATGTTGAACGGGTTGGCGGCGATGTCGCCCGCGTCGGCGACCTGGGCCAGGGCGAAGGGTGATGCGTCCTGAGCGGGGTTGTAGGGGCGCAGCAGCCGAGACGCCTCACGGATGGCGTTGCCGCCGAAGCGGGCGCCGGGCCGGTAGGAGACTCCTGCGTCGAAGGGCACTCCGACGACGGCGACATCGGTGCTGTCGACCTCGTCGAGCCGCGGCAGCCTGGCGAACGTCGCGGGTCCGGCGTACCGCGGGATGCGGGACGAGTCGACGGGCCCACGCGGCTGCTCGGTGCTGCTGCTCATATCCGTTGCCTTTTCTTCCTGCTTCTTCCTGCGCTTCGTTGCTTTTTCGACTTTAAGGGCAGGGGTTCGAATATCGAAGCGAAGGGTGCACCTGCGGTATGGGGGGCGGGTGCCGACAGCCGACGAGAAACGCGTACGAGGCGAGAACGGGAACGGCGAGGGGAGAAGGGGGAGGGGAGCGAGAACGGGAACAGGAACGGGTACGAGACGGAGACGACGAGAGCGCGGGTGCGGGCGCCGGGAGTCGAGCGCGGCGCGCATCACGAGGACGACGCCCCGGCTCGTCACGAGACCACCGCTCGTCACAAACCGGGGCGGCGAGTCACAAACCGGGGCCGTGAGTCAGGAGACGGGCGGCAGGAGTCGGTCGAGCAGATCGCGGACGCGCCGCTCGATCTCGTTCCGTATGGGTCGGATCGCGCCCAGCCCCTGCCCGGCCGGGTCGTCGAGCCGCCAGTCGAGATAGGTCTTCCCGGGGAAGACGGGGCAGGTGTCGCCGCATCCCATGGTGATCACCACGTCGGATGCCCGGACCGCTGCCGCAGTCAGGATCTTGGGCACCTCGGCGTGGAGGTCGATACCGCGCTCGGCCATGGCCAGGACGACGGCGGGATTGACGGTTTCGGCGGGCGCGGAGCCCGCAGAGCGGACGTCGATCCGCCCTTCGGCGAGACGGTTCAGGAAGGCGGCGGCCATCTGGGAGCGTCCGGCGTTGTGGACGCAGACGAAGAGGACGGACGGCTTGGGCTCAGCCACGGGAGGCTCCCTCTACGGCGAAGGCCGGCTCTCCCTCGGCGGACTGCTCGGGGAAGTAGCGGCGTACGGCGAGTGCGACATGGACGAGGCCGATGAGGACCGGTACCTCGATGAGGGGGCCGACGACCCCGGCGAGTGCTTGGCCGGAGGTCGCTCCGAAGGTGGCGATGGCGACCGCGATGGCGAGTTCGAAGTTGTTGCCCGCAGCGGTGAAGGCGAGCGTCGTCGCCCTCGGATAGTCGAGCCCGACGGCTTTTCCGAGCGCCAGGGAGCCGCCCCACATCAGGGTGAAGTACACGAGCAGCGGGAGCGCGATCCGCACCACGTCCAGGGGCCGGGAGGTGATGGCGTCGCCTTGGAGTGCGAACAGGACCACGATGGTGAACAGCAGTCCGTACAGGGCGAAGGGGCCGATGCGCGGCACGAGCTTCGTCTCGTACCAGTCACGGCCGTGCGCCTTCTCCCCCATGCGGCGGGTGAGGAATCCGGCCGCCAACGGGATGCCGAGGAAGACGAGGACGGCACGGGCGATCTCCCAGAAGGACACGTCCAGACCGGTGGTCGCGAGCCCGAGCCAGCCGGGCAGGAGATCGAGGTAGAACCAGCCGAGCAGTCCGAAGGCGATCACCTGGAAGATCGAGTTCAGGGCCACGAGGACGGCGGCGGCCTCGCGGTCACCCCGGGCGAGGTCGTTCCAGATGATGACCATGGCGATACAGCGGGCGAGCCCGACGATGATGAGTCCGGTGCGGTACTCGGGCAGGTCGGGGAGGAAGGCCCAGGCGAGGGCGAACATCAGCGCCGGGCCGACGATCCAGTTGAGCACCAGCGAGGAGACCAGGAGGCGCCGGTCGCGGGTCACGGCGCCGATCCGGTCGTAGCGGACCTTCGCCAGTACCGGATACATCATCACGAGTAGCCCGAGTGCGATCGGCAGTGACACTCCGGCGACGGTGACCCGCGCCAGCGCGTCCCCGAATCCCGGTACGAGACGGCCGAGACCGAGACCGGCGGCCATCGCCCCGAGGATCCACAGGGCGAGGTAGCGGTCGAGGAACGACAGCCGGGCAGACACCCCCCGTTCGATCATGCGGTGATCCCGGCGGCACCGGGGAGCGGTTCGCCCGAAGGTCGGGTGAGGATGCCGGCCAGGGTGTCGGTCATCTCGGGCAGCAGCCGGTAGTACACCCACGTCCCCCGCCGTTCGGAGGCGATCAGTCCGGCCTCCCTCAGCAGTTTCAGATGGTGGGAGATCGTCGGTTGGGAGAGGTCGAACGCAGGCGTGAGGTCGCAGACGCAGACCTCACCGCCGGCACGCGAGGCGATCATCGACAGCAGCCTCAGCCGCACCGGGTCTCCGAGTGCTTTGAACACCCTCGCCAGGACCACGGCCTGTTCCTCGTCCAGCGGCGCTGTGAGCAATCCGGGGCAGCACTCCGGACCCGTGGCGCTCTGCCCGATCACCGGAAGTTCTTGTTTCGACATACTTCTATGTTGACGTTCATCGATCCAGGATGCAACCTTGAATCGAGAAACTTCGATACAAGAAGAGAGAAGACCGTCATGTCACGCGTCCAGCTCGCCCTGAACGTCGCCGACCTCGAAGCGTCGGTGGCCTTCTACTCCCGACTGTTCGGCGTCGAGCCCGCCAAGCGCCGACCGGGGTACGCCAACTTCGCCGTCGCCGAACCGCCGCTGAAGCTCGTCCTCATCGAGGGCGAGGAGGGCCAGGCCACCCGCCTGGACCACCTCGGCGTGGAAGTCGCCTCCACCGACCAGGTCTCCGCCGCCGCCACCCGCCTCAAGGACGCGGGGCTCGCCACCTTTGAGGAGAACGACACCTCCTGCTGCTACGCCCTCCAGGACAAGGTCTGGGTCCACGGCCCCGGCCAGGAGCCCTGGGAGGTGTACGTCGTCAAGGCCGACGCCGACCGCATGGGCAAGGGGCCCGCACTCGAAGCGACCGACCGCCCGGGCCAGGGCGCCTCCCCCGAAGAGGCCGCCACCTGCTGCACGGAGGCCCCACCACAGACGAAGGCAGCGCCCTGCTCCTGCGGCAGCTGACGACCACCGCCCGTACGACAACAGACAGCTGTCCACCACCGCCCACATGACAACCGACAGCTGCCCACCACCCCGCCCGTACCGACGACCGTTGGCCGACCACCACCGGTCGCCGTACGGGCGGATCCGCCCACATCGGTGTGACGCACATTGCCTCCCCCTCCCTGGACAGCTTTGAGAACCACCCGGTAACTTCGACTGAGCAAGCGCTTAGACATCTCATCGAGGGAGGCGTAAGTGCGCCGCAGCGTTTACAACGAGGACCACGAGGCGTTCCGGGAGACCGTGCGCGCCTTCATCGAAGCCGAGGTCGTCCCCGTCTACGACGAGTGGTACGCGGCGGGCCAAGCGCCACGCGACTTCTACTACAAGCTCGGTGAGCTGGGCATCTTCGGCATAGAGGTGCCCGAGGAGTACGGCGGGGCCGGTGAGCAATCGTTCAAGTTCCAGGCCGTCATCACCGAGGAGTCGGCCCGTGCGGGCGTCTCCTTCGGCGGCTCGGGCGTCCATGTCGCGCTCTGCCTCCCGTACCTCATCGGCTATGCCACCGACGAGCAGAAGAAGCGCTGGCTGCCCGACTTCGTCAGCGGCGCGGCCATGTACGCCATCGCCATGACCGAACCGGGCACCGGCTCCGACCTGGCCGGGATGAAGACGACGGCCAAGCTCTCCGAGGACGGTACGCACTACGTCCTCAACGGTTCGAAGACCTTCATCACCGGTGGCGTCCACGCCGACAAGATGATCGTCTGTGCCCGTACCGCCCCCTCCACCCCCGAGGACCGCCGCCACGGCATCTCCCTCTTCGTGGTGGACACCAAGGCGGAGGGGTACGCGGTCGGCCGCAAGCTCGACAAGCTCGGCCTGAAGACCTCCGACACGGCCGAACTCTCCTTCTCTGACGTCAAGGTCCCGGCCGAAGACCTTCTCGGCGAGGAGAACAAGGGCTTCTCCTACCTCGGGCAGAACCTCCCCCAGGAGCGCCTGGCCATCGCGGTCGGCGCCTACGCCCAGGCCAGCGCCGCGATCCGGTTCACCCAGCAGTACGTCACCGACCGCACGGTCTTCGGCAAGACGGTCGCCTCCTTCCAGAACACGAAGTTCGAACTGGCCGCCTGCAAGGCGGAGGTGGATGCGGCGGAAGCGGTCGTGGACCGTGCCCTCGACGCCCATGACGCCGGTGAGCTGACCGCCGCCGAGGCCGCATCGGCAAAGCTGTTCTGCACCGAGGTCGCCCATCGGGTCATCGACAAGTGCCTTCAACTGCACGGCGGCTACGGCTATATGAACGAGTACCCCATCGCCCGTCTCTACGCCGACAACCGCGTCAACCGCATCTACGGCGGCACCAGCGAAGTCATGAAGTCGATCATCGCCAAGTCCATGGGCCTGTAGCCATCGTGAACAGCAGCAGCACAGCACTCGACGAACTGCTCGACCTCCTCGATCTGGAGCGGATCGAGCAGGACGTCTTCCGCGGGCAGTCCCGCCCTGCGGTCATCCCCCGTGTCTTCGGGGGACAGGTTGCGGCCCAGGCCCTGGTGGCCGCGGGCCGCACCGTCCCCGCGGACCGCACCGCCCACTCGCTCCACGCCTACTTCCTGCGCACGGGCGATGCGGGCGCCCCGATCGTCTACATGGTCGACCGCATCCGCGACGGGCGCTCCTTCACCACGCGCCGGGTCGTCGCCGTCCAGCACGGCCAGCCGATCTTCCACCTCTCGGCCTCCTTCCAGACGTACGAGGAGGGGTTGGAGCACCAGGCGCCGATGCCCGCAGCGCCTCCGCCCGAGTCGCTGCCCACGGCGGAGGAGATGCTTCCGACGTACGCGGGCGTCATCGACCCGAACGTCGCCGAACGCCTCCTGGAGGCCAGGGCCGCCGTCGACCTGCGCTATGTGGACGCCCCGCCGTTCGCCAGTGTCGGCGACCCGCGCGAACCGCGCTCCCAGGTCTGGTTCCGCGCCAACGGCAAGCTCGCCGATGACCCGCTGCTGCACATCTGCCTGGTGACGTACGTGTCCGACATGACCCTGCTCGACTCGGTCCTGCTCGCGCACGGCCGGGGCGGCTGGGCGGTCGGCGACGTCGTGGGCGCCTCACTCGACCACGCCATGTGGTTCCACCGCCCGTTCCGCGCGGACGAATGGCTGCTGTACGACCAGGAGTCGGCGTCCTCCTCCGGCGGCAGGGGCCTGGGCCAGGCCCGTATCTACACCGAGGACGGCCGGCTGGCGGTGTCGGTGATCCAGGAGGGAGTGATACGGGTCCCGCGCTGAGGTCCTGCCCGCCGCCCGTCACAGGCCCCGGCTCGGAGCACCACCCGCCCCTTCGACCGTATGCAGCACAGGTGAGCGGACTTCCGCGCGAGGATCCCTCGCCCCATACGGAACAGTGCATACGGTCGCCTACATGAGCGAACCGGACAGCGGGGCGGCCGTTCCCACCGAGAGCACCTTCACCGTGATCGTGGCGGCGGTCGCCAATCTGGGCATCGCCGTGGCGAAAGCGGTCGCGGGGATCATCAGCGGCTCCAGCGCCATGCTGTCGGAGGCCGCGCACTCGGTGGCCGACACCGTCACCGAACTGCTCCTGCTGACCGCCCTAAAGCGCAGCGAACGACCGGCGGACGAGGAGCATCCCCTCGGGTACGGGCCCGAGCGCTATGTCTGGGCGCTGCTCGCCTCGGTCGCCACCTTCGTCGGCGGGGCGGTGTTCGCGATCTACGACGGGATCCACACCCTCACCCACGGCGAGGAGTTGGGCGACCCTCTCGTCTCCTACATCGTGCTCGCGATCGCCTTCCTCCTCGAAGGCTTCTCGCTGCGGACGGGAGTGCGCCAGGTCCGCGCGGAGGCCGCCCTCCTCGGCACGCCCGCCGGCCACTACCTCAAGGTGACGCCGGACACGGCGGTCAAAGCGGTCGTCATGGAGGACACGGCGGCCCTCGCCGGACTGCTGCTGGCGGCCGGCGGCCTGCTGGGGGCGCAGCTCAGCGGTTCGGGCGTCTTCGACGGAGTCGCGTCGATCCTCATCGGAGCACTGTTGGTGTACGTGGCCTGGGAACTGGGCCGCAGCAACGCCCAGTTCCTCATCGGCCGCGCACTCCCCCGGCGGATGCGGGAAGCGGTGGTGGAGGAGATCCTCACCGTTCCGCACATCGTGGCCGTACTGGAGCTGACCACCCTGATCCAGGGCCCGAAGGAGATCCTGATCGCGGCGAAGGTCGACTTCCGGGACGCCTCCAGTGCCCGCCAGGTCGAATGGGCCTGCGAGGAGGCGGAGGAGCAACTCCGCGAACGCTTCCCCGCGATCAGGCGGGTGTACCTCGACCCGACACCGGGTCTGGGGGACGAGGCTCCGACTCCCGGCCTGGGAGGCGGGGCGCCATGAGGCTCGTGTCCAACACCACCGGCAGATGATCGGAGACCGCCCGGGCCTCGGGAGTGTCATGGGTACGGTACGAATCGACCGGCAGCCCCCGTACGAGGATGTGGTCCAGCCGTAGCGCGAGCCCGTCGCCCCCGTGTCCCACGGTCGCCGCACCGGGCCGGCCGATGAGCGACTGCGGATCGACCCAGCCGGCGTTGAGGAGGACGGCCAGGGCCCGTCGATCCATGGGGCCGAAGCTCCCATCAGGGGCGACGAGTCGATATCGGGCGAGCAGATTCCGGGGTACGCGCTCCCACTCCACCGGTTCGACGTCGTTCGGGCCCGACAGTGGAGGTCCCCCAGGAGAAGGGCGCGATCCGGCATCCCAGGAAGGGGACCCGCGTAGTCGGTCAGACAACGTGCCTCGGCGAGCCGGCGCTCGCCGTCGAGATGGGTGAGGTGAGTGGCGAAGACGAGCACGTCATGGCGATCGTCCCGGATGTGGACGGGGCGCAGCCGGGCCCTGATCAACGCATGGTGGTACACCCCCGCGCCGAGGGTGCGCCGGCCGATCAGCCGGAGCGCGCTCGGTCGGTAGAGGAGGGCCGTGTGATTGCGGCCGTCTCCCAACCGGGAGCGCTCCATCCGCACCGGAACCATGCCGAGCACGTCCGCCATCCAGAACAGCCGGCGTTCCTCGTCCGCGTCCCAGAAGGTGCACTCCTGGAGCGCGAGCACATCGGGATCGAGGTCGGCCAACACGGCGGCCTGTCCCCGCAGCCGCCGTTCCAGAACACCGTCCACCCCGCCGAGGTCGAGGTTCCAGCTGACGGCCCTGATGTTCCCGACGCCGACGCCCCGCCGATCCCGTAAGTCGTCCAGGCCCTTCAGCGCCCGTACCCAGCGGGCGAGGTCGACCATGTCGGGACTCGCCGTCGGCATCAGGACTCCCGCGGCAGGGCGAGCGCACACCACACGCGCCCGTCGGAGGAGGCCACTCCCCAGGACTCGGCGAGCGCATCGACCAGATACAGCCCCCGACCGCCTTCCTCCCAGGGCCCCGCCTGCCGCGACCGAAGCTCAGGCCCACTGCCACCACCGCCGACTTCGATCCGCACATGGGTTGCGGTGCGCCCCAGCCATACGCGGACACTGTCCCCGCTGCCGTGCTGAAAGGCATTGGTCACCAGCTCGGAGATCACCAACTCGGCGTCTTCGGCGAGCCCCTCCATCCCCCAGTACTGAAGCTGCACCCGCCCCAGCCCCCGCACCTGCCCGGGCCGCGCCCGATCCAACGCACTGAGCTGCTCCCCGGGCGCAGTGGTCCGACCGAACCGGATCTCAAAACCGGGGGTGGGAGGTGGGAGGTACGGGGTGAAGGTGCCGGTGTGGCGCACGGTGGGGGTGGGTGGGGGTGTGGTTCTGATCGTCATGAATCAGCCTCCGCGTCCAGGGGGTCGATGGCGCGAACACAGCGCTCGATCCCTCAAAAGGGCTGAGAGGTCCAACAAGACCACCGTCGCGCTCGTTCTCTCAACTACGGTGACGCGTAGAGGAAATGCATCGCAACCAGATCGCCGATGAAAATTCAGCGAAGCCTCAAAGTGGACTATGCACACAGGTGCGCAAGAGGTTGGGGTGCCTGCGCAGGGGACGCAGATCGCTGCGCAGGGCGATACTGAACGAGCACAGTGGCACTTGGAGGGTGCACAGGTGGCAGCAAAGCGCGGGGCGACCGGAAGGCGTCTCGAACTAGGTATCCAGCTCAGGCAGCTTCGCGAGAACTGCCCTGGGGTCGAGGAGGGCCGACTCACGGGAATGACCCGCAAGGAGGCCATCCGGGGCCTGCGGGACATCTCTGAGGCAACGCTCGCACGGATCGAGTTAGGAGAACTGAACTTCCGTCGCAACGTGGGCAACCTGCGCACCTTGCTGAAGCGGTACGGGGTCACTGACCCGGAGTTGGTCCAACAGCTCGTAGAGCTGAACAGGGAAGCCCCGAACGAGGACTGGCTAACCCAGTACCGCAGTTTCATGCCGACGGGGATGCCGCACTACGTCGGTCTGGAGGCGGAGGCCAGCGCAATCTCGGCCTACCACCCAACGGTTGTCCATGGCCTTGTCCAGACCGAAGGCTACGCGAAAGCGATCTTCGAAATGGAGAGGCCGGTCGAAGACACCACTGCCGAGTTCGTCAAGCGCAATGTGGAACTTCGGATGGAGCGGAAGCGAAGAGTACTAACCCGCGAGGAACCTCTTCGTTTGCGTATCATCCTGGGCGAAGCCGCCTTGCGAATCCCCGTTGGCGATGACGCCGTGATGCGCGAGCAGTATCAGGCACTCATCGATCTGGCACGCGAGGACCACGTATCGATACAGGTCATGCCCTTCCGTCGCGGGTACCGCTCGATCAGTGACTTCGCGATCCTGACCCTTGGCGACCTGCCGCCCCGTGTCCAGTCCGACAACGCATGGGGAGCGATCTCTACCTCGGACAAACCCCGCGAGGTGGACCGGTTCACCCGCCGCTTCAACGCAATGCTGGGTGTGGCCCTTGAGGTCGAAGAGACCATCGAATTCCTAGCGAAACTAGCCGGAAGGCAGTAGAAACCATGAATTCACCTACCCGAGCTACCGATCTGGCGTCCGAATGCGCATGGTTCAAGTCCTCCTACAGCGGCGGAACCGGCAACAGCTGTGTGGAAGTTGCAAGCCTGGCTGACCAGGTCGGCATCCGCGACTCCAAGGATCGAAACGGCTTCACAATCGTCGTCCCTGCCACCTCGTGGAGCGCCTTCGTGGCATTCCTAGTCCACTAGCAGGCGCACTTGCGACATATTGTGCTTGCGCGAAAGTCTTCTGGACTCCTGGAACAACTGGAGATACACGAACTAGCGCAGGAGATGTTCCCCGTGTCCAATGAGATGAGGGCGCCAGAGTCGGCGCCCAAACACACTTGGAAGAAGTCCTCCCATAGCGACAGCCAGGGCGGAGCCTGTGTTGAGATCGCCAGCCTGACGAATCAGGTCGGCATCCGCGATTCAAAGAACAAGCAGGGGCCAGCGCTCCTCGTCCCTACCACCACGTGGAACACCTTCGTAGCCTTCATCGCCCGCTAGCAACGACCACACCCTGAAACCGCACAACCCGATGCGGAGTGCTCTCCCGGACCACCAGGGCGGAGCACTCCGCATCGGCGCGTCCAGAGACCATACGTACGACGTCGTCGGGCGTGTTTCGTCGATGCCGGTAGCTCGACTGACCAGCGACTCCAAGGGTCAACCTCCCCCAGAGACGACCATGCCTCCGCCGCCCCCGGCACAACTACCGCCCCGCTAATTCTGCCGGTGGAAGTTCCTGGTCGAGCGAAAGGGGGCTGCTGTTGGATCGGGGCTGGTCCGGTCCGGGATGGAAGGAAGACCTATGAGACAACAGCGAAGAACGTCTGGGCATATGAGGGCCGCGTCACGGTGGCTCCGGCAAAGAGGCGTAGCGGTTCTGGTGTTCACCATGGCCATCGGTGTGACGACGGAAGGACTCTTCCCCACTGAGGCTGAGGCAGCGAGGCGGACGCCGTACTACCAGAGCCTGAAGGATGCCCACCATCCCGACTGGATGTCGAGGATCAACGACGACGTCTCGCTCGGTCGGCTCTCGGTTCCCGGAACGCATGACACGCTCGCCATTCGAGGCGGTGATATCGCGGAGACGCAGGAGGACTTCGGCGTCAGCGGTCAAACGCTGAGAGCTCAGCTCGATGCCGGTATCCGTTCCATCGACATCCGTGTCCGTGTCATCGGCGACCGATTCACGATCCACCACGGCACCTTCTACCAAGAAGCGAACTTCTCCGATGTGCTTCTGGAACTGAAGACCTTCCTCACGGCACGGCCCACCGAGACCGTCCTGTTGAACCTCAAGGCCGAGTGCACGGGTTCATGGCCGTCCTGCACGGACGAGCCCGATACCACGACGGGGGAGGACAGACGCCGGATCTTCGAGTGGTACCGGGACAACGACCCCAATCGTGATGTCCTTTACCAGCCGTCCGTCTCCGGGGCGGGCACGATCGCCATGCCCAGTCTGGGCCAGGTGCGGGGCAAGGCGGTCCTGACCCAGTTCCGAGGGCCGGGCGGCGGCCCGTTCGGCAATTTGGGGCTGACCCAGCTCTATTCCGATACGGACCGAGCTCACTACATCCAGGACGAGGACTACGTATCGAGCCTCGATGACATCTCGAACAAGTGGGAAAAGGCAAAGAGGCACTTCGAGAGGATCAACGCCGATCCCGACCAGAACTCCCTCTACCTCAACTACCTCAGCGGCGCCAGCGTGCTGGCCTACCCGTACTCCGTCGCCGGCGGTCAGCTCGGCTTCCGAGGGGTCAACGAATTCGCCCTGAACTACCTCCAGGCCGGCAGCGCGAACCGTACCGGGGTGGTGATCATGGACTACCCGGGCGGCGCGCTGATCGATTCGATCCTCGCCGCCAATGCGACCCTTCCGCCTCCCCGCGCCAAAGTGGTGCGCATGGCGGTCATGCCGCTCGGTGACTCGATCACCCTGGGAGTGGGCAGCAATGCACGGACCGGCTACCGGCCGGCCCTGGCGGCTGCACTCGGCAAGGAAGCCACCACCCTGGAGTTCGTAGGTTCGCAGGTCGACGCCGACGGGGTGACCCGCCATGAGGGGCACTCGGGCTGGCGCATCGACCAGCTCCAGGCCGAGATCGAGACCTGGTTGGCCGCTGCCAAGCCGAACATCGTCACGCTGCACATCGGCACCAACGACATGAACCGCGACTACCAGGTCGCCAGCGCACCGCAGCGACTGGGCACGCTGATCGACCAGATCCACACCGCGTCGCCCGACACCGCCGTTGTGGTCGCGTCCCTGGTCCCGGCCACGGACCCGGCCGTCCAGGCCCGCGTCAACACGTACAACGCGGCGATTCCCGGCATCGTCTCCTCCCGGGCCGCCCTGGGCTACAAGATCGCCCAGGTCAGCATGGGCGGGTTGACCACCGCCGATCTGAACGACAACCTGCACCCCAACAACGCCGGCTACACGAAGATGGCCAACGCGTTCCTCGGTGGCGTCCGCGAAATCGCCGACAAGGGCTGGATCAAGGAAACGGTCGTGGTCAAGCCCGCGCCGCCGAAGCGGGCCACCAGCGTCGGCGACTACAACGTCGACATCAACGGCGATGGGCTGGCCGACTACCTGGCCGTCGACGACAACGGTGCCACCCGGGCCTGGCTCAACAACGGTTCGGGAGGATGGACCGCTCAGGGTTACATCGCATCCGGTTCGTCGGCATGGACCGGCAGCCAGGTGCGCTTCGCCGACATCGGCGGGGACAGCCGTGCCGACTACCTCGTCGTGGAGCCCGGCGGTGCCGTGCGCGCGTTCGTCAATCTCGGTGGTGACGGCCGTGGTGGTTGGTCCGACAAGGGCACCATCGCGACCGGATCCTCGGCCTGGACGGGCAGCCAGGTACGGTTCGCCAACGTCGGTGGCGACGCCTACGCCGACTACCTCGTCGTGGGCGACAACGGCGCCACGCGGGCGTTCCTGAACACCACCAACGCCACCACGGGCGTCATCAAGTGGACCGACCGGGGCACCATCGCCTCCGGCTCGACCGCATGGACGGGCAGCCAGGTACGGTTCGCCGACATCGGCGGCGACGCCAACGCCGACTACCTCGTCGTGGAGGACAACGGCGCCACGCGTGCCTTCGTCAACACCGGCGGCGACGGTCACGGAGGCTGGTCCGACAAGGGCGTCATCGCCACGGGTTCGGCCAACTGGCTGGGCAGCCAGGTTCGTTTTGCCAACGTCAGCGGCGACGCCCGCCCCGAGTTCCTGATCATCGACGACAACGGGGCCATCCGCTCCTTCCTCAACACCACCGACCCCACCACCGGCGCCATCAGGTGGACCGACCAGGGCACGATCGCCACGGGCGTCGGCGTACCCGGTCACCGCGTCCGCATCTGACCTCTTACAACTCCCTTCAGGGGAAGGCAGGTTGATTGTGCTGCTGATCACCAACATGTGACGGCGAGCAGTCGGGACAGACGCTCGGCCGGGGGCCTCCCCGGTCGAGCGTTTCGCGTGGGTGAGTGCGCTCACGGCGGCGGAGAGGCGCCGCGCACCAGGCATTTTCCTCCGCTAGAAGTTGCGTCTTGCATACTTCTGCCGGAGGAGTTCGGCGTTCCAGCCGAACCATGCTGACCAGAGGAATCCAGGCATGGGCACCGGCACGTCGAACACCGGCGACTTCGGCGCGCGTCTGCACGCACTGCGGGTCAACGCCGGAATCAGCCAGGAGGAGTTGGCGCACGCCGCGGGAGTGAGCGTGCGGGCCCTGTCCAACCTGGAACGCGGCCGGTCCCGGGGGCCCCAGCGGCGTACCGTCCAAGCTCTTGCCACCGCGTTGGGCCTGGACGTCACCACCGCCCTCGCCCTGGAACAGGCCGCCAGCCTCGGGCGCCCCCGACAGAGCGGGAAGCCGACCGCCGCACCGACCAGCGGTCCCGTCCTGGGGCACACCCTGACCCTCCCCCGCGACCTCCGCGACTTCACCGCCCGCGGCCCCGCCCTGGCCCGGCTCCTCGCACTGGCTGAAGACCCCGACCCCGCCCACCCGGCGGTCGCGGTGATCTGCGGACAGCCGGGGCTGGGCAAGACCGCGTTCGCCGTACACGCCGCGCACACCCTCGCGCCCTACTTCCCGGACGGACAGCTACACCTCGACCTGCGCGGCATGGCGGCTGAGCCGGCCCGCCCACAGGAGGTCCTGGCCCGAATGCTGGCCGCCCTGGGGGTGGCCGAGCAGATGGTGCCCGCCGGCCTCGAAGACCGGGCGGGCCTGTTCCGCTCCCTCGCCGCACCCCGGCGGCTGCTGTTGGTGCTCGACAACGCCGCCGACGAGGGCCAGTTACGCCCGCTGCTCCCCGGGGCCGGCACCAGTCTCGCCATCGTCACCAGCCGCAGCAGCCTCACCGCCCTGGAGGCCGTGCACCGGGTCGACCTCGCCCTGCTGCGCCGCGAGGAAGCGGTGGAACTGCTCAGCCGTATCGTCGGCGCCGAGCGCGTCACGCGCGAGGCCCAGGCCGCCCGCGACCTGGCCGATCTGTGCGGACGACTGCCGCTGGCCCTGCGGATCGCCGGCCAGCGCCTCGCCGCCCGGCCGCACGAGAGCCTCCGCAAACTGGCCGCACAACTCGACCGGGAAGAACGACGACTGGACACCCTCCAAGCGGGGGACCTGAGGGTTCGGGCCGCTTTCGCGCTCTCGTACCAACAGCTCGACGCCCCGTCCAGGCTCCTCCTGCGGCGCTGTGCGCTCGCTGCGGGACCGGACGTCAGCCCCGAGACCGCCGCGCTCCTCGCGGGAATTCCGCTCCGTGACGCCGGGCTCCGGCTGGAGGAACTCTGCGACCGCGGACTGCTCCAGGCAGACGCCACGGCCGAGCGCTACCGGCTCCACGACCTCCTCAAGCTCTTCGCGGCCGAGCAGTTGGCCGCCGAGGACGACTCGGCGACCCAGGGCGCCGCCCTGGACCGCACCGCCGACTGGATGTTGGCCCGGGCGACCACGGCCGCGCTCCACTTCGACGCCGAGCGGCACAGCGCACCGGCCGGTGACCCCGACGCCGCCACCGCCCCGACCGGCCGCGACCGGGCCCGCGCTTGGCTGGAGGCCGAACGGGACCAGTGGCTCGCCGCCCTGGACCACGCCCACACCGCCGGTCGACACCGGCAGGTCCTCGATGCCGCCGAAGCAATGCACTGGTTCTCCGACCTGACCCAGCACTGGCAACAGTGGACCGTTGTGTTCCAACGCGGCACCGCTGCCGCCCGGGCCCTGGACGACCCTCGCGAGGAGGCGACCCAACTCAACTACCTCGCCTGGGCGCACAGCAGGTGCGCCCATGACCCCCACGCCGCACTCGAAGCCGCGGACACCGCACTCGCCGTCGCCCGTGCCTGCCGGGACCAGCTCCAGACGGGCTGGGCCCTCGGGTACGGCGCCGGCGCGCTGCGCCGTCTGGGGCGGACGGACGAGGCCATCGCCCGGCTCCGCGCTTCAGCCGCCTGCCACCGCAACAATCCCTCCACCCCGGGCAGACTCGCCGAACTGACCACGCTCAACGCCCTCGGTGAGACCCTGCGCGCGCACGGCCGCGCCGACCAGGCCCTCGAACACCACCTCCACAGCCTGGCGATCTGCAACGAGGGATTCGCCTGCCGGGCGCCGCACCTCCTCGCCCTCTACCGGGCCGTCACCCTGCAACACCTCGGCAACGACTACGCGGCGCTCGGCAGGTGGCAGGAGGCCGAAGGGCCGCTGCGCAGCGCACGGGACACCTTCGACGAGACGGATATGCCGGGGTGGTCGGGGCCCGCCCAGTTGGAACTCGGACGCGTTCTGCGTCACCTCGACCGTGCCGAGGAGGCCCGTACCTCCCTGGCCGCCGCCCTGCACACGCTCACCGAACACCACCACCCGCTCCAGAGCGAAGCCGCCGCCGAACTCCGCGCCCTCGACGCCCCCCACGGCTGACGCCCGTACCGACGTATGGCCCCTGTTGTGCACCGGTGACCCGCTCCCGGCAACCGACACGCTTCCTCGCGAACACGCTTCTTCGTGAACACGCCTCATCGGCGAAGGCGGCGCACCCAACAGGACCGCCCGTTCAGTCGGTCCCGGAGATCCTTCGTCGCCACCAGACCTGGGAGAGCCCCATCAACAGCAGGCCGCAGAGCATCATCGGAATCTGAACCTCGAAGGGGAGGAACGGTTACAGTCCGATGGCCGACCCCAGCAGTAGGGCGCCGGCACCCCACATGCCCGGGCGGTGCACGCTTCGGCGCAGCCAGGGGAAGGCGATGCGTCCGGTGGCCATGGCCCATATGCCGGCCGCCACACACGTCAACGACAGGACGATTCTGATCACGAGAAAGACCGTCGCCATGTGCCCCTCCCCCGGTGTGTTCTCCACTCGACACCGGTGATGGTGTCAGGCACGCGGTGGCGCCACAATGCCGGAGCCCGGCAGTGTGCGGGCCATCTTCGCGACGGCATCGAAGCGGTCCGCGACGGCGAAACATTCCGGACGGCGACACGTTCCCGCGGCTCGGGCGTGGTCCGGTGCGCCACCAGTAGCGTTCGGGATCATGGAGAGAACCGCCGCTCTCGGTGCGATCGCCCTGTCGTTCGCCGCCTTCGCCCTGGCCGCCGGGACGCCCGTCACCGCCTCTACGGTCGCCGAAAGCCCCGGCCTGGACCGGTTTCGGCATCAGTCCGTTGACTGGGGAGCGTGCAAGGACGCCTCGCTCGCCGCGAGCGGCACGCGGTGCGCACGGATCACCGTCCCCCTCGACTACGCCAGACCGGACGGGCGCACCATCGAGATCGCGGTCTCCCGGATCACTTCGCACGATCCGACGAAGCGCCGCGGCATCCTCCAGACCAACCCGGGCGGCCCCGGCGTCCGGGGCCTCGACATGCCGAGGGACCTGCGGAGGGTGATGAGCCCCGGGGCGGCGGCTGCGTACGACATCGTCGGCATGGACACCCGAGGGATCGGCGAGAGCACGCCCGTGGAGTGCGGGCTGGACCGGAGCAGCTGGCTCCTGTACGCGCCGGGGGCGGACCGGGCCGGGTTCGACGAGAGCGTACGGCTGTCCCGCGAGGACGCCCGCAGGTGCTGGGACGAGCAAGCCGATCTGCTGCCGTATCTGTCGACCCGCAATATCGCCCGGGACGTGGACATCGTCCGCAGTGCCCTGGGCGAGCAGAAGACCTCGTGGTTCGGGCATTCGTACGGGGCGACCCTGGGCTCCACCTACGCCCAGATGTTCCCGCACAGGATCGATCGGCTGGTCCTGGACAGTGCGCCCGCCCCCGCCGAGAACGCCTTGCGCACGCTGCGGCGCACGGGCCCCGCCAATGAGCGGGCCCTCGACGACTTCGCGCGCTGGGCGGCACCACGCGACGGCGCGTACGGGCTCGGTGCCACACCCGCCGCGGTCCGTGCCGGTGTGGAGACGCTGATCGAGCGGGCTCGGAGCGCCCCGATCCGCATCGGCGGGCATCGGCTCAGCGACCATGAGTTGCCGCTCCTGCTCTACGTGTCCATCACCGATGACACCGCTGATCCGGCGTTCGCCGAACTACTGCGGCTCCTGTCGGACGCGGCCGACGGCCAGCCGGTGGCCGTACCGCCGTGGCTCCAGGGCATCCTGGACCTGCTCTTCGCGTCCAGCGGATCGGACCGAGCGGCCGACTACGCCGCCCAGTTGGGCATCTTCTGCGCCGACGCGGCCATGCCCCGTGATCCGGAGCACTACTGGCAGGCGGTCCAGCGAACCCGGGCGGCACAGCCGGTCTTCGGACCCATGACCCATGCGCCGCTCCCCTGCGCGTTCTGGCAGGAGGGGCCGCGCGAGCCCCTGACCCAGATCGACAACGAGGTCCCGGCCCTCCAGGTGCAGGCGACCGGCGACAGCCGAACCACCTATGAGTCGGGGCTCCAGATGCATCGGGCGATGCGTGCCTCCCGACTGGTGACCGTGCCCGTCAGAGCCCACACGATCTACGTCCACTATCCCAACGACTGCGTCAACGAGACCGTGAACGCCTACCTGCTCCACGGGACCCTGCCCGCCCGGGACATCGTCTGCGCGGTCGAGGGAGTGCCTGCGAAGTAGCGCCGTCCGCCCGGAGGGCGGGTCGCAGGACCGAACCGGCGTCACCGTACGGTGATCCCCGCAGGCAGGATGGTGTCGTGGCGGTGTCGCCACACGATTGTTGGGGGACCTCGCATGGCCGATCACTATCCGTACCGAATCATCACCAAGAGTGGTGACCTCTTCGTCGTCTGGCAGCCCGGAAGCGACGACGACCCCGATGAGTTCGTCGTCGACGAGCACGGCCGGCTGCTGGTGTTCGACGACGTCCAGGCCGTGGAGGAGCAGGGGGAGCGCAACCGCTGGACGCTCGTCTCGGAGGCGGACGACTCCCTCGATCTGTGCCTCGTCCGGGAGTGGGTGGAACAACCGCGCCTCCGCTCGGCATCGGCTGGGCTGCTGCTGGACGCGTGGAACTTCTTCGACGACCTCTCCCACTCCCTGGAGGGCCGCTCCTCGCTCCCCGCGCAGGGGCCGGTGCACGACAGCGCGTACGAGAAGATCTACGCAGGCGATCCGCTCGCCCCGGACGACAGTGACGAGGCCTGGACGGAAGAGGAGACCGCGGCGGTGAACGAACTCCTGCGCGCCGGGCTGACGTTGTGGGAGCGGGCGGTCTCCGTGTCCGGCACCCACGGGTAGCAGCCGGATCGATCACCGTGACCCTGGTTCTGGCGGTGCTGGGTGCGCAACATCCCTACCGCCAAGGTCGGCGAAAACAGCGCTATTGCCCCTCAGGTTCGAGAGACTGACGTTTTCCTATGTCTTGGGGGGCTGAGTGGCCCTGTGGGGAGGCGAGGGGCGAGATGAGTCGTCGCTCTAGCGGGTTGATCGGAGCATGGGCGGAAGCGCAGAGGCGGCAGCAGCGGGAAGCGGAGGCCCACTATCGCGCCACGATCCGGGCGCAGCGCGAGCAAGAGCGCCAACAGCGTCTCCATCAGAGGGACATGGCCCGGATGCACCGTGAACAACAGGCCGCGTACAAGCAGCGGCGGGAGGCGGATGCGAGGGATCGGACGGCCGAGTTGGAAACGCGGGTCGCGGAGCTGACCGGTCTGCTGGCCACCGGATGCCGAGGGGAGGCGTTCCGTACCGGAATGCTGACCCGACAGGAGGAGATCGAGCCGTTCTCGCCGGGGCAACTGGTGCACCCCGTCCCCATGCCGGATCCCCACAACTACCGCGCGCAGGGCGGCTGGACGGCGTCTCGGCGAGCTGCGGCCGAGCAGGAGGCCCAGGCCCGCTACCGGAACGATCTGGGGCGGGCCCAGGCAGCAGAGGCACAGCGGGTGCGGCAGTTGGCGGAGTACCGGAGCCAGTACGACGCCTGGGCGCGGGCCCGCCGCACGGAGATCCAGCAGCACAACAACGGCATCGTCGGGATGGTGAACGCGCTGCGCGCGGGGGACCCGGAGACGGTGGTGGAGTACTTCTCCGCCGCTCTGTATGCGTCGACGACCTGGCCCGAGGGGCTGCCACGGCAGGTGGTGGCCGCCTTCGACCGGGCGGCCCGGCAGTTGGTGCTGAACTGGGAGCTGCCCGGATTCGATGTCGTTCCCGAGGCCAAGTCGGTGCGTTACGTGGCTTCTTCGGACCAGGAGAAGGAGAGCCCCCGGCCGGTGGGGCAGCGCAGGGCGCTCTACCGGGACGTGCTCGCCCAGTGCGTACTGCTCGCCCTGCGGGACCTCTTCGCGGCGGACGAGTTCGGGGTGTTGGATTCGGTGGCGCTCAACGGTTTCGTCGACGATGTGGACCCGGCGACCGGGCAGCGCAAGGACATCGTGCTGAGCACGGTGTCGGTGTCCCGCGCTGACTTCGGCGGGCTGAACCTGGGGCAGGTGGGCGCGATCGAGTGTCTGGAGGGGATGCGGGGTCAACTCTCCGCCAAGCCCGACCAGCGGATCGCGGTCCGGCCGGGGCGGGTGCCGGAGGACGTCGGCGGCGGGGTCGTCTCGCACGGCGGCGACGATGTCCCGGACCTGTTGGAGATGGACCCGGTGGGCTTCGAAGGGCTGGTCGCCGAACTGTTCCGGGCGCGGGGGATGCAGGCGGTCACCACCCAGCGGTCCAATGACGGCGGTGTCGACGTGGAGGCGTACGACCCCGACCCGATCAGCGGCGGCCGGATCATCGTGCAGGTCAAGCGGTACCGCAACACCGTGCCGCCCAGTGCCGTACGGGACCTCTATGGGACGGTGCAGGGGTCGGGCGCCAACAAGGGCGTGCTGGTGACGACGTCCGGGTTCGGGCCGGGCTCGTACACCTTCGCCAACGGCAAGCCGTTGACGTTGGTCACCGGGGAGGAGTTGGTGGATCTCCTCGGCCGGCACGGGCTGCGCGGACGGCTCGGTACGGGGACGACGGTGCCGGCCCAACGAACACCGCCGCCGGCCTCGGCTTCGGCTTCGGCTTCGGCTTCGGAGGACGCCAATCTGCTGGGGATGACCTGGGCGGGTGCGGTGTCATTGGACGTGTGCGCCCTGGTCTGCCGCGGGAGCCGGGTGTTGAGCGACGACCACTTCGTGTTCTTCAACAATCTGCGCACTCCGGACGGTTCCGTACGGTCCGTGCCGGCGACGGCGGCCGGCGACAAGGCTGCCCTGCGCGTGGCGTTCGACGATCTGCCCGCGCAGGCCGACCGGCTGGTGATCGCGGCGGCCGTGGACCCCGAGGTGAACCCCGCAGCCGATCTCTCCGGCTTCACCCGGGCGGGAATCGTACTGCGGGACCTGGCGGGTGATGAACTGGACCGACTGACGGTGTCGGACGGACGTCCGGGGGAAACCGCGCTGGTCCTCGGCTCGTTCCGCCGTCGTGCGGGCGGCAACTGGGAGTTCGTGGTGGGCGGCAAGGGCTATCCGGGCGGCCTGGAGGCACTCGTACAGGACCACGGCATCGACGTCGCCTAGGAACTCCACCCACGGGGGCGGGGTGCTCGTGCGCGCCCGGAGCGGCACGGGCGCCCCCCTTCAGTTCATCGGCGTCGACCCGCCGCACACAGTGAGCGCGCCTTGTCCCGATCTCGCTACCATCAACCCCACTATTGAAACCGTTTGGAGACTTTTACTCTCTCCAGCACTCTTTTCAGCTGCATCGATGGAATGAAACCTTCAAAGAGGGAAACCGATGGGCAAGCAGGGGCTACGGCCGGTGGACCTGGCGCGCGAGCACGGGTTGTCCACCCAGGCGGTCAGGAACTACGAGGACGAAGGCATCCTGCCCGCCGCCCGGCGCACCGTGCACGGCTATCGCCTCTACACCCGACTGCACGCCCAGGCGCTGCGCACCTTCATGGCGCTCGTCCCCGGCCACGGTCACCAGCAGGCCGCTCAGATCCTGCGGGAACTCAACGCCGGGGACCTCGATGCGGCCCTCACCCTGGTCGACGACACCCACGGCCAACTCCGCCAGGACCGGGCGACGCTCGCCGCGGTCGAAGTCGCCCTGGTCGATCTGACGTCGACCGATCCCCGGCGATCTCCCGAAGGCACCGATCCCGAGCGCACTCCCGAAGGCTCGGACAGCTTCATCGGCCCGCTCGCCCGGCAGTTGAGCGTACGGCCGGCGACCCTGCGCGCCTGGGAGCGGGCCGGACTGGTCCGGCCGGGCCGGGACCGGACCACCGGCTACCGCACGTATGCGGCGGCCGATGTGCGCGATGCCCATCTCGTTCGGCAACTGCGCCGCGGGGGTTATCCGCTGGAACAGATCGCGCCCCTGCTGGAGCAGGTGCGCAACGCCGGTGGAGTGGCCGCCCTGGAAGTCGCCCTCCGCGGCTGGCACGAGCGCCTCACCCGCCGCCGGCTGGCCTTGCTCACCTCCGCGACCGAGCTCGCCACCTACGTCGAACTGGCCGAGCTCTCCCCCGGTGCGACCTCGGAGCAGCCCCCCAGCGGGGAACCGGCCGTCTGAGGGGCTGTCGGACCGGCCCCGGTCATCCCGCCCGATGCTGGGCGAGCGCCGCCGAGAGCGGGCAGCTCGGGGCGCGACCGAGCAGCGCGCGCAGATCGCCGCCGGTGGCCGCGAGCATTCCGGCGGCGATGGCCGAGTAGGTGCCCACGAGCATCGGCACCTGGAACGGTTCGGCCGAGGAGGCGGCGAGGCCCGCCCGAGCCTCGGCGAGCGTCATCGGCTCATAGCTGATGTGCGGGCCGTGGGCCGCGGCCAGTTCGGCGCCGCTGACCACCCGTTCGCCGACGAGTTCATGGACGCGCCCGATGTGCTCCGACGCGTTCACGACCACTTCGGCCGCCGCTTCGGCGAGATCGGCGCGGGCGACTGCGGCCAGCGCGCCCGTACCCAGCGGAGCCGTGATCCGTCCGTCCGCTGACGGCGCCGCGAGCCCGCCGAGCAGTTCGGCGTACAGACCGTTGCGCAGGAGCGTCCACTCCAGGCCGCTCTCCAGCAACCTCCGCTCGGTCCATCGGTGCGGCAGGGCGTAGGGAAGGTGGTCACCCGCCGCGGTCAGGCTCGTATAGACCACATGCCCCACGCCCGCCTTCCGGGCTGCGTCGATCGCGGCGCCGTGTCGGGCGATGACGGTGTCGTCCTCGCCGGTTCCGGCGGAGATCATCAGCAGTACGTCCACCCCGTCGAAGCCCCGGGCCAGGGTGTCCGGTTCGTCGAAGTCGATGTGGCGAACCGGTAGGCCGGTCGTCGTCCGGTCGGGGTCGCGGGTGCCGAGGATGGTGTCGCTGCGGTCGGCCAACCGCGCCGCGACCAGGGAGCCCAGGGCGCCGGTAGCACCGGTAACCAAGATCATCGCTTCTCCGATGGCTAGAGGTTCTCTTCAGTAACCTGGAACATCGTGCGGTGGATGTTCACCCGGACATAAGGAGGCACTTCGATGTCAGTGGGGCACACGGAGGTAACCGGGGAACCGGTCGTCAGCTGCGGTGCGGAACACGAGGACTGCGGAATCCGTGAGGTACTCGACCGGATCGGCGACAAGTGGTCGGTCCTCGCCGTGGTGGAACTGGCCCAGGGCGTACGCCGTTTCCGGCAGCTCCAACGGGCCGTCCCCGGTATCTCCCAGCGGATGCTGACGCTCACCCTGCGGCGGCTGGAACGCGATGGGTTGGTGGCTCGAACGGTGTATCCGACAGTGCCCGCACAGGTCGAGTACGCGCTCACTGAGACCGGTCACAGCCTCACTCATCTGGTGAAGGCCCTCGCCGACTGGTCGGCGGCACACCGCGATTCGATCGCCCGCTCACGCGAGGAGTGGGACGCGCGCCACCCCGAATCCACCATCCGCTAGACCGGTCTCGTACGCGGTCGCATCCGCTCGCGGGACGGAACTCGGGGGCGCCCACGGCCGCTCCGATCGACTCCCGGAAGCCGAGCCCCTCCTCTGGGAACCTAGGCTTGGAACCTAGGCCGTCTTACGGAAGACGAGCACCTCCGTGGACGCGATGCCCATGGGTGCCAGGAAGCTGGCCTCCAGGCTGCATCCGAGGGTCTCGAAGAGGTCCACGCACGTCCGGCGGGGCATGGCCGCCGGGTACGAGCCGTGCCCCGTGCCGCCCTCCGTCGCCCAGGTGCGTACAGCGGCCGGGTCCAAACAGGTCTCGGTCATGACGTCGAACACGATCCGGCCACCGGGGCGCGTGACGCGCGCCATTTCGAAGAAGTAGCGGGAGGCGCAGAGGAAGGTCACGGTGTTGAAGACCTTGTGGGCCTGGACGAGGTCGACGCTGTCGTCGGCGGTCGGCGCAAGACTGGATCCCGCGGTCGGCCGGGCGACCACGCCGAACGTGTCCACGAGGTAGTTGGCCCAGGGCTCTGCCGTCTCGTAGATCTCGTAGCGGTCCGGTGAGCACTCCTTCAGCGTCTTCTCCAGATACCGCCCGGACCCGGGGCCGATCTCCAGCAAGGTGCTCGGGGCGTCAGCGAAGACGCCGAGGTCACGCAGTTCGTCGATGGTGGACTGGGTCGCGCCGGGTGTCCCGTTCATGACCGCGTCGATGTGGTCGCCCACCGACATCCCGGCCGCCCGGGCCGCCCGCATCGTCGCCTCGAACGGGATGAAGTCGTCGACGCCCCCCAGGTTGTTGGTGCTGCGCACGATGTCGAACCCAACACGCCCCAAGAGCCGCTTGACCCCGGACTTCACGAGTGACGCGCTCCTGCTTGCTGCCCTCATGGGACATGCCCCCCAGGTAGTCTCCACGCTCGGTTTCAGCATAGGAGTGCGAACGCGGAAGCGCAGTCGGACGGCGCATTCACCCCATGACTATCGGCCACCGTCGACGGGCCTTCTAGGATCGACGGGTGCATCGGATATGGGTGGGAGCGACGATCAACGCCGTGGCCGTGGCCGTCCTCGGCTGGGGCGCGGCCGGCGCGGTGGAGTTGGGCTGTGAGCCCTCACAACCCAACGAGTGCGGCGTACCGGAAGGGGGCCACGGCTATTTCGCGGCCGTCATGATCTCCGGTCTCGTCCTGTGCGGCGGCTTCCTGTGGAAGGCGTACACCCGGGACTGGCGGAACGTGCTCGGGCTGACGATCGGCGCACCCTTCGGCATCGTCGCGGCCCTCGCCAACGGCACGTCGAAGGGGTCCGTCATCCTCTCCCTGGGGCTGTTCGTCGCCGGTACGTTCTTTCCCTGGGTGGCCTGGCGCCGCCACGTCGGTCTGCGCCGACGTGCGGAGCAGAACGTCTGACACCCCCGGCTTGCGATCACCCCTGGCTTGCGATCACTCCCGACCCGGCGAACTGAGCGGACGAACGACATGGCCTTGGAACCCCAACACCTCGTGGCTCGCCTCTTCGAGGAGGTCGCGGCGGAGCACTTCGACTTCACCGTCACCGCGAGCGACAGCGAGGACGAGTCACGATGGCTGCAACTGCGGGGCAATTCGATCAACCTGCCCTATCCGCACACGGACCCGCCCGATGAGGTGTTGCCCGCTTTCGAGGTGTTCGGGAACATGTCGTGGTCCGTGGAGAGCTGGGCGGCCGAGAAGTACGTGACCATCGACTGGGGGCCGTCGGAGAGCGGACCTGACGCGGTGGACGACGGGTCCCTGCTCACGGGCGTGGTCACCCGACTGGCGGAGCGCTACCTCGGGCTGCCGGTCGCTTCCGAGCGCTGGACGGTCACGGAGGAGTGACCGCTACCGGGCGCCGGGGCCTGGCAGGGCACGGGCGTCATCGGGAGAGCACAGGCGTCATCGGGGCCGCTTCGCCAGACCCGCCCGGTAGCGTTCCAGGACTCCGATCAGCAGACCGGCCGCGGCCGTCAGACCGAACAGGGCGGACTCGTCGGCGGGGGCGAGATCGTCGTTCGTGAGACGGAAGGCCACCAGGCCCACGACCAGCGCGAACAGCCCGAACTGCACCCGCCGCAGGGCCCGTGCCCGCCGTGCGCGGTCATCGGACCCGCTCTGGTTCCGCTGCACCACGACTCCCTCCGCAGTTCCGTACCGTGACCACCGTGACCGTACGGGAGGGCGGTCCGGGCAACCGGCACCCTCCCGGGGTCATGTCGCGCTCGACGGGCGCCCTACAGCAGCCCCGCGGCATCCAGCAGATAGTCCGCCATCGGGTCGTAGTACCGCGGGTCCATCACATGGTCGTCGAGCGGGATCGTCACCTGGAGGGTGCCCTCCGCCTCTCCAATGAAGAGGGCCGGGTCATTGCAGTCGGCGTATCCCACGGCGTCCAGTCCGCGCTGACCTGCGCAACCGGCCCAGCCGTGGTCCGCCACGACCAGATCGGGCTGGGGTCTGCCCTCGTGCTCCAACGCGTCCAGGATGGCGGCCATCGGCGCGGGCGAGTGGGTGTGCCAGAGCGTCGCCCCGCTCTCGAACATGGCCACGTCGGCGAACTGGAACACCATGCCCTCGTCCGCCCGTACTCCCCCGGGAATGCGGACGATCTCGCAGCCCGCGGCGCGCAGGGCGTCCGCGGTCTGTCGGTGGACGTCGAGCAGGCCCCCGGGATGGCCGGTCGCGAACAGCACCCGCTCCCGGCCGGCCGCTGCCTTGCGCAGTCGCGCGGCGAAGCGGTCGAGGGCGGCGACGGTGAGCTCCGGATCGATGGTGTCCTGCCCGCTGCGGTGCTGCGGGTCGTCGTTGACCCCGCACCGCTCGGCCATCACCGCCAGGACGTCCTGTTCGTCGGTCCAACGGTCTCCCAGTTCCAGTCCGAGCCAGTAGTGGCGATCGCCGTTGGCGAGCAAGCGGTAGTGGGAGAGGTTGTTGTCGCGCGGAGTCGCGACGTTCCCTGCGATACGGGTGCGGACGAGGTGTTCGACGAGGGCGGCACGGCTCGGTATCGGCATGGACCCATTGTGCCGTCAGACCCCGGATGACACGCCCCCACAGGGCTTGGGGCATGGATCACCACGGCGGAAGGACGTCCGGTGTGGGCACTCAGGGCGTGAGGGCGGCGAAGGCGCCGTGCGCCAGGCGGCGCAGCAGCGATTCGGTGGCGGCGCGCCCGGGGAGCCCGTCGCCGTAGGACCCCAGGTGCGGGGTGGAGTTCAGCAGGCCGAACACGGCGTGGACAGCAGCCCTGGCCTCGGCCTCCTCGATCCCCGGGTGCAGTTCCCGTACGGCCGCCACCCAGAGTTCCACGTACTGCCGCTGGAGCTGGCGCACCAGCTTGCGGTCACGCTCCCGCAGCCGGTCGAGCTCCCGGTCGTGGAGCGTGATCAGGGGGCGGTCGTCGAGGGCGAAGTCGATGTGGCCGTCGATGAGCGATGCGAGGAGCGCCTCCGCGTCGGTGGCGGACTCCTCGACCCGAAGGCGGCCACCGCTGAGGAGTCGCTCGCTGATGCCCACGAGGAGTTCGGCGAGCATGGCGTCCTTGCCGGCGAAGTGGCGGTAGAGACCGGGGCCGCTGATGCCGACGGCCGCCCCTATCTCGTCGACGCCGACGCCGTGGAAGCCGCGCTCCGCGAAGAGGCGGGCAGCTTCCTTGAGGATCTGCTCACGGCGGGTCGTGGCATCCGTCCTGGTGCTCATGCATCAGATTCTAGACAACGCTGTTAGCGATCGTTAACCTAACAGGTGACGTTAACGCTCATTAACTGCATTTCCATGGAACAGGCCAGTACAGACCCACCAAATTCACAATGATCCTTTCGATTGTGGTCGAACGACGGCGTACGGAGGCGTACGGGCCCGTCGTCCGGGCAAGGGGGCTCGACACGATGCAGCAGGCACCCGTGCTTACCAGCACGGCAGACCCCTCCTCAGCGGCCTGGCAGGCCAACGATGAGGCGCACCGACAGCTGGTGGACACACTGCGCGACAAGCTGGCCGCCGCCCGGCTCGGCGGCGGGGAGAAGGCCCGCGCCCGGCACACCGCCCGCGGCAAACTGCTCCCGCGCGACCGCGTCGACACCCTGCTCGACCCCGGCTCCCCCTTCCTTGAGCTGGCCCCGCTCGCCGCCCACGGAATGTACGGCGACCAGGCCCCTGCCGCCGGAGTGATCGCCGGGATCGGGCGGGTCAGCGGGCGCGAAACGCTGGTCGTCGCCAACGACGCCACCGTCAAGGGCGGCACCTACTACCCCATGACGGTGAAGAAGCACCTCCGCGCCCAGGAGATCGCCCTGGAGAACCGGCTGCCGTGCGTCTACCTCGTGGACTCCGGAGGTGCCTTCCTGCCCCTCCAGGACGAGGTCTTCCCCGACCGCGACCACTTCGGCCGGATCTTCTACAACCAGGCCAGGCTGTCCGGCGCCGGCATCCCCCAGATCGCGGCCGTCCTCGGTTCCTGCACGGCGGGCGGCGCGTACGTGCCCGCGATGAGCGACGAGGCCGTGATCGTACGGAACCAGGGCACGATCTTCCTGGGCGGTCCGCCCCTGGTGAAGGCCGCGACCGGGGAGGTCGTGACCGCGGAGGAACTCGGCGGCGGCGAAGTCCACTCCCGGATCTCCGGAGTCACCGACCACCTCGCCGAGGACGACGCCCACGCCCTGCGGATCGTCCGCAACATCGTCGCCACCCTGCCCGCCCGTGGTCCCCTGCCCTGGACGGTCACGGCGATCGACGAACCCAAGGCCGACCCCGCCGGACTGTACGGCGCGGTTCCGGTGGACTCCCGTACGCCCTACGACGTGCGCGAGGTCATCGCACGGATCGTCGACGGCTCACGGTTCGCCGAGTTCAAGGCCGAGTTCGGGCAGACGCTGGTCACCGGATTCGCCCGGATCCACGGTCACCCCGTCGGTGTCGTCGCCAACAACGGCATCCTGTTCGCCGAGTCGGCGCAGAAGGGCGCCCACTTCATCGAACTGTGCGACCAGCGCGGCATCCCCCTGCTCTTCCTCCAGAACATCTCCGGGTTCATGGTCGGCCGGGACTACGAGGCGGGCGGCATCGCCAAGCACGGCGCCAAGATGGTCACCGCCGTCGCCTGCGCGCGCGTGCCGAAGCTGACCGTCGTCATCGGCGGCTCCTACGGCGCCGGCAACTACTCGATGTGCGGCCGCGCCTACTCCCCCCGCTTCCTGTGGATGTGGCCCAACGCCAAGATCTCCGTCATGGGCGGCGAGCAGGCCGCGTCCGTCCTCGCCACCGTCAAACGGGACCAGTTGGAAGCGCGCGGTGAGTCCTGGGCCACCGAGGACGAGGAAGCCTTCAAGACCCCGATCCGCGCCCAGTACGAACAGCAGGGCAGCGCCTACTACGCCACCGCCCGACTCTGGGACGACGGCGTGATCGACCCCATGGAGACCCGTCAGGTGCTGGGCCTCGCCCTGACCTCCTGTGCCAATGCGCCGCTGGGTGAGCCCGGCTTCGGCGTCTTCCGGATGTGAGGACACACCGTGACGATGCAGCACCCGCACGATCCGGCCCGCCCGGCCCGACCGGCCCGCACCGAGGCGACGGCACCGGCCCTGTTCGACACGGTCCTGGTGGCCAACCGGGGTGAGATCGCGGTCCGGGTGATCCGGACCCTCAGAGAGCTGGGAATCCGCTCGGTCGCCGTCTTCTCCGACGCCGACGCGGACGCACGCCACGTCCGCGAGGCCGACACCGCCGTCCACATCGGACCGGCGCCCGCCGCTGAGAGCTATCTGTCCGTACCCCGACTGTTGGAAGCCGCCGCACGGACGGGCGCACAGGCCGTCCACCCCGGCTACGGCTTCCTCGCCGAGAACGCCGCCTTCGCCCGCGCCTGCACCGATGCGGGACTGGTCTTCATCGGCCCGCCGCCCGAGGCCATCGCGCTGATGGGCGACAAGATCCGCGCCAAGGAGACCGTCCGCGCCGCTGGCGTACCGGTCGTGCCCGGCTCCTCGGGCTCGGGGCTGACCGACGACCAACTCGCCGCCGCGGCACGCGGGATCGGGATGCCCGTACTCCTCAAACCGTCCGCTGGGGGCGGCGGCAAGGGGATGCGGCTGACCCGGCACGAGTCGCAGCTACTGGACGAGATCGCGGCGGCCCGCCGTGAGGCCAGCTCCTCATTCGGCGATGACACCCTGCTGGTGGAGCGGTGGATCGACCGGCCCCGGCACATCGAGATCCAGGTGCTCGCCGATGCCCACGGCCATGTGGTGCACCTCGGCGAGCGGGAGTGCTCCCTCCAGCGCCGCCACCAGAAGGTCATCGAGGAGGCCCCTTCGGTCCTGCTCGACGACGAGACGCGGGCGGCGATGGGTGCGGCGGCCGTGGAAGCGGCCCGCTCCTGCGGCTACGTGGGCGCGGGCACGGTCGAGTTCATCGTCCCCGGTGGCGACCGCGGCGCCTACTACTTCATGGAGATGAACACCCGCCTCCAGGTGGAACACCCGGTCACCGAACTGATCACGGGCATCGACCTGGTGGAGTGGCAGGTGCGCGTCGCCGCCGGAGCACCGCTGCCGTACGCACAGGAGGACATCACCCTCACCGGGCACGCCGTCGAAGCCCGGATCTGTGCCGAGGACCCCTCCCGGGGCTTCCTCCCCTCCGGCGGTACGGTCCTCGCCCTGCACGAACCCCGGGGCCACGGCATCCGTACCGACTCCGGGCTGAGCGAGGGCGCCGAGGTCTCCAGCCTCTACGACCCCATGCTGTCCAAGGTCATCGCCTACGGCCCCGACCGGCCGACCGCCCTGCGCAAACTGCGCGCGGCGCTCGCCGACACCGTCACGCTGGGCGTCCCCACCAACGCCGGTTTCCTCCGTCGGCTCCTGGCACACCCCGATGTCGTCTCGGGCGAGATGGACACCGGGCTGGTGGAGCGCGATGCGGCCGAACTCGTCCCGGCCGAAGTCCCCGACGAGGTGTACGCGGCTGCTGCTGCCCTGCGTAGGGCGCGGCTCTCCCCCACCAACGGCCAGGGCTGGAGCGACCCGTTCTCGGTGCCCAACGGCTGGCGGCTCGGCGGCACCCCGGCTCCCCTGGCCTTCCCGCTGCGCATCGCCGGGCTCGACCCCGTCGTCCAGGAGGCGCCCATGGACTCCACCGTCCACGGGAACACCGTCACGATCACCGCCGACGGCATCGTCCACACCTTCCACCACGCGGGCGACTGGCTCGGGCGCGACGGCGACTCCTGGCGCGTACAGGACTTCGACCCGGTGGCGGCCTCTCTCAGCGGTGGTGCGCACGGCGGCGCGGACACCCTGGCCGCCCCGATGCCCGGCACCGTCACCGTGGTCAAGGTCGCCGTGGGTGACCGGGTCGAGGCCGGCCAGAGCCTGCTGGTCGTCGAGGCGATGAAGATGGAACACGTCCTGTCCGCACCCCACGCGGGCACGGTCACCGAACTGGACGTCACCCCCGGATCCACCGTGGCCATGGATCAGGTCCTGGCCGTGGTCGCCCCGGACGAAGACTCCCCCGCAGCCGAGCAGTCCCCTACCGGGGAGGCCGACCATGGCTGACGGACTGCCCATGCAGATCCCGGCGGGCGGGCTGCCCGCCCGGGTGAGCATCCATGAAGTCGGGCCGCGCGACGGTCTCCAGAACGAGAAGACCGTCGTACCGACCGAGGTGAAGGCCGAGTTCATCCATCGGCTCGCAGCCGCCGGGCTCACCACCATCGAAGCGACGAGCTTCGTCCACCCCCGCTGGGTGCCGCAACTGGCCGACGCCGAGGACCTGCTGCCCCTGCTCGACGACCTCGCGGACATCGCGCTCCCCGTCCTCGTCCCCAACGAGCGCGGACTCGACCGCGCCCTGGCCCTCGGTGCGCGCCGCATCGCCGTCTTCGGCTCGGCGACCGAGACCTTCGCCCGGAAGAACCTGAACCGCGGCGTCGCCGAGTCGCTCGCCATGTTCGCCCCGGTCGTCGCCAGGGCCCGAGAGCAGGACGTACGGGTCCGGGGCTACCTCTCGATGTGCTTCGGCGATCCGTGGGAGGGCCCGGTCCCCGTCGCCCAGGTGGTGACCGTGGCACGGCAGTTGATCGCACTGGGCTGTGACGAACTCTCCCTGGGCGACACGATCGGCGTGGCCACCCCCGGCCATGTGGGGGCGCTGCTCACCGCGCTCGTGGCCGAAGGGGTGCCGGTCTCGGTGATCGGCGTGCACTTCCACGACACCTACGGCCAGGCGCTCTCCAACACCCTCGCCGCGCTCCAGCACGGCGTGACCACCGTCGACGCCTCCGCGGGCGGTCTCGGCGGCTGCCCCTACGCCAAGAGCGCCACCGGCAACCTCGCCACCGAAGACCTCGTCTGGATGCTGCACGGCCTCGGCATCGAAACCGGCGTCGACCTCGACCGTCTCACCGCCACCAGCGTGTGGATGGCCGACCGGCTGGGCCGCCCCAGCCCCTCCCGTACCGTTCGCGCCCTCTCCCACAAGGAGTGACCATGCCCCTGGACCACCGGCTCGCATCCGAGCACGAGGAACTGCGGCGTACCGTCGAGGAGTTCGCCCACGACGTGATCGCCCCCAAGATCGGCGATCTCTACGAACGCCATGAGTTCCCCTACGAGATCGTCCGGGACATGGGCCGGATGGGTCTGTTCGGACTGCCGTTCCCCGAGGAGTACGGCGGGATGGGCGGCGACTACCTCGCCCTCGGCATCGCCCTGGAGGAGCTCGCGCGGGTGGACTCCTCGGTCGCGATCACCCTGGAGGCGGGCGTCTCGCTCGGTGCGATGCCGGTCTACCGGTTCGGTACCGAGGCGCAGAAGCAGGAGTGGCTGCCCCGGCTCTGCTCGGGCGAGGTGCTGGGCGCCTTCGGACTGACCGAACCGGAGGGCGGCTCCGACGCGGGCGGCACCAAGACCACCGCCGCACGCGACGAGGCGGCCGGCGAGTGGGTGATCAACGGCTCGAAGTGCTTCATCACCAACGCGGGTACGGACATCACGGGCCTGGTCACGGTCACCGCCGTCACCGGTCGCACCCCCGAGGGCAAGCCGCTGATCTCCTCGATCATCGTCCCGTCCGGCACACCGGGCTTCACGGTCGCCCCCGCCTACTCCAAGGTCGGCTGGAACGCCTCGGACACCCGTGAACTCTCCTTCAGCGACGTCCGCGTACCCCTGGAGAACCTGCTCGGCGAGGAGGGCCGCGGCTACGCCCAGTTCCTCCGCATCCTCGACGAGGGCCGCATCGCCATCTCGGCCCTGGCGACGGGCCTCGCCCAGGGGTGTGTGGACGAGTCAGTGAAGTACGCGGGCGAGCGGCACGCCTTCGGTCGCCCGATCGGCGCCAACCAGGCCATCCAGTTCAAGATCGCCGACATGGAGATGCGGGCCCACATGGCGCGGATCGGGTGGCGCGACGCGGCGTCCCGACTGGTGCAGGGCGAGCCGTTCAAGAAGCAGGCGGCGATCGCCAAGCTCTACTCGTCGACGGTCGCCGTGGACAACGCCCGCGAAGCCACCCAGATCCACGGCGGCTACGGCTTCATGAACGAGTACCCGGTGGCCCGCATGTGGCGCGACTCCAAGATCCTGGAGATCGGCGAGGGCACGAGCGAGGTCCAGCGCATGTTGATCGCCCGGGAACTGGGGCTGCCGAACTGACACCTGGGCCCCGGGAACGACACCGGGCCGCGGCAGTGGCCGGGGCCCGGTGTGTTCGATCGGCCCGTTCTTCGATCGGCCCTTGCCTCGGGCCCGTCTTCCGGATCACGCCGGGCCCGTTGTGGCCCGGGGCCTCAGCCGACCCGATCAGGAAGCCGGACCGCCCAGATCACAGGTCAGGTCAGGAGCGGGCCGGCTCAGGAGCGGGTCAGGACTTGGGCCAGGGAACCACCGGGGACTTGTAGAACTTGATCCCCATGGCTTCCCAGCGGGCCGCGTGCCCCGCGAGCCGCAGTTTGTACTCGTCCCACTCGCCGCCCTGCGACCAGGCGCGCTCCGCCACTCCCGGCAGCCGAGGGAAGGCCATGACCTCCAGGTCCGAACTGGTCGCGAGGGTCTCGGTCCACAAGGGGGCCTCGACCCCGAGCACCGAGTCCTCCTCGACGCCCTCGTCCTTGAGGTAGGTCGCCGGGTCCCAGTCGTAGGCCCGGTCGACCTCGACCAGACCGGCCCACTGGAGTCCGAGCCCGGTCTCCGACGTGTACTTGTGGTCGAGATAGGTGCGGTCGGCCGGGGACAGCACCAGCAGCGTGCCCTTCTTCGCGGCGCCTGCCACCAGATCGCGCTCGGCGGCCTCGGTCCGGTCGTAGCCCCAGTACTGGGCGACCGCACCCGCGACGGGCTCCGCACCCGCCAACTGGTGCCAGCCCATCACCGTCTTGCCGTACTTGAGGACCACGGCCTGCGCCCGGTCCATGAACGTGACGTAGTCCTCGTGGCTGGTGTTGTCCGCTTCGTCGCCGCCGATGTGGATGTACTTGCCCGGAGTGAGCGCGGCCACCTCGCGGATCACGTCGTCCACGAAGTCGTACGTGGCCGGCTTGTCCACGCACAGCGAGCTGAAGCCCACGTCGATGCCCGTGTACAGCGGCGGGGCGGTGTCCTTGCAGTTCAACTCGGCGTACGAGGCGAGGATCGCATTGGTGTGCCCCGGCATGTCGATCTCCGGAACCACCTCAAGGAACCGGGAGCCCGCGTACTCGACGATCTCCGAGTACTGCGCCTTGGTGTAGTAGCCGCCTTCGCCGCCGCCGGTCTGGGTGGAGCCGCCGACGGTGGTGAGCTTGGGCCAGGAGTCGATGGCCAGACGCCACCCCTGGTCGTCGGTGAGGTGGAGGTGCAGCTTGTTGATCTTGTACAGGGCGAGCTGGTCGATGTAGCGCTTGACCTGGTCGACGGTGAAGAAGTGCCGTGCCACGTCGAGCATCCCACCCCGGTACGAGTACCGCGGCGAGTCCGTGATCGTGCCGCCGGGGACCTCCCACACGGCGGCCTGCTCGGTGTCCTTCTCCACTGCGGCCGGCAGCAGTTGGCGCAGCGTCTGCACGCCGTAGAAGAGACCGGCGGGCTTGCGGGCGGTCAGGGTGAGCCGGTCACCCGTCGACTCCAGCCGGTAGCCCTCCTCGCCGAGGGACTCGTCGGTCTCGCTCAGGCGCAGCGCGATGCCGTCCGCTCCCTGATCGGGGGTGACGGGCAGCGGATAGCCGGTGGAGGGGCGGAGGACCCCGGCGAGGTACTCGCCGATGGCCCGCACCTCCTGCGTGTCGTCGATGCGGATGGCGGTGGTGTTGGTCAGGGTGTAGGGGCTGCCGCCGGGCTCCACCGAGGCGGGGGCGGGAATGACCCGGCCGAGCGCGTGCACGGGTTTGCCCTCGCTCTGCGAGGGGCTGGCATCGTCATCACTGTTGGAGCAGCCGACACCCGCCCCTCCGAGGAGAAGCAGCGCACCGAACAGACGGGGAAGCGTTCCGGGCATTATCACAGGCTGATTCCCTTCGAGGACGTCGCGACGAGGACGCCCACCATGGGTATCGTGCCCTCAGACGGGGGTCAAGGTATAGACCAATAACCGAGCTTACGGTCACATTCACCGCGCTCGGACGCCGCCCCCACCACTCCCCCGGCCCCCGGATCGCCGCAAAACCGCAGCTCATCGCCGTACGCGCCGGAGCGCCCCCGGCGCTACCCCGCAAGCCGCCGCGCTGCCGACCGCGCTGCCGACCGCTCGGCCGCCGAACCGACCCCGCCGGGGACCGCGAGCACAGTGGAACAATCCCCCCATGGCAGAAATCATCCAGAAGGACGGCACCTGGACCTTTGACGGAGACACCGTGCGGATCGTGCCCGGCTCCGACAAGGGGGTGAGTCTGCTGCGCAGGACCCTGGGGGAACTCGCCGTACCGCTGCGGGCGGTTGCCGGGATCTCGTTCGCCACCGGACGCAAGGGCGGAAAACTGCGCCTACGGCTGCGCGACGGCGCCGATCCGCTCCTCCAGATCACCGGCGGCAAGCTCGAAGAGGGCTCGGACCCCTACCAGTTGACCGTGTCCGGGGACCGCACCGGAGTGGCCGAGTACTTCGTCGACGAGGTGCGCAACTCCCTGCTGATCGAGCAGATCGGCACCGATCCCGTCGACCGCTATCTACTGCCGGGTCCGAGCCTTCCGATCACCGTCAGCGCGGGCGATGGAACCGCGGCCTTCGACGGGGAGCAGATCAAACTGACCTGGAGTTGGACGGCCGAGGAGTCCAAGTCCTCCGGCGGCCCCCGCACGATCCTCCTGCGCGAGGTGCAGGAGGTGGAGTGGCTCCCCTCGTCCGGACTGGGCAACGGTCACCTGCGCTTCCACGTCGGACGATCGGCACCCACCGCGCCGCCGAAGTACGACCCGCACGCCGTGGAGCTGTGGGGCTTCCGCAAGGATCCGCTGATGGCACTGGTGGCCGCGGCGGTCGTGGCCCGGATGCCCCATCCGTTCGCCCCGGTCAAGCCCGAGGCCGCCGCGACGCCCCCCGCCCCGAGCATCGCGAAGGCACCCCGGGACCAGGACGACGACCATGACGCCCTGCTGCGGAGACTGCGCGAACTGGGCGAGCTCCATCAGAGCGGGGTGCTGACCGAGGAGGAGTTCACCACCGCCAAGCAAGCCGTCCTCCGACGCCTCTAGGGCGCGCACGACCTGAAAAGCCGTCCTCACCTCTTAGATTCTGCCCGGATTCGGGCAGAAATCTTGCATTAGCCCCGTTCGGCCCCCCAATATCTACTGGTGCTCGAACAACGCCGGCCCGGTCGTCCACCCTCATACGACGACCTCATCGACCACCTGGTCCGCAGCAGCGCCCTCCAGCGCGGCGAAGCGGCCCGGGTGGTTCTCGATGTGCTGGCGTACTTCGACGAGAGAACCGAGGACTACGTACGCCGCCGCCACCGCGAGCTCCAGTCGGGCGGCCTGGTGAACACGGAGATCTTCGAGCGGATCGCGGACGAGCTCCCGCACCGCGCGGTGGCGCCTCCGGAGCTCTCGCTCCGGCAGCTGCGCCGCATCGTCTACGGCTGAGGGTCGTGCGACCCAGCGCCGTCCACGGCCGATCAGGGCCGGCCGTGGCTCGGGCACACACCCGATCAATGGAGGGGCAACAACCCTATGTGCGGAATTGTTGGATACATCGGCAGGCGTGATGTGGCACCGCTGCTGCTGGAAGGGCTCCAGCGCCTGGAGTACCGGGGGTACGACTCCGCGGGCATCGTGATCACGAGTCCGAAGGCGTCCGGGCTGAAGATGGTCAAGGCCAAGGGCCGCGTGCGCGACCTCGAAGCGCGCGTCCCCAAGCGGTTCACCGGCACCACGGGGATCGCCCACACCCGCTGGGCCACGCACGGCGCACCCAGCGACGAGAACGCCCACCCGCATCTGAGCCCCGACGGGCTCGTCGCGGTCGTCCACAACGGCATCATCGACAACGCCTCCGAACTGCGGCTGCGACTGGAGGCCGACGGCGTGGTCTTCGCGTCCGAGACCGACACCGAGGTCCTCACCCACCTCATCGCCCGCTCCCAGGCCGACACCCTGGAGGAGAAGGTCCGCCAGGCGCTGAAGGCCGTCGAGGGCACCTACGGCATCGCCGTCATGCACGCCGGATTCAGCGACCGCATCGTCGTCGCCCGCAACGGCTCCCCCGTTGTCCTCGGCATCGGCGAGAAGGAGATGTTCGTCGCGTCCGACGTCGCCGCGCTCGTCGCCCACACCCGCCAGATCGTCACCCTCGACGACGGCGAGATGGCCACCCTCAAGGCCGACGACTTCCGTACGTACACCACCGAGGGCTCCACGACGACCGCCACGCCGACCACCGTGGAGTGGGAGGCCGAGTCGTACGACATGGGCGGCCACGACACGTATATGCACAAGGAGATCAGCGAGCAGCCCGACGCCGTGGACCGGGTGCTGCGCGGGCGGATCGACGACCGGTTCTCCACCGTGCACCTCGGCGGCCTCAATCTGGACGCCCGCGAGGCCCGCGGTATCCGCCGGGTCAAGATCCTCGGCTGCGGCACCTCGTACCACGCCGGACTCATCGGCGCGGGCCTCATCGAGTCGCTGGCCCGTATCCCGGCCGACGCCGAGCCCGCGTCCGAGTTCCGCTACCGCAACCCGGTCGTCGACCCGGACACCCTCTACATCGCGGTCTCCCAGTCCGGCGAGACCTACGACGTGTTGGCCGCCGTGCAGGAGCTGAAGCGCAAGGGCGCCCGCGTCCTCGGCGTGGTCAACGTGGTCGGCTCCGCCATCGCCCGCGAGGCCGACGGCGGCACCTACGTCCACGCCGGGCCCGAGGTGTGCGTCGTCTCCACCAAGTGCTTCACCAACACCGTGGTCGCCTTCGCGCTGCTCGCCCTGCACCTGGGCCGCATCCGCGACCTCTCGGTGTCCGAGGGCAAGCGCATCATCGACGGACTGCGCCGGCTGCCCGCCCAGATCACGGAGATCCTGGAGTCCGAGGCCGACATCAAGAAGCTCGCGGAGGAGTACGCCGGCGCGCAGTCGATGATGTTCATCGGCCGGGTGCGCGGCTATCCGGTGGCGCTGGAGGCGTCCCTCAAGCTCAAGGAGATCTCCTACATCCACGCCGAGGCGTATCCGGCCTCCGAGTTGAAGCACGGGCCCCTCGCCCTGATCGAGCCCGCGCTGCCCACGGTGGCGATCGTGCCCGACGACGACCTGCTGGAGAAGAACCGGGCGGCGCTGGAGGAGATCAAGGCCCGCAGCGGTCGCATCCTCGCCGTCGCGCACCGCGAGCAGGAGAAGGCCGACCACACCATCGTCGTACCGAAGAACGAGAACGAGTTGGACCCGATCCTGATGGGGATCCCGCTGCAACTCTTCGCGTACCACACGGCGCTGGCCATGGGTCGGGACATCGACAAGCCGCGCAACCTGGCGAAGTCCGTGACCGTGGAGTAGTCCGCCGACCGAGGGTCGGTACGCGCCCACCGGAGCCCTACCGACCCGGCGCGGCCCACCCGTAAGGGCCCCTGAACAGCGCAGTCCCCTCGCGCGTGCCACCTGTGCGCGAGGGGACTTCAGTGGTCGGCGCGCGGCCCAGAGCGCACCGACCGGCGCGGCCTCAGCCGGTGGCCGTCACTCCCCGGCCGGCAGCGCGTCCGGAGAAGGTCGGCCACTTCGCCAGTGCGGCCGTCGCCCCGTACCAAGCGGCCAGACCGGTCACCACGGCGACCCAGCCGCCCGCCTTCGTCAGTCCGCTGTTCTCGGCGAGCGCCGCTATGCCCAACAGCAGCAGTGAGACCGTGAGCAGGCCGTACACCCCTTGGGTGAAGATCCCGCTGCCCGCCGATGCGACCGTCAGGGTCAGCGCGAGCAGCGCCCACAGCAGCAGGAACAGTCCGGCTGCCTCCGAGGAGACTCCGGGCCCCGCGCCGGTACCCCAGGTGAACCAGAACGCGCCGAGACCGGCGAACGCGGTACCCGAACCGCCGTTGCCGGCGCGGAATTCGAGTAGTCCGGCGATGAAGAGGGCGACGCCACCGACCCAGGTGGCGAGACCGGTGGCGTCCAGGACCGTCACGCCGTCGATCACATCGGTGTTGGCGATGCCGAACGCCAGCAGAGTCAGCCCGAGGGCGAGATGGCCGAGAGTGGAAGTAGTAGCGCTTCCCGCAGAGACTTCCTTGTCCACGGCGGGGCTCCCTTCGTCTCCTGTGCAGTTGTGAGAAAGGCAGTTGTGGAGCGAACCAACGACCTTTATGTACCCTTCACAAGGTAACAATTCACCTCTACGCGCCGGTAGATTTCCTTGCTTTCCAAGGGAGTTGATGCAGTCCCCACCCTCGGGACACACGCCACCCTGCCTACGGGCTACGGGCTACGGGCTACGGGCTACGGGCTACGGGCTACGGGATCACAACGACCGGGCGCTGCGCCCGTCGCGCCAGCCGACCGGCCACCGAACCGAAGATGCGGCCGACGATCCCCTGCGTCGAGCCGACCACGATCGCATCGGCCGAGTACTCGCGACCGACCTCTTCCAACTCATGACAGATGTCGCCGCCGCGCTCCACCAGGATCCACGGCACTTCGGCGAGGTAGTCCGCACAGGCCAACTCCAGACCGAGCACCTCGGTGCGGTGGTCCGGGACGTCCACGAACACGGGCGGCTCACAGCCCGCCCACACGGTGGTCGGCAGCCTGTTGGCGACATGGACGATGATCAAACCGGAGCCGGAACGGCGAGCCATGCCGATGGCGTACGCCAGCGCACGCTCGCTGGAAGTGGAGCCGTCGAAGCCGACGACCACACCGTGCCGGAAGGCGGGGTCGCACGACGGGCGCGCGTCTTCCGCCGCTTGCGGGTCCGACAGCGGGTCGGCTACCTGCTTGCGGTCCGCGGGTTCGGGGATCTCGTGACCGGCCATGGGTGTCTCGGCGAAGGAAGTCCTCAATGAGAGGGAACGACTTGGCGACGGATGCTGTGTCCGGGAATCATCTTCCCTGGCCCATACCCGTAAGGGTACGGCGACACTCCTCTTCTGCCCAGCACCCGATACCTCACTCGGGCGCTCAAGGGAGGATGCCTGAGCCGTCCCCATATGGCAATGCCGGATGGTGCCTACAGCAGTCTGGTGTGAGGCGTGCGCCCGCCCCGAGCACCGGGCACCAGGCCCGGGCCGAGGACCCGTCGACCGCAAGGGGCCCGCCAGAACCGTCGCCGCTTCCCTAACGTCCGCGCTTCCCGAACCGTGCGTCCGGGGCGCACTTGGTGCTCCTGCGGCGCGACCGACGCATAGGCCCCGGCGGAGCCGAGCGGTGAAGCCACCGGCCCGCACGGCTGGCGCCTCGGCCGATCAAGACGAGACGATACGGCCCGCATCACCTTGCCGTCCCCGTCACGGCCACACCCGCAGACCACTCCCCGATCCTCCGGCCGCCCCGTGAGCCGGGTCCCCGCCTCTGGGTCCACCTCCGAGTCCCCGCCACTGGGTCCCCGCCTCTGGTCCAGCCGATCCGAGCCCGGCCCACAGTGACCGCAGGACCGGGTGCCTCGTTGGGACCACGGTCACCCCGCAGCCCCGAGGGAGCTTCCGTGTCCGCACGCCCGCCCGCCCCTGCGCCCCGGACGACCCGCCGCGCCCACCGGAACACAGCCCGCCGCCCCGACGACCCCGCGACCGACGTGGTCCGCTGGGCGGCGTTCAGTTGCCTCGTCGTACCGGTGGTCCTCGTCGTGTATGGAACCTCCCTGGGCGGGGCAGCAGCAGCCTCACTCGGCCTGGTCGCCGTGACCGCGGTCTGCCGGGTTCTCCTCCGGCGCTCGGAGCGCACCGCCGCCGCGGCCGAGGCGCGCCCGGCGGGGCGCGATCGAGGGGTCCGCGAGGGTGATGGACAGGCGCACCGGGCGCATGCCGGTAGGCCCTCCGGGAGGGTTCGACGCTGAGGCGGTCACCGCCAGGGTCGGGGGCTGTTCGAACGGCCCGATACAGGCCGGGGGCTTACCTGTTCGCACGTGCGCACCCGTATAGTTTCAGCCAACTTCGCGCTACCACCCCTCCCTTGGGGAAATGGCCTGTGTACCCCCTTGTCACCTGGCAAGAAAGGACTATTCGCGGCGCTTGCACCCTACGGGGACGGGCCATGCGTGTGAGACGCACTTCCCTGAGCGCCTCGTGAGTGGAACCCTTCGTGATCGAATGCTTCGCGCCAAGTTCTCATGCAGACATAGCGGGGCATGACGAACTTGTCACGGCGGCGTCACGGGACGCAGTAGATTCGATCATGAGTATCGAAGGCTCGGGACTCGTGCAAAACCGAGGGGAAACGTGCAGGAGCGAAAGGCCCGAAACGAACGGGGAGACGCGAATACCGAGGGGGGCTTAGCGTCATGAATCAGGACTCCGCCGCACCGGAGGCAGCACGAAAGCTCTCGGGGCGCCGGCGCCGGGAAGTCGTCGCGGTACTGCTGTTCAGCGGCGGCCCCATCTTTGAGAGTTCCATCCCGCTCTCGGTGTTCGGAATCGACCGTCAGGACGCCGGAGTTCCTCGCTATCGACTGCTCGTTTGCGCAGGCGAGGAAGGCCCGCTGCGGACCACCGGCGGGCTCGAACTGACCGCACCGTACGGCCTGGAGGCCATCGGCAGAGCGGGCACGGTCGTCGTACCGGCCTGGCGGTCGATCACCTCCCCGCCACCACCGGAGGCACTCGACGCACTGCGCCGGGCGCACGAGGAGGGAGCCCGGATAGTCGGTCTGTGCACCGGCGCATTCGTACTCGCAGCGGCGGGTCTGCTGGACGGCCGTCCGGCGACCACCCACTGGATGTACGCGCCGACACTGGCGAAGCGCTACCCATCCGTCCATGTGGACCCGCGCGAGCTCTTCGTCGACGACGGCGATGTGCTCACCTCTGCGGGAACAGCGGCTGGAATCGATCTCTGTCTGCACATCGTGCGCACCGACCACGGTACGGAGGCCGCCGGGGCACTCGCCCGCAGGCTGGTCGTACCGCCGCGCCGCAGTGGCGGGCAGGAGCGCTATCTGGACAGGTCTTTACCTGAGGAAATCGGGTCGGACCCCTTGGCCGAAGTGGTGTCCTGGGCGCTTGAGCACCTTCACGAGCAATTCGACGTGGAGACGCTGGCGGCACGGGCATACATGAGTCGACGCACGTTCGACCGGCGATTCCGCTCGCTCACAGGCAGCGCGCCGCTCCAGTGGCTGATCACCCAGCGGGTCCTCCAGGCCCAGCGACTCCTGGAGACCTCGGACTACTCGGTCGACGAGGTGGCGGGCCGCTGCGGCTTCCGCTCCCCCGTCGCACTGCGGGGCCACTTCCGCAGACAGCTGGGCTCCTCCCCGGCTGCGTACCGGGCCGCCTACCGGGTGCGACGCCCCCAGAGCGAATCGGCACCGGCCTCGGTGGTGGATTCCGTGGTGCCGATCCAGGCACGGCGGGCCGCCACGGCGGGCGTACCGGGCTCCTCGCTCGGTCCACCGGAGCTGGGCCGACCCGCGCCCCAGCCCTATGCGGCGGGCCACGGTCGCCCGAGCCTGCCCGGTCAGCGGAGTGCGCCATAAGGTAGGCGCATGAACGACCGTATGGTGTGGATCGACTGCGAGATGACCGGGCTCTCGTTGACGGACGATGCACTGATCGAGGTGGCCGCTTTGGTCACCGACTCGGAACTGAACGTGCTCGGCGACGGGGTGGACATCGTGATCCGCCCCCCGGAGAGCTCTCTGGAGACAATGCCCGAGGTGGTGCGCACCATGCACACCGCCTCGGGCCTCCTCGACGAGCTGGCCGCTGGCACCACCCTCGCCGACGCCGAGGCCCAGGTCCTCGCGTACGTCAGGGAGCATGTGAAGGAGCCGGGCAAGGCACCGCTCTGCGGGAACTCCGTGGGCACGGACCGCGGCTTCCTCGCGCGTGACATGCCCGCCCTGGAGGACTACCTCCACTATCGGATCGTCGACGTGTCCTCCGTGAAGGAGTTGGCGCGCCGCTGGTATCCGAGGGCGTACTTCAACAGCCCGGACAAGAGCGGCAATCACCGGGCACTGGCGGACATCCGCGAATCCATCGCGGAGCTGCGCTACTACCGGGAGGCGGTCTTCGTCCCCCAGCCGGGTCCCGACTCCGAGACGGCGAAGTCCATCGCCGCCAAGCACGTCGTAGCTGCGGAATAGGGCCGCTCGGCACGCTCGGACGGACGTGAGGGTGGGCCGGAGACGGCCTGCCGTCAGGTCGGTCCCGGGCGGAGAACCGCCCCGTCACAACGGCTCACAAACTGTGGCGCGAGCACCCTCTCGGACCCTGTACACTTTTTCTCGGCCGGTCGGAAAAGCCGGTCATGGTGGGTGTAGCTCAGCTGGTAGAGCACCTGGTTGTGGTCCAGGATGCCGCGGGTTCGAGTCCCGTCACTCACCCTGATGGCCGAAGGGGCTGACCTGTGAAGACAGGTCAGCCCCTTCGTCATGTGCGGTTCCCGTGGGAACAGCCGGGCGGCAGGCTCCTGGCGGCCGTGAGTGAGCCGCTGTGTCCCGTGGGGCCCAGGAGGTCCACAGGCCGCCCGTGGTGCCCTCAGGCGGCCAGGAAGGCCGACACCTCCTTGAGGAAAGCCTCCGGGGCCTCCAGGTTCACCATGTGACCGGCTCCTGGCACGCGTGCCACCCGCGTCTGCGGGGCGGCATCCGCCAGCGCCGTCACATTGCCCTCGATGTCGGTACTGTCCAGATCACCCAGTAGGGCCAGTACCGGCACGGATATCTCGTGCAGCCGTTGCGCCGCCCCCACCTCCCGCGGTCGCCCCGTACACAGCCCGCCGGGATGCGCGCGGAGGTTCGCCGCGGCGGCGGCCTGCATCCTGCCCCGCAGGCCCGGCTCGACGTCCTCGGGACTGCGACACGGACCGTCGACCCACAGGCGCAGGAACTCCTCGACGAAGAGCTCCCCGCAGTCCCCCCTGTTCACCGCCTTCACCTGGGCCGCGGTGTGCTGGATGACATACGGGTCCCTGAAGGGCCGGCCGCTGATCCCCGGCGCGGCGAGCACCAGGGACTCGGTGAGTTCCGGGTGGAGCAGGGCGAAGTCGAGTGCGGTGCGGGCGCCGAGGGAGAGCCCGACGAGCCGGGCGCGTTCGACGCAGAGGTGGGACAGCAGGTCGTAGAGGTCTTCGGCGTGCGACCAGTCGCCGGTCACCGACGAGGATCTGCCGTGTCCCCGGGCGTCGTAGCGGATGACCTGGTAGTCGGCAGCCAGCGTCTCGAACTCCTCGTCCCACATGGTCAGATCGAGCAGATCGCCGTGCAGCAGGACGACGGCCGGCCCCTCGCCCGCAATGTCGTGGGCGAGACGGCCGTCATCGTCGACGGGTGCAGTCGGCAGGCTGTTCATCACAACTCCTCGTACTCGGTGTGACGTGGCGAGGGGGCGGCCGACTGCTCTTTTACCCCTTCACCCGCCTCCGTGACCATGGAATGCGAGCAACCTTTGCCAAACGAAAGAGCGCGCCCCGGTCGGATTGGGGGGAGCCGACCGGGGCGCGCGTGTGGGGGGCAGGAGTTGCCTGGGGGATCTACGGGCCCGCCGCGTGCGCCTTGGCGATCGCGACGGACGTCCGTAGGGCAGCAGTGCCCGACTGAGCAACGGGCCTCCCGCCACCGGAACACCGAGTTTGAGCTGCGGGCAGGGACGGCGCGAACGGCGGCCTGCCGACGTACTCGGTCACGGCAATGCCGTCCGGCCCGGTGACGGTGCGAGCCTTACGGGAGGGCCTGGAGCCCATCCCGACCACCGGGCCGGACGGCGCGCACCCCGCGGGGGGTTCCTGCGTGGGGGTCTCCTGCGTGGGGGCCCTGTGCGTGGACGAACGAATCGCCTTCGGCTCAGGGGCAGGAGTCGCGGGTGTGCGCTGTGCGGCAGGCTGGCCGATGGGCTGCGGGGTGGGGCCCGTGCCCGCAGGGTGACCGGCGAAGAGCGCGCGGAGGGCGTTCGCCCTGCCGCTCGCTCTGCGTCGGTCGGTCCTGCTGGCCATTGCGCCTGCCTCTGGGAGTACGTATGGGGGATGAACGCGGGGTGTACGGAGTGGGGTCCGCACGGAACCAGCGCGGGGTGTACGGAGTGGGGTCCGTACGGAACTTGGGTGCGGGAGCACGCTAGCGACCCCGGACGGGACAAAACACTAATTCGACGTCTGAGCCGTACTTCTTAGGACGCTCTTAAGGACAGCATCGGAACCGATTAACCCTGGGGCCCATCAGGGGGGCGTCATAGCCACGTCATGCTCGCGTCATATTTCTTTCATGACGCAGTCACTTCCCGGCGTCTTCGCGATGGGGCGGGCGGCGCCGCCTCGCACAGAGGGCCTGCCCTGCGCCTCAACAGCCTCTGTGGCCCCAGGAGGCACCAGGAGGAGGCGAGACCGTCGTCTCCGGGGCCGTCGGGCCCCTGACCGCTCAAGGGCGCTGCGAGGCCCGCCCGGGCGCATGAGCGATCCGCTCGTACGCCCGGGGCGCGGTGATCAGGAGTCGTTGCCCCCGCCGACCCGGGACTTGGCCCGGGACGGCACCCGCTGGCGCCGCTTCTCGGTGCCGCGGTGGCCACGGCGCCGCTCCTCCACGCCCGGGCCGCGTGCATCCAGGCCGAGCCAGACCCGCACCTCCGTGCCGCCCAACACCGATCTGCCGATGCGAACGTCGCCGCCCGTCGACTCGGCGACCCGACGCACGATGTCCAGTCCGAGACCGGTGGAACCGTCCCGGTTGCCGCTGTTGCCCCGGGCCATCGCAGCCGCCGGGTCGGCGATGCCCGGCCCCGCGTCGGAGACGAGCACGATGACCGCGTCCTCGCCGTTGTGGACGTCCACGGAGAACGCGGTGCCCTCGGACGTGTGCCGGAAGACGTTGCCCAGCAGGGCGTCGAGCGCGGCGGCCAGCTCGGGACGGGCCACCGGGATGCGTACGGGACGATCGACGCCGGCGACCCGGACCTTGCGGCCCTCGTCCTCGGCGAGCGCGGACCAGAAGTCCATGCGCTCCCGTACGACTTCGGATGCATCGCAGCCGGCGCCGGGACCGATCGGCGCCGTGGTCTGCGGCTTTGCCTCACGGGCCGTGCGGATGATGATGTCCACCTCGCGCTCCAACTGCTCGACCGCCGACCGGGTCTGGTCGGCGGCCGGCCCTTCGCCCAGCGATGCGGCATTGAGCCGAAGCACGGTCAGCGGGGTACGCAGCCGATGGGACAAATCAGCGGCCAACTCGCGCTCGTTGGCGAGGAGTTGTACGACCTGATCGGCCATGGCGTTGAAGGCGATGGCCGCGGACCGCAGCTCGGTCGGGCCCTCCTCGGGGACGCGCGCGCCCAGTTCGCCCTCGCCGAGGTCATGGGCGGCTCCGGCGAGCCGCTGGGCGGGCTGAACCATCCGGACCCCGAGCCGGTCGGCGACCGCGACCGATCCGACGACCAGGGCGACACCGACACCGGCGAGCACCAGCCACGCCGTGGTCACACCCCGCGTGACGTCGGCGGCGGGAACGAACACCTCCACGATCGCGATGGGATCGGTGCGCGAAGCCGTCGGCATCAGGAGCGACGACCCCCCGGGCACCTCGGTGATCGAGCCCTGCCCACCGGCTGCGGTTTGCAGGTCGGCCTGCCGGGCACGCCCGATGCCCACCTCGATGATCTCTCCGATCTCCTCACCCGGCGCGTCCGCGGGGAGGTGGATCGCCATCCGGCCCGCCTCACCGGCCTGGGTGGACAGCAGGGCTACCTTCAAGGAGTGGGGGTCGGTGGTGATGGAAAGAGCCGGAGCGATGGCCGCCGCCTGGCGTTCCGCGTTGGAGAAGGCCCGGTCACGGGCCATCTCCTTGATGACGAGCCCCAGTGGTACGGCGAAGGCAACCACGACCATCGTCGTGACGGCCAGGGAGACCTTGACCAGCGCCCATCTCATTTTGATGTCCTCGTTGGTGTCCGGGTTGGGTGCCGTACGGCGGCCCCGGCATCACTGGCGGGGGCCGATCGGCGGTTCCAGCTTCACTCCGACTCCGCGAAGCGTGTGCAGATAGCGCGGTTGTGCGGCGGTCTCACCGAGTTTGCGTCGCAGCCAGCTCAGATGGACGTCGATGGTCTGGTCATCGCCGTAGCTCTGCTGCCAGACCTCGGCCAGCAGTTCCTTGCGCGGGACGACCACTCCCGGGCGCCCGGCGAGAAAGGCAAGCAGATCGAACTCGCGTCGTGTCAAGTCGAGTGCTCGCCCGTCCAGTTCGGCCTGCCGGCGCAAGGGGTCGATGGACAGCCCGCCGACCTGGAGGACGCGCGAGGGCGGGGCTTCGCCCACCGCTGCGCGCGAACGGCGTAGTACGGCCGACATCCTTGCGGACAGATGCTCAACCGAGAAGGGTTTGGTCAGATAGTCGTCGGCGCCGTCGTTCAACAGCCGGACGATCTCCGTCTCGTCGTCACGCGCCGTCGCAATGATCACGGGTACATCCGTGATACCCCGTAGCATCTTCAACGCCTCAGAACCGTCCAGATCCGGCAGCCCGAGGTCGAGAATGACCACGTCGAACCGGTAATGGGCCACTTCGCGCAACGCCTCAAGAGCCGTACCGACGCTTCGCACCGTGTGGGAAGCCTCGGTGAGGTGCCGGATGAGGGCGGAGCGCACGAACTGGTCGTCCTCGACGACGAGCACACTTGCCATGAGCGGCACCGTACGCCATGCGAAGTGCCCCGGTCGCCACCGCAGTCAGCACATGAGCCAGGCCGGCATACGCTCGCTCCCGGGCAGGCCCTCAGCACCCCTGAAGACAGTCTTCCACCACCGCTGATGTGGCAATTCACCGAGTGATGCCGAGCAGCTGGTCTCCACCGGGGACAGATGGCCGGTGCGTGGTGCAGTATTGGCCTCGATGCGTAGAGGACTTGTACATGCCATCGCGTGGTCATTGGCCACGGGGGCATCGGTGACGCTGTCTTGGTGGGGCGTCCACACGGTGATGTCTGGAACCGTGTACGACCGCCCGCGGGCTCTGCCCATCAATGCGGACACCCCCACCACACAGGGGTCGAAGCCCCAGGTGTCGTCGTCGGGAAAGCCGCCCGAGGACAAGGCGGAGCCGAGTTCCCACGATCGGCCTGACGAGCCGACGCAGAAAGACCCCGAACCGCCCTACGACCATGCGCGGGAGACGTCCGAGGAAGTCACGCCCGCTCCCGAGACGACGACGCCGTCCGAGTCGTTCGAGCCGCCGACCAGCCCCTCGTCCTCGGATCCGTCGCGGCGTGCCGAGGTGTACCCGCGCGACGGCGGCAAGGTCATCTTCGACATCGGCCCCACCTCGGCCACACTGGCGTCGGCGATGCCGAAGGCCGGCTGGCGGATGGAAGTGCACAAGGACACCCATTGGATCAGGGTGGTCTTCACCAAGGAAGGCCGGGAGTCATCGGTCTTCTGCCGCTGGGAATCCGGCGCGCCGAGCGTTGAGTTCTTCGACAAGTAGCCGGAAAGCGCCCGCCCGTTGTTCGCCTTCCCACCCGGTCCCGCGGTCAGCGGAAGATGTCGGGGGGAGGCGCAGGGGACGGTTTGGCGTCGGCATCGGTGACGGCCACCGCACCACCGGTGAAGTCGATGAGCCCCCGGCCGTGCTCCACCCGGCCCGGATGCGGATCGCCCGCCACCCGGCGGGTGAACTCGGCGATCGGCAGCGAAACGGCCGAGGCCAGCAGAACGACATTGCCGAAGCGCCGCCCCCGTAGCACCGCCGGGTCCGTGGCGAGCGCCAGCTTCGGGAAGACGGTCGCGACCGTCGCGATCTGAGCCCTCAGATGGGCGAGGGGCGGTCCGTCAGCGAGGTTCGCCACGTAGTGGCCGGCGGGGTCGAGCACCCGACGCACCTCCGCGATGAACTCCACACTGGTGAGATGGGCGGGCGTACGCGCCCCGTTGAACACGTCCGCGATCACCATGTCCGCCCAGCCGTCCTGGATCCGACCGAGCGAGGCGCGGGCATCGGCCGTCCGCACACGGATGCGGGCCCCGGGGTCCAAGGGGAGCCGCTCCCGGACGAACTCCACCAGGGGCGCGTCGATTTCGAAGATCTGCTGAGTGGACCGGGGGCGGGTCGCCGCCACGTATCGGGCCAGGGTGAAGGCGCCACCGCCGAGGTGGAGAACCTTGAGCGCACGTCCGGGTGGCGCAATGAGATCCACGATATGGCCGATACGGCGCTGGTACTCGAAGGAGAGGTACTCCGGATCGTCGAGATCGATATGGGATTGAGGAGCTCCGTCGATCAGCAGCGACCAGGCACGGGGGCGCTCGGGGTCGGGAACGAGTTCGGCGATCCCGCCGTCCACCCGTGCAACGACCGGTTCGCCGCCGCCACCGCGCCGCCGCTTGCTCTTGCTCACCCGCCCATTATGAGCGGGTGAGCAGGGCCTTCGCCCGTGGGGCCGATCCGGGGCGGACGGGAGGGGTGCGCAAGGGGCGGTGCGGGGCAGTGGGCAAGAGGCTGCGCGGCCCTTCCCCGCCGAGGGCCGCCGCCCAGTCCCTGATGGCCCCCGGTCCCGCATCGCCGTGCTGTCGCGGGGTCTCAGAAGCGGCTGTCAGCGGCCTCGATCAGGCGGGCCGCCTCGCCGAGTGCCCTCCGCAGCAGTACCGGATCGGTGACCTCGTCCACCTCACCGGGTGGCAGGAGCCAGCGGGTGCCCCGGACCGGGGGCTCCGCGGGGACGCGCAACCCGCGGCCGAAGGTCTGCGTACAGGCACTGCCCGGCAGGTTCCAGGCATCCGCGGTCCCTGGGGGCACCAGAAATCCCAAGGTGTCGCAGGTGCCGTCGTGGAGGACCGGACCGACGGCCGGCGCGGCGGCCCGACGCAGGATGTCCACGGCTTCGAGGCCCTGCCGAGCGGGCACCGTCACCAGATCGCACGGTACGGGCGCGGGCACGGGCGCCGATACGGGCGCGGCTACGGCTCCCGGCGACAGGGGGCAGCCGGCTACAGGAGCTCCGGTGGATCGGGGTGTCGGCGGGGCCGTCGCCGGCACGGAAGTGCCGCACGGCACCACCTCGGCCGTCGTGGCAGATGTCGCGGGCATCCGGGCGCCGTCACCGGCGTTGGTCTCCAAGCCGACCTCCAACACGGGGACTCCCCTCCTCGCTCAGCTGAAGGACACGGACTGCGCCTCCAAGGAGTCCAACGCGCCTTCGCGTCAAGGGCTACGGCGCCACACCGCCCAAACGATGGCAGTTCATGGCAGATCAGGGATGAGTTATCCCTTTTGTAGCCAAACTCAGCGTGGACCACTGGAGACAGCCGGTACGTTCTTGGCTCGCCGAGAGCAAGGCCGCACGCAAGAGAGGGCTCGGCCATGGCGTCGTCACAGACCTCGGGGGCAGTTCCCAACTCCGTCTTCCGACGGCTGCGGGGGCAGCTCTCCCCGGGGGAGTTCGCGGCGACCGTGCGCAAGGCCGCCCGGGAGATCAACGAACGGGTGTCCTGCGACGCGCGCTACATCGGGCGCGTCGAAGCGGGCGAGATCCGCTGCCCCAACTACGCGTACGAACGAGTGTTCCTGCACATGTACCCCGGACTCACCCTCAAGGACCTGGGGTTCACGGAGCGGGAACGCGTACGCGGGGGAAGGCGCGGCAAAGAGCCCGCGGCCGAACCGGGCCGACAGCAGGACCCGTTCGGCACGGCGATCGACAGTGAGACCGACAGCGACGGCGACGAGGAGAACGACGTGTTGCGTCGCGCATTCATGACAGGCGGTTCGGCCACCGTGGCAGCCGCGTCCTTCGGGCTGGGCGCCGGGCTCGGGCTCGGCGCCCTCCTGAGATCCGCGGACGACGGCACGCCCGAATCCGCTCCACCACCCCGCAGGATCGGTGAACCCGAGGCCGCCGCCCTCGAAGAGGCGGTACGCCGCATTCGACTGCTCGACGACCGGTACGGAGCGGAAGGGCTCTACCAGCGCGCCGCCCAGCCGCTACGCGCCGCGTACGCCCTGCTCGACACGGGCATCACCACCCGACGCGCCACCGCCGACCGACTGCACTCGGGCGCCGGTGAACTCGCCCTCTCCGTGGGGTGGCTCGCGCATGACTCGGGCCGCTTCGACGACGCCCGCTCCCACTACGCGGAGGCGCTGGCGACCGCACGCGTCTCCGGTGACCGGGGGCTCGAAGCACACGCCTTCTCCAACACCTCCTTCCTGGCGCGCGACGCCGGGCGCTATCGAGAAGCGGTCCGTTCCGCCCAGGCCGGGCAGGGCGCCGCCCGCGGCCTGGGATCGCCACGGCTGCTCGCCCTGCTGGCACTGCGCGAGGCCGGGGGCTGGGCGGGGCTTGGTGACCGATCCGAGTGTTCCCGAGCCCTCGGACAGGCCTGGGAGCACTTCGGGCAGGACACCGTGGAGAAGGATCCGGAATGGATGTCGTTCTTCGGCGAGCCGGAGATGGAGGCGCTGGAAGGCCAGTGCTGGGCAGCCCTCGGCGACTGGCAACAGGCGGTCAACCACGCCCGCCGGGCATCCTCGCTCCAGGACCGCCGGTTCACCCGCAATCTCGCCTTGTACCGCGCGGAGTTGGCGGCCCACCTCTCCCGCGCCGGCGCCCCGGAGGAAGCCGCACGGGCCGGACTCCGCGCACTGGAACTGCTGGACGGGGTCCAGTCGACACGCATCGCATCAACGCTGACCAGCACTGCGACGACGCTGCGGGTGCACAGGGGGAACCCTCGGGTGAGGGAGTTCTTGGAGGGGTACAGGGTTTAGCTGTGTCTCGGAGTGTGCCCTTGCCCGGGCTGGGGTATGGGGTGCTGGTTTCTCGCTTCCTCCGGGCGGGGCCCGTTCCTTGGGCTCAGCCTCGGGGGGCTGAGGGTTCCGTCCTCAAGCGCCGGACGGGCTGGGGGTGCTCGGGTTTTGCCCTTGCCCGGGCTGAGGTACGGATGGTGCGGCACTTCACTTGCTCCGGGCGAGGCCCATTCCTTGAGCCCAGCCCTGGGGACCTGAGGGTTCCGTCCTCAAACGCCGGACAGGCTGGGGGTGCTCGGGTTTGGGGGTGCTGGGCTTTGGGGGGTCCGGGTGCGGGTCTGGGTGGGGTGCGGGTGGTGGGGGTGCTTTCGGGCGTGACTCCTCAGCGTCGGCGGCCCGAAGCTGGTCCGTTGGTTTCAGCTCTGGATGCCGCCAACGCTTCCGGGGACACCCCCTGCGCGCCCCCAGAACACCAGCCAAGGGCTCAGGGGTCCTCGGCCCGATCCACGAGCAGAGGTACGGAAGAGACACAAAATGGGCTGGCACACCCACCAGGGCTGAACTGCCCACGGGCCCGATCCATGAGCAGAGGTATGGGAGAGATGGGGGCTCTCGCCTCCGAACACCACTCACGGCGCCCGGAACCCCCCGGCTGATCCCCGAGCTGGCGTCAGGGTGGTCCTGAACAACTACCGGGTCCTCGGGGTTGCCCCCGGCGGGGTGAGCCGTTGGTCAGCTCAGCCGGGCATCGGCGTAGGCCGCCATCGCATCGCGCTGGTACTCGGCCAGCCCGGCAGCGACCTTGTCGTAGGCCGAGCGAAACTGTGGGTCGTCGGTATAGGTCTGCCCCAGTCCCTTGTACGCGGCGGCGTTCGGGGTCCAAAACCTGCAGATCCCCTGGTAGTGGGCATCCGTCTCGGTTTGTACTGCCGGGTCGAAGACGGGTGTACCAGCCGCCATGAACTCCGCCATGCGGATCATCTGCGCCGTCGACTCGCGCTGCATCCGCTCCTGGTCCTGGTCGGTGAGCGTGTCGGTGAACTGCCGGGACTGCTCATACTCCTGCGGCCACCGCTCGCGTGCATCGGCCTCATAGCGCGAGACGTCAAAGCCCTCGAACAGGTTCTCCGGCCTGTTGATCTTTGCCATGTCGTCCTCGTCCTTTCTTTCCTCCAACTCAGCGATGGTGCGGCCGACCGTGCGGGCCAGCGTGGTCAGCCGGTTCCGCTCTACCAACAGACGCCGGCGGTGCTCCCGGAGCACGGCAACCTGGTCCACCTGACTGTCCAGGACCGCTGCGATTTCGCGCAGTCCCAGGTCCAGCTCCCGCATCAACAAGATCTGCTGCAGCCGCAGCAGATCGCTCTCCTCGTAGTAGCGGTGCCCATTGGTCCCGATCCATGCAGGCGGAAGCAGGCCGATCTCGTCGTAATGCCGCAGCGTCCGGGACGTCACCCCGGACAACCGGGCCACGTCCGCGATTGACCAGGCCATCGCCATGCCTCCCATCGCCCGGCCGGTCTCTCCGGCCACACAGACGACCGTAGAAGTTGACGCGGCGGAAAGCGCAAGCCCGAACTCCCTCAGTGCGCATCACGCACGGAGACACGCAGTGAACAGGACCACGAGTGTCTGGTCGACGGTTCGGTGCAAGGACACGTTTCGACCACGTTGCCCGTCGTACGGTCCTTGGAAGGCAACCGTCGAACTGCCCAGCCGGTCATGGCCGATGGCTCCGGTTCCATCCACGCGAGCCCCTGTTACTCTTCCGAACCTCTGCTCGTGGATCGGGCCGAGGACCCCGATAGCTGTTGGCTGGTGTTCTGGGGGCGCGCAGGGGGTGTCCCCGGAAGCGTCGGCGGCATCCAGAGCTGACGCCTACGGATCAGCTTCGGGCCGCCGACGGTGAGGAGTCACGCCCGAAAGCACCCCCACCACCCGCACCCCACCCC
>NZ_JBEXVD010000038.1:0-62001 GCF_040638655.1 Streptomyces sp. NPDC005963 | reverse complement strand
ATCTTCGACCTCGCCGACTACGGCATCATCGGCGACCTCTTCACCGTCATCCCCCAACTCACCACCCACATCAACAACCACAAAAACTAACTAAAACAACAGATTGTGAGTCTCCCCCCAGGGTGTAGGGGCGTCTCGATGTGAGGCCCTGGGGGCTTCTGTGGTGGTTCGGTAGTCGATGGGCGTTGACGGGAGTCAAGATCGCCGAGTAGCTTCGCGATACGGATAGGAGATTCCGTTCAACGGAAAGGTCGAGGTCGATGTCAGACGAGAGCCTGCACCAGGCGGTGACGAGCCTCGATGCGGCGGTGTGCCGGGAGATCGGTGCGTCCCTCGGGCCGGTCGACGCCGAGTTGGCCCGGAGGTATCCCGGTGAGTCCGGGACCCGTCAGCCCGTGCACACCGTCTACGTCCCCGCTGATGTCTTCACCGCCGACACCATTCGGTCCTGGGGTGACCAGGCGCTGGCGGCCCTGGACGAACACGCACCGGACGCCGCGTCCTTCGCCGCGGTCCTGGGGCTTTCCGACGAGCTCGCCGAACCGGTCCACGACCGGGTCCGTACACGACTGGAGCGCGAGCCGGTCGATGATCTGCGGGTTGACTTCGAGGACGGCTACGGTCTGCGTTCCGATGCCGAAGAGGACGCCGCTGCCGTGCGCGTGGCCGGGCTGATCTCGGACGCGTACCGGAAAGGCACCGCCGCAGCCCAGATGGGCATTCGGATGAAGTGCCTGGAGGCGTCCGTCCGTGAGCGGGGCATCCGGACGCTCGATGTCTTCCTCACCGCACTGGTGCACTCCGGTGGGCTGCCCGACGGGCTCGTCCTCACCCTTCCGAAGGTCACCTACGCCGAGCAGGTCAGCGCCTTCGTGCGGCTCCTCGACGCCTTCGAGCGCACCCATGCCCTGCCCGAGGGGCGGCTCGCCTTCGAGATCCAGATCGAGACCAGCCAGGCGATCCTGGGCGCGGACGGCACGGCCACCGTCGCCAGGATGATCGATGCTGCGGGCGGACGTGCCACCGGACTGCACTACGGCACCTTCGACTACAGCGCGGGACTTGGGGTCAGCGCCGCCTACCAGGCAAGCGACCACCCTGCTGCCGACCACGCCAAGGCCGTGATGCAGGTGGCCGCGGCCGGAACGGGCGTGCGGGTGTCCGACGGTTCCACCAATGTGCTGCCCGTCGGCCCCACGGCCCAGGTGCACGACGCCTGGCGGCTTCACTACGGACTCACCCGCAGGGCCCTCGCCCGTGCGTACTACCAGGGTTGGGACATGCACCCCGGGCATCTCCCCACGCGTTTCGCGGCCGTCTTCGCCTTCTACCGGGAGGGGTTCGAACAGGCGTCCACCCGTCTCGCGGCCTACGTCGACCGGATCGGCGGCGATGTGATGGACGAACCGGCCACCGCGAAGGCGCTCAGTGCCTACCTCCTGCGCGGGATCGACTGCGGGGCTCTGGACCCGGCCGAGGTCATGCGCCTCACCGGGCTCTCGCGCGTCGAACTCGACGGGTTCGCCGTACGAGGGTTCTGAGCGGACCGGGGGCCGCTGAGGGGGTAATCGTCCGCTCGGGGCATGGAAGGGCGCGACGCCTGGTGGTGCGGATCAGGCTGCGTCGGGAGGGAGTTCGCCCGAGCCTCGGGGTATGAGCGCGGTCCTCAGCGTCACCTGGGTGGGTGTGTCGTCGGCGCCGTCCAAGCGTCGGAACAACCGCTCCGCTGCGGTGCGCCCCAACGCCGCCGCGTCCTGGGCGATCACGGTGATGCCCAGGAGGTCCGCCAACTCGATGTCGTCAAAGCCGACCAGGGCGATCCGGCGCTGTTGGTCCGCGAGGGTCCGCACGGCGGTCACCGTCACCCGGTTGTTCCCGGCGAACAGTGCAGTGACCGGCTCCGGTCCGGTCAACATCCCCTCGACGGCACCGCGCACCACATCGGGCGCGGTGGAACCGAGCGTCATCCAGGAGTCCGACACGGGCAGACCTGCGTCCTCCATGGCCGCCCGGTAGCCGCGCAGCCTTTCGGTGGCCGTGTGGATGCGCGGTTGGTCGCCGACGAAGCCGATGCGGCGATGGCCGTGGGCGATGAGGTGGGCCACACCGGTCCGAGCGCCGCCGTAGCTGTCGGAGAGGACGACGTCCGCGTCGATCTGCCCGGCGGGACGGTCGACGAACACCGTGGCCACGCCCGCCTTGATCTCGGGTTCCAAGTAGCGGTGGTCGTGGCCCGCGGGGATCACGATCAAACCGTCCACCCGCCGAGCGCAGAGGGCCAACGCCAACTCCTGCTCCCGTTCCGGGTCTTCGGCGCTCGATCCATTGATGAGCAGGGCGCCGTGTGCTCTTGCCACTTCCTCCACCGCACGGCTCAGGGGGCCGTAGAAGGGGTCGGCCAAGTCCTCAAGTACCAGACCGATGGAGGCGGTTCGACCTTTGCGCAGGACACGGGCGCTGTCATTGCGTCGGAACCCCAGGGAATCGATGGCCTCCTGCACCCGACGCTCGGTCTCCACGGTGACCCCGGGCTCGCCGTTCACTACGCGCGACACGGTCTTCAGACCGACTCCTGCACGCGCAGCGACGTCCTTCATCGTGGGCCGAATGCCGTAGCGCGGCTCAGGTGATCGGGTCCGTCCTGGCACACGCGAAAAACGATCGGTACCGGCCACAGTGTGTAGTCCTGTCGTCATACGGTATGTGTGAAGGTGCAGCGGGTCGAGCATAGGGCCTGGACAACGTTGTCAGGGGCACGGAAACTAATCCCACGCCGTACGTCCGACCAGTTCACCGGGGGATGCCACGCAGATGCATACCGACCTTGTCGTCGCGCTGGACATAGGTGGTACCAAGATCGCCGGAGCGTTGGTGGACGGTGGGGGCCGTCTGCTGGTGAGGGTGCAACGTCCCACTCCGGCCCAGGAGGACGCGGAGACGGTGATGAAGACCGTCGAAGCGGTCCTGCACGAACTCGCGCGCTCCCCGCTCTGGGCGCGCTCGACAGCGGTCGGCATCGGCAGCGCGGGGCCGGTGGACGCGCTGGCCGGTACCGTCAGCCCGGTCAACGTGCCGGCATGGCGGGACTTTCCCCTGGTGTCACGGGTTGGGCGGGTCACCGGTGGACTGCCCGTCCAACTCGTGGGCGACGGGGTGGCGATGACGGCCGCGGAACACTGGCAGGGTGCTGCCCGCGGCCATGCCAACGCGCTGTGCATGGTGGTCTCCACGGGAGTCGGCGGGGGACTGGTCCTCGACGGCAGGCTGCATCCCGGGCCGACCGGCAACGCCGGACACATCGGGCACATCAGTGTGGACCTGGACGGCGATCTCTGTCCCTGTGGCGCACGCGGTTGTGTGGAACGCATCGCCAGCGGTCCCAACATCGCCCGGCGCGCGTTGGAGGCCGGCTGGCAGCCGCGCGCCGACGGCGATCGTTCCGCCGCCGCGGTGGCAGCGGCTGCCCGGGCCGGCGACCCGGTCGCCGTCGCCTCCTTCGTACGAGCGGCACAGGCCCTCGCTGCGGCGATAGCCGCCACGGCGACACTCGTCGAGATCGACATCGCCGTGGTGGGCGGGGGAGTGGCCGGCGCCGGCGATGTCCTGTTCACACCGCTGCGCTACGCCCTCCGCGACTACGCCACCCTGCGTTTCGTCCAGCGGCTCACCGTCGCACCCGCCTTGACGGGTGCCGACGCCGGTCTCGTAGGGGCCGCAGCCGCCGCCGGGCTGGGCAGCCGAGGTGGCACGGCGGCGATCATCGGGGCTTGACGACGACCCCATGGGGAAGGCGTTCGCCGTGTGGCGGGGCGAACATCGGGGGAGGACCGGAGGACAACTGCTCCGAGGGCCCGTGACCGGCCGCTCCACCGGTTCCCAGCAGCCGATGGGCCGGTCGGCGCGGGCGTCCGGTATCTGCCCGGGGTTTCCGTGGCAGGGTGTTCCGGGCAATCGACTTAGGGCTATCCAAGAGGGGGAACCGTGATCGTTTGGATCAACGGTGCGTTCGGAGCGGGCAAGACCACCGCCGCACGCGAACTGATCGATCTGATCCCGAACAGCACGTTGTACGACCCCGAGCTCATCGGCGCTCAACTGCGTCTGCTCCTGCCCCCCAAGCGGCTCGCCGAAGTGAGTGACTACCAGGACCTGCCGATCTGGCGCAGGTTGGTCGTCGACACCGCAGCGGCCCTGTTGGCGGAAGTGGGTGGCGTGTTGGTGGTGCCGATGACATTGCTCCGTCAGGAGTACCGGGATGAGATCTTCGGCGCGCTCGCCTCGCGCAGGATCCCCGTACGACATCTGCTGGTACGACCAGATGAAACGATCCTGCGCAGGCGTATCGCGGAGCGCCCCGAGCCGGTCGGACCACAGTCCGGAGGTGGGAGCGGCTCGGAAACCAACGGCCGGCAGTGGGCGTACGACCACATCGAGCCCTATCTCGCCGCCCTGGAATGGATCACCGCGGAAGCACTCGTCGTCGACACCGGCGAACTGACCCCCCGGGAGGTCGCCGTGCGGATCGCGGACGCGGTGCGCACCGGGGAGGCGCCTCCCTGCGAGATCGTGCAGAGCGATCCGCCCGCCGCAGAGACGCTGGCCGCCGGGGTGTTGCTCTTCGACGAGGAGGGGCGAGTGCTGCTCGTCGATCCCACCTACAAACCCGGCTGGGAGTTCCCCGGCGGGGTCGTGGAGCGCGGAGAGGCGCCCGCCCAGGCGGGAATGCGCGAGGTCGCAGAAGAACTCGGCATCGAACTCGACCGGCTTCCGGGGTTGTTGGTCGTCGACTGGGAACCCCCGGCGCCACCTCGCTACGGCGGTCTGCGGTTGCTGTTCGACGGGGGACGACTCCCCGCCGAAGCCGCTCGACGCATCCGCTTGCCGGACGCGGAGTTGAGAGCCTTCCGCTTCGTGGCGGAGCAGGAAGCCGAGCGCCTGCTGTCACCCCGGCGGTACGAGCGGCTTCGTTGGGCGCTGCGAGCCCGTGAACGCGGTACGCCGATCTACTTGGAGGAGGCCGCACCTCTCTAGGACGGCTCCGAGCCGGGAGCCGGGACGCCCCTCACGCCGTCGGGGAGGTGCTCCCGCACCGGTAGGAGCGCATGGGCGGGCCGGCCCGTGGAGATTGGCGACCGGCCGGTCCGCGCGGTTCTCCGGCCTCGCAGGACGGTGACCACCGACGGTCCCGGCCCCTCCGTTCCTTGGGGGAGGGAGGAGCCGGGACCGTACGGGGAGAACACAATGCGTGGCCCGAAGGCCGGCGCACGGGCTGTCCCCAGTCGGCTGGCGAACAGCTCAGGACGTGGGCTGACTCGCCGCGTAGTTGCGCAGGAACAGTGCCTCCGTGACGGAGAGCCGTTCCAACTCCTCCGGGGAGACCGACTCGTTCACCGCATGGATCTGCGCCTCCGGCTCGCTCAACCCGATCAGGACCATCTCCGCCTGGGGATACAGCACCGCGAGCGTGTTGCAGAGCGGGATCGAGCCGCCCATGCCGGCGGACTGCATCTCCTGGCCCGGGTAGGCGATCCGCATCGCATCGGCCATCGCCGCATAGGCGGGGCTGGTCGTGTCGGCCTGGAACGGCTCCCCCTGGCCCACCTGTTCCACCGATACGCGCGCACCCCACGGAGTGTGCGCCTCCAGGTGCTTCAGCAGCAGTTCGGTCACCTCGCCCGAGCGCTGGCCCGGCGGCACCCGCAGGCTCACCAGGGCGCGTGCGCTCGCCTGTACGGAAGGAGTCGCCCCGACCACCGGTGGACAGTCGATGCCCAGTACGGTGACCGCCGGCCGGGCCCAGATGCGGTCCGCGACCGAACCCGAGCCGATCAGCTCGACCCCTTCGAGCACCTTGGCGTCCCGACGGAAGTCCTCCTCCGGGTACTGGATCCCCTGCCAGGTGCCACCGCCGTCGAGACCGTCCACAACGGTGGAACCGTCCTCGGCGCGCAGGGAGTCGAGGACACGGATCAGTGCGGCCAGGGCATCGGGCGCCGCACCGCCGAACTGCCCCGAGTGGAGGTTGCCTTCGAGCGTGTCGATGTGGACGCGCACCATCGTCATTCCGCGCAGGGTCGCCGTCACCGTCGGCACACCGGCCCGGAAGTTGCCGGAGTCCCCGATGACGATGGAATCGGCGCGCAGGAGGTCCGGGTGGGCTTCGGCATACCGCTCCAGACCGCCCGTGCCCTGCTCCTCGGAGCCTTCGACGATCACCTTGACCCCGACGGGCACTCCACCGTTCGCCTTGAGCGCCCGCAGCGCGAGGAGATGCATGATGAAGCCGCCCTTGCAGTCCGCGGCGCCCCGGCCGTACCAACGGCCGTCGCGTTCGGTGAGCTCGAACGGCGGACTGACCCACGACTCCAGATCCAAGGGGGGCTGTACGTCGTAGTGGGCGTACAGCAGAACGGTCGGCGCGCCCTGGGGCCCGGGCAGGAATCCGTACACGGACTGGGTGCCGTCCGGAGTGTCGAGGAGTGCGACGTCCTGGAAGCCCTCGGCGCGCAACGCGTCCGCGCACCAGGTGGCGGCGGCTTCGCACTCGCTCCGGGGGAACTGAGCCGGATCCGCAACCGATCGGAAGGCCACCAGCTCCGCCAGCTCCGCCCTGGCTGCGGGGAGCAGGGCGCTGATGGTCTCGGCAATCGGATCGGCAGTCATGGGCACGCTCCTCGTGGGTGCGACGTTATGAGTGTGTGTACGGCGAATGTGCGGTCGATCCTCCCACAGCGATGCGGGACGAACGCGCCGTAGGATGCCGTCAAGAGCATGGGGCACGCGTCGGATCGGGAGCAGAAGCACATCGTGAGCAGCGAGAACGGCGGCACCGGGGCAGAGGCGGAAGCACAGGGGCACGACGGCCCGGTATGGGACGTCGTGGTCGTCGGCGCTGGGCCCGCCGGGGCGTCAGCGGCGTACGCGGCGGCCGTGGCGGGCCGTCAGGTGCTCCTGTTGGAGAAGGCCGAACTCCCGCGGTACAAGACATGCGGCGGCGGCATCATCGGCCCGTCGAGAGACAGCCTGCCACCCGGATTCGAACTCCCGTTCCGTGACCGTGTGCATGCCGTCACCTTCTCTTTGAACGGCCGGCTCACCCGCACCCGCCGTTCGAAGAAGATGCTCTTCGGGCTGATCAACCGTCCGGAGTTCGATGCCCAGCTCGTCGAGCACGCACAGAAGGCCGGGGCCGAACTGCGGACCGGGGTCACGGTCTCGCGCGTCGAACAACACGGGCCCGCCGTGCCGGACCGGCGCACGGTCGCCGTGGTCACGTCGGACGGCGAGACCGTCCTCGCCCGGGCCGTCGTCGGCGCGGACGGGAGCGCCAGCCGGATAGGAGCCCATGTCGGGGTCAAGCTCGACCAGGTCGACCTCGGCTTGGAGGCTGAGATTCCGGTCCCTGATTCCGTTGCCGAGGACTGGGCGGGCCGGGTGCTCATCGACTGGGGTCCGATGCCGGGCAGTTACGGCTGGGTCTTCCCCAAGGGCAAGACGCTGACGGTCGGCGTGATCTCCGCCCGAGGTGAGGGCGCGGCAACCAAGCGCTATCTGGAGGACTTCATCGCCCGGCTCGGGCTCGCCGGCTTCGAACCTGCGATCTCCTCCGGGCATCTGACCCGCTGTCGCAGCGATGACTCGCCGCTGTCGCGCGGTCGGGTCCTGGTGTGTGGGGACGCAGCGGGGCTGCTGGAGCCCTGGACTCGGGAAGGGATCTCCTTCGCGCTACGTTCGGGCCGGCTCGCGGGGGAGTGGGCCGTCCGCATCTCCGAGTCCCACGATGCCGTGGACGCCCGTCGGCAGGCGCTGAACTACGCCTTCGCCATCAAGGCGGGTCTGGGAGTCGAGATGGCGGTCGGGCGCCGGCTGCTCGGTGTGTTCGAGCGCCGCCCGGGTTTCATCCATGCCGTGATCACCGGACTGCGGCCGGCGTGGCGCGTCTTCGCCGACATCACGCGCGGTTCAACGACCCTGGCCGGCATCGTGCGCACCAGCGGTGTGGCGCGGCGGGCGTTGGAGACCCTGGACCGTCGTACGCAGGGCTGAGATCAGTGGGTGGGGCGTGGGCATCGCCGGTGTGAGGGCGGTGGAGCGGCGTTCGAAGTGGGGCCTTCGCCCATTGGGACGCCGCTCATCGGGTGATCGTGATCCGGAAGACCGGGTGCCGATGGGCGGCCGAGAGCAGTTCGGCGTCGGACGACTTCGCGTTCACCTCGCCGAAGAACCGGCCGACCTCCCAGCCCCAGCGCTCCAGATAGGTGCGCAGCACGACGGGCTTCTCCTCGTCCGCGAGTTCGACGGCTGAGAACTGCTGGACCTTCCGCCCCACCTTGAGCCGTCCCCCTCCCGCCGACCGCATGTTGCGCACCCAATGGGACTCTCCGCGGGCGGACACGAGGTAGGGGCCTCCTTCGTAAGGGAGGGGGTTCACCGGAACGCTTCGCCACTCGCCGCTCGTGCGCCCCCGTACGGACAACTCGGCGGTGCCCATCAGGCTGATGCCGCGGCGGGCTAGCCAGGCGATCGCCTTGTTCATGACGGTGTCGATGCGGTTGGGCTTGATGTAGTGACGCTGCGTCATGAGAACTCCTTGAGTGAGGTGAACGGTGCGAGCCATGTGAACGATGTATCGGGAGCGACGAGGTGGGCCGGTGGCCATGAACCGACTCTGACCCACACGGTTAGGGATGCGCTTGCGAGAGCGGTGCTCTCTCTTGAGAGCAGTGTGCACGGATCTTCGATCCAAAGCAAGAGCAGTGCTCTCGTTATTGGTCACTGCTCCGAATCATGAAAGACTCCACCCATGACCAAGATCCGAGGGGCCAGGGAACGAGCCCGCATCGAAGTCACCGCGGCCATCAAGGACGAGGCCCGGAGGCAGTTGGCGGCTGACGGGGCGGCGAAGCTCTCGCTGCGGGCGGTCGCCCGTGAGCTCGGCATGGTCTCCTCGGCCCTCTACCGCTACTTCCCCAGCCGTGACGAACTGCTGACGGCCCTGATCGTGGACGCATATGAAGCCGTCGGCGCGGCTGCGGAGTCGGCCATCGCCCCACCGGCCACCTCCGACTCCTCCCACTCCTTTGTGTCTCTGCAACACGCACCCGATCAGGCCACAACACCCGATCAGGCCGCAGCAACCGATGGCACCGCCACGACCGATCACCGTGCCCGTTGGATCGCGCTCTGCTCGGCGGTTCGCGGGTGGGCGCTCGCCCATCCCCATGAGTACGCCTTGATCTACGGTTCCCCGGTACCCGGTTATGCCGCACCCCACGACACCGTCGTTCCCGCCTCCCGGGTGGGGGCCGCCATGATCTCCGTCGCCCGAGATGCACACCGCATGCGTGGCCTGGCGCTGCCCCCGCTCGACGACGCATTGCACGACGAGGCCCGACGGCTCGCCGACCGGTTCGCGCCCGACCTCCCGCCGTCCGTCGCGGTGGCGCTGATCGCGGCCTGGTCGCAGGTCTTCGGGCTGATCTCCTTCGAACTCTTCGGCCAGTTCCACCGGGTGGTGGAGGAGCGTGACGCCTTCTTCACCCAGGCCGTGGGACGCCTCGCCGACGGGGTCGGCCTCCCCGGCCCCCCATCCGTGCGCGAGGCTCAGCGCTGACCTTTGTCACTCGGTGCTGACCTCTGTCACTCGGCGGAGGAAGGAACTCGGCGCCGGCGATCCGTGCGACGTCGTCCGCGTACTGCGTGGGGAGTATCCGAGAGCACCACGTGGAGCGGACGCCAGGCCGGCGGCCCCGGTCTAGCGTTGCCGTCATGGAACACCCGCGCTCCCGCCACCGTTGCCGTGCCCCCTGGGCGGAGGGCGACCCGCCCGAGGCGCAGGAGTCCGAAGGGGTGGGCTCGCCCGTGCTGCGCGTGTGGGAGGCCAGACGTTGCGCCGGAGCCGTTCCCTGGCCGTCCACCCTGGTCGTCACCGTCTTCGTCCTGATCGGAACCGCCTTCGCGGCGAAGGGCCAGGACCGTTCGCCGTTGGACGCGACCGGTGCCGCACTGCTGCTGGTGGGCCCCGCCCTCCTGCTGCTGCGCAATCGCTGGCCCGTGGTCTGTGTGGTCGGCGTCGCCGCTGCAACGCTGGTCTACCTCGGTGCGGGCTACGCGTACGGTCCCGTCTTCGTCCCCCTGGCCGTTGCGGTCTTCGCCGCGGTCGTCTCCGGTCACAGAGCGGCGGCCTGGTGGGCGCTCGGCGGGTTCTGGTCGGGCAGTCTGCTGCTCGCCCACTGGCTCTACCACTATCTACCGCCGTCTGATGACGGCAGCGCCCCCTGGGGGCGCGAGGTCGCCTTCGCCGCATGGATCGCGGCGGTCCTCGCCGCATCCGAGTTGGTACGGGTACGGGGAGAGGCGCTCGCCCGGGCACGTGCCGAGCGTGCCCGCGCGGAGCAGCGCCGGGCCGACGAGGAGAGGCTGCGCATCGCCCGCGAACTCCACGATGTGCTCGCCCACTCCATCTCGGTCATCAACGTCCAGGCGGGAGTGGGCCTCGCCCTCCTCGACAGCGACCCCGAGCAGGCACGGACCGCGCTCACCACCATCAAGGCGGCGAGCAAGGAGGCCTTGGGAGACGTACGTCAGGTGTTGGACCGGCTGCGGACGCCCGGCAGTGCGCCGCGGGCCCCGGCCCCCGGCCTCGGCCGACTCTCCGAACTCGCCGAACAGGCGGCTCGCGCGGGTCTGCATGTCAGCGTGGAGACCGAGGGCGACGCCGTACCGCTGCCGCCGGGGACGGATCTGGCGGCCTTCCGCATCGTCCAGGAGGCGTTGACCAATGTCGTACGCCACTCCGGCTCACGCGTGGCACGCGTGCACATCGTCCACGGCGAGGCCCGACTCGTCCTGAGGATCGACGACGACGGGCCGGCCACGGGCACGGACGCCGGAGGCAGCGGCAACGGGCTCGCCGGGATGAGGGAGAGGGCTGCCGCACTGGGTGGGACCATCGACGCGGAGCAGCGCACCGACGGCGGCTTCCGCGTGGTGGCCGATCTGCCGTTGCGTTCCGGGACGACGGGTTCGAACGATGGGGAGGCACGGTGATCCGCGTACTGCTGGTCGACGACCAACTGTTGGTGCGTGCGGGATTCCGGGCGTTGTTGGACGCCCAGCCCGACATCTCCGTGGCCGGTGAGGCCGCGGACGGCCAGACGGCCGTGCGCCTGGTGCACGAACTGCGCCCTGACGTGGTCTTGATGGACATCCGGATGCCCGTGTGCGACGGACTCGCCGCCACCCGGCAGATCACCGCTGACGAACGGCTGAGCGAGGTCAAGGTCGTGATGCTGACGACCTTCGAGCTCGACGAGTACGTGTTCGAAGCGATCCGCTCGGGGGCTTCGGGCTTCCTGGTCAAGGACACCGAGCCCGAGGAGTTGTTGCGTGCGGTCCGTGCCGTGGTGGCGGGCGACGCACTCCTGTCGCCCGGAGTGACCCGCCGGCTGATCGCCGAGTTCGCCGCCCGTTCCAAGGCGCCCACGGACGCCGAAGGGCTGGCCGAACTGACCGAGCGCGAGCGCGAAGTCATGGCCCTGGTGGGAATCGGCCTCTCGAACGAGGAGATCGCCCGTCGGCTCGTCGTCTCACCGCTGACGGCGAAGACCCATGTCAGCCGCACGATGGTGAAGCTGGGGGCCCGCGATCGGGCGCAGTTGGTGGTCCTCGCCTACGAGTCGGGCCTGGTGCGGCCCGGTTGGTTGGGCTGACCCGGCGATCGACTTTCGCGCTGCGTCCTGCCGAACCGCCGGAGCACGGTCACCACCCGGACGACGAAGACCAGGGCGGCGCCCCCGGACGCCAGGAGGAGCAGCCCCCGTTCGACGACGTACGGCGCGCTGAACGCCACTTTTGGTGCTGCGACGGCACCGAACACCACGGCGGCGGCGAAAGCGGCACTGAGCAGCGCGTAGCCGATCTCGATGGTGATCGCGTCCCGGTCTGCCGCTGTGCGCCGCGCCATGTGGTCCGGTGGTGGTTGTTCCCCCATGGCCCCAGTGTCGTACGGGGGCGACCGACGGACAAGGAACCCACCGGACACCCGTCGACGCGGTGACGGGACGCCACCGCCCTGCCTGCGTGATCGGTGACCCCGAACTCCCTCCTGGGAATCCTGGACCGCCGATGTGCAGGCCGCCGAGCCGTACCACAGCGTCCAGCGGGTGCGGTGGGTGTCAGACCGCCGACGTCCTGCGCCACAACAGCGCCACCTCGGGATCCCCCTTGAGGGTGAGCGTGCTCAGGGGCAGCCGGTTCCACAGCGCCAGATAGAGCTGCTGGGCGGTGCCGATCAACTCGCAGTCCGCCGGGCCCTGCGCGTTCCTGACCGTCGAGGGAACGTCGGTGGAGATCTGCATCGTCCACACGTCGTCGGTGTCGGTGGTGCGTGCGCGAAGGCGCAGCGGTGCATCGGAGCGCACCCGGCTCCTGGCGCGTGCGTGGAATCCGGTCAACAACTCGTCGACGCCGTCCGCGGCGAACTCGGCCGCCACCGGGCCGGGGGCACCCCCCAACGCCGACTCCGCGTCCACCCGGTGGATCGCCGTCTCGTGGGCCTGTCGTCGCGCCCAGAACGCTAGCGGTGACGGAGCCGGCAAGAAGGCCCAGCACTCGACTTCCTGGTCCGCGGTGACCAGGGCGTCCACGAGTGCCTCATGCCCTTCGAGGAACCAGACGAGCAGGTCATCCCCGTCCAGCGCCTGCTCCTGGACCAGCGGCCGGAACGCGGTGTGCCGCTCCATCAGGAACGCCGTCGCCCAACGGTGCACCGCGCCTGTGTGGCGCAGGACGTCCCGCACCTGCCACTCGGGGCAGGTCGGTACGGGAGCCTCCGGGCCGGCCGTACGGGCTGCGATGGCGAGCGCCCGGCCGTCCTGAACGAGCGACGTGATGTGTTCTGCCGTCTTCATGGCGCGATTCTGCCATCGGGCGCCCGTGCGGACCGTCTGCCCGATGCGGTCATGTGATTGCATCGGGCCAGATCAGCGGCTGGACACCGGCACCGGGCGGCTCCTTCGGGCCGGGCCGGACGATCGGCGAGCCGTGTATCCGATGAGTGCCGCGACCGCGCAGGCAGCCGCGACCGTGGTGAGGGCCACGGGGAGCGAGAACCAGTCGGTGACGAAACCGATCACGGGCGGTCCCAACAACATGCCCGTGTACCCGAGCGTCGACGTGGCCGCGACTCCCGCCGGACCCGCGATCGCACCCGCCCGGGCCACGGCGACGGGGAAGACGTTCGCCAGACCGAGGCCCGCCACGGCGAAGCCCGTCAACGCCCATGCCACGGTCGGTGCCCATGCGCTCAACAACATGCCGAGTGCCGCCGTGGTGCCGCTGGCGATCAGAGTGGGAGTGGGGCCGAATCGTTCCAGCAGAAGGGTTCCGGACAGTCTGCCCACCGTCATGGTGGCGGCGAAGAGGGAGTATCCGAGTGCCGCGACGCCGGGCGACGCACCGAGCCCCTGTTCCAGATGGAGCGCGCCCCAGTCGGCCATCGCTCCTTCCCCGTACGCCGTGCAGAGCGCGATCGCGCCGCAGAGCAGGACGAGTCGGCGCGTACCACCCGTCAGACGCCCGGGGGCGGAGGTGCGCTCGGTCCGTGTGGGTGCCGGTAGGCGGTGGCGCAGGAGGACCGGACCTGCGCAGGCGGTGGTGGTCAGCCCCACCAGGGCGAGCAGGGTCAGATGGACGGTGGGGGAGAGGCCACCGGCGAGGAGTGCGCCGAGTCCGGCACCGACCATCCCGCCGACGCTGAACGCGCCGTGGAAGACGGGCATGAGCGGACGGCGTTGGGCGGCGGCCAGATCGACTGCCGCACTGTTCAAGGCGACGCTCAGTGCTCCGTAGGGCCCGCCGAACAGCAGGAGCACCAGGCCGAGCGTGAGCGCCGAGTGCATCAGCGGGGGGAGGGTGATGCTCAAGGACATCAGGGCAGCGCTGGTGACGATGACGGGCGCATTGCCGAAGCGTCGGCAGAGCCGTCCGGTGACGGACATGGTCACGATGCCACCCGCGGACACTCCCAGCAGGGCGAGTCCTAGTGCGCTTGGTGAGGCTCCTGTCTGTTCCTTGATCGCCGGGATGCGGACGACCCAGCCGGCGAAGAGGAACCCGTCCACGACGAAGAACACGGTCAGTGCGGTGCGAAGGCGGGTCAGGGAGGAGGCCACGGTGTCCCCGTGCGATCCCCCCGGAACGGCCGACTTGAGTTTGTTTAGTTGCGGCACAAAGTGAGTGTAGAGGGAGGGGCGCGATCCGGACAAGCCGGCTGCACACCCCGCGGACCATGGGAGACTCGCCCCCATGAACGGCAAGGTGACGAACGCCAGGACGAAGTTGGAACGGGGCCGCGGCGTACTCGGCCCCGCCCTGGAACTGGTTCACACGGGCCGGGCCCCCACCCGATCCGTCCTCACTGCCGAACTCGGTGTCACACGCGCCACCGCGGGTGCCGTGGCCGCCGAGTTGGAAGCGCTCGGTCTCATCCGTGTCGACTCCCGACCCGCGGCGGCGGCCGGCTCCCAGGGCAGACCGTCGCACCGGCTCTCGGTCGACGACTCGGGTCCGGTCGTCCTCGCCGCCCAGGTCCACGCCGACGGCTTCAGGGCCGCGCTGGTGGGGCTCGGTGGTCGCATCGTCGCCACCGCCCCCGGATGCGTCACCGTCTCCTCCGACCCCGCACAGGTGCTCGGCGCCGTCGTCGCCGCGGGCGCGAGCCTATGGCGCGACAGTGGAAGGCGATGCGTGGGCGCAGGTCTCGCCGTCCCGTCCGCGGTCGCCGAGCCCGAGGGCACCGCACTCAACCCCCTGCACATCGCCTGGCCCGCCGGTGCACCCGTACGGGACATCTTCACCGAGCAGGTCCGGGCGGCGGGCATCACCGGACCCGCCTTCACCGCCAATGACATCAACCTCACCGCTCTCGCCGAACACCGCCATGGCGCCGGTCGTGGAGCCCACCACCTGCTCTGCGTCGCCACGGGCCACCGCGGTGCCGGCGGGGCGCTCGTCCTCGACGGACGCCTCCACACGGGCAGTTCGGGTCTGGCCCTCGAAGTCGGCCATCTCATCGTCAACCCCGAGGGGCGGCCCTGTCATTGCGGAAGCCGCGGTTGCCTCGATGTCGAGACCGACCCGATGGCCTTCCTCAGCGCGGCCGGTCGGGCACCCGGCCCGGAGGTCGGCCTGTTGCACCAATGCAGGGAACTGTTGCGCTCCGAGTACCACGACCCCACGGTCCGCGCTGCGGCCGACGCCCTGATCGACCGCCTCGGCCTCGGACTCGCGGGATTGGTCAACATCCTCAATCCCGACCGCATCATCCTGGGGGGACTCCACCGCGAACTCCTGTACGCGGACCCGGACCGACTGCGGCAAGTGGTCGCCGACCGCAGCCTGTGGGGGCGCAGCGGTGGGGTTCCGATCCTCGCCTGCACCCTCGATCACAACACCTTGGTGGGTGCGGCGGAGTTGGCCTGGCAGCCCGTGCTGGACGACCCGCTCGGTGCCCTCGTCTGACGCGATTGACGGTGTGGGTCGGTGTGTCGTGACCCGGGTGCACGGGTGGAGCCTGAGACGCTCGACAACGGCGCAGCAACGGCCCGCACCACTCGTTCGGGGGCATCGGGGCGCCCCGTCACGGAGGAGCGGGTAGGCCACGACCCATGACCCCTGAGCCTTCCGGCGCGGGCCGTCAGCCGCATCGGCTCCAGCGCCTCCACCGAAGAATCCTCGCTTCGCCCGTCGCTCTCGCCTGGAACCGCGGACGGGAGATCGAGCTGCTGCACCGCGCCATGGGCTTCGCCGCACTCGGCTTCCTCACCCTCGTACCGCTCCTGGTGGTGGTCGCCGCGGCGGATCCCGCCAGCAGCCAGGGCTTCGCCCGCTGGCTCGGACAGGCGCTGGGTGTCTCCGAAGCCTCACAGGACGAGGTCGAACGTCTCTTCGGGGTGCCGGGCGAGGCGCTCCAGCGGACCACCGCCTTCGGTCTCGCCGCACTCGCCGTCTTCGGTCTGACGTTCGGCTCCGCCGTGCAGACCGGCTACGAAAAGGTCTGGGACCTCCCCACCGCCCGCTGGCACACCATGTGGCGCCACATCATCTTCCTCGCCCTCCTCGTCTTCTCCCTGCTCCTCTTCGTCAACACCCCGACCCCGGAACCCTCCCGATCGGTCCTTGGCACCGTCGGCGGCGCGCTCGCCGACCTCGTGGGCACCTTCCTCTTCTTCTGGGTCGCCCAACGGCTGCTCCTGGGCGGTCGCGTCCGCTGGCGCGCCCTGCTTCCCGGCGCCGTGGCGACCGCCCTCGCCATGCTGGGGCTGCGGATCTTCTCCCAACTGGTCTTCTCGCCGCTGATCGCGTCGAACGCCGTCACCTACGGCCCCTTCGGGACGGTCCTGGTGCTCCAGTCCTGGCTGGTCGGAGTGGGGGTTGTCGTCTACGGCGGTGCCCTGGTCGGCCGGCTGTACCACGAAGAGCGCCTGCGGCGACGGCTGGACCGCGAGTTCCACATTCCCCGGCCCGGGTGAGCGCCGCTGCGGCATCCCCCTCCACAGCCGCAGGGAGCACGGCTCCGGGCCGTCGACTACTCCCCGGGAGGTACGCGTACGGCCGCTGACCGTATGACGACGGTGCCGGCGTCCCGAGGGAGCCTCGAAAGGGAACGCACGGGACTCGGAGGCACGACCTCGCAAGGAGCTGAACCACGATGAACACACTGGCGTACGGGCCCGGCCCCGGGCCCTGGATCCTGCTGATGCCGCTGATCTGGTGTGCGGTGATCGTCGTCCTGGTCGCCGTGGTGCGCCGTACGGGCCTGTGGCGCACGGCGGGCGGGCACCGCGGGTACGGCGGACGCGCGCCCCTGCCGGGGTGGACCGGCCACCCGGGACGGGACGCACCGGGCGAGAACTCGCCGATCGCCCTCCTCGGCCGACGGTTCGCCGCCGGTGAGATCGACGAGGACGAGTACTGGCGTCGGCTGTCCGTCCTCGACGAGCAGTTCGGCCGGCCGGTCCGGGGCGGCGACGACTGACGGCAGCGCGACCCCGTCCGGAGCGATCGAGCAGGGGGGCGGTGCGGACGGCCGGGAGCGGGGGCGCCCGGCCCGGCCGTCCGCTCCGATCGCGTCCTCGATCCAGAGGCCGTCAGGGCTGAACGGCCCCGGCGAGTTCGTCTTCCGTCACCGCGGCGCCGGACTCGTGCACCTGGGGGCAGGAGGACACCTCCGCCCTTGGCGTCGCGGTCAGCGACGGCAGGGCGAGCGTGAACCAAACGCTCTTGCCCGAGTCGCCCCGCGGACGTGTGCCCCAGGCGTCGCTCATCGCGGCGATCAGATCGAGCCCGCGGCCGGAGGTGGCGAACAGATCGCGGTCCGGTGCGGAGGAGACCACCGGAAGCCGTGGGTCCGTGTCGTGGACCGAGATGGTGAGCCGGTCGAGGAGCCATTCCACGTCGACGACGCAGCTCTTGTCCGGTTCGGCGTGTTGATGGACGTTGGCCAGCAACTCGGTGACACCGAGGGCAGCCTGGTCGACCAGAGGGTCGAGATGCCAGTAGCGCAATTGCGCCGATACGATTCTGCGGACCTGGCCGATCCGCGACGGCAGGGCCTGGAGCTCCACCGTGCAGTGCCTGCTTGGCTCGCTGATCACGACTGCGACTCCCCGAAATGAGTCGGAAGAAGGCGAAAGTCCGATCCAGCAGTTGATGTCTGCTGATTCTTGGTCGACGGTGACCTCATCCCAGCGTCACCGGCGATGCACCCTGAGTCATGTGACACCAGCGTGAACCAGCCAAGCCGGTCCTGCAACTCAGGGGCCGACGCCCGCCCTCGGGCGGAGCCCGTAGACGGGCGAGGAGCCGGCCCGTGACTCAGTCGTCGGCGACGCCCGCCCCGTGGACCGCCTTCAGGAACTGGCCGTTCAGCGCCTCGGCCTCGGACTGGTGGTGATCGCGCTGTCCCATGGTCAGCCGGTACCGCTTGCCGTTGACCGTCAGCGCGGTGCTCGCCTCATCGGTGAACCACGCCTTTCCAGCCCGCACCGCTCGTACGGGGGCGCTGTCGATCACCCGGCCGTAGCTGGTCAACAGCTCCAACCGACCCTTCTTGATCAGCACCTGGCCGGACTTGGTCAGTGAGCGCGGCCAGCGCTCGATGCGTACCCCCGTGGCCCGGAACTCGGGTTCAACCATGTCCATTGACCCTCATCCCCCTTCGTCGTGTCGTCCCTGCTGGCAGTCTGCCCAACTCCGGCCGCTCACACCAGTACGAAGCGCTCCCGCCCCGGACGCTTTGTCCACAACGGACTCCTATGGCTACCCAAAGTTAATGTTTGTGCAGGTGAGGGGCTTACTGTGACGGGGAGGCACAAGAGTTCCCAGCACGGTGAGGGGCGACGGGTATGAGTACCGATGACAACCAGGTGACCGGTGGGGCCGAGGCGACGGTGGATGTGGACCGTAGCGATCCGGCCTATCGAGCCTGGCTCAAAGAAGCCGTTCGCAAGGTCCAAGCCGACGCCAACCGCTCCGCCGACACCCATCTGCTCAAGTTCCCCCTGCCGGAAGAGTGGGGCATCGACCTCTACCTCAAGGACGAGTCGACCCATCCGACCGGCAGTCTCAAGCACCGGCTCGCCCGCTCCCTCTTCCTCTACGGCCTCTGCAACGGATGGATCAGGCCCGGTAAGCCGGTGATCGAGGCGTCCAGCGGCTCCACAGCCGTTTCGGAGGCGTACTTCGCCAAGCTCGTGGGCGTTCCCTTCGTCGCCGTGATGCCCCGCACCACCAGCCCCGAGAAGATCCGGCTCATCGAATTCCACGGCGGACAGTGCCACTTCGTCGACGACTCCCAGCGGATGTACGAAGAGTCCGCCGCCCTCGCGGAGCGGACCGGCGGGCACTACATGGACCAGTTCACCTACGCCGAGCGGGCCACCGACTGGCGGGGCAACAACAACATCGCCGAATCCATCTACCAGCAGTTGCAGCGGGAGCGGTACCCGGAGCCCACGTGGATCGTCGCCACCGCGGGCACCGGCGGCACCTCGGCGACCATCGCCCGGTACGTCCACTACATGCAGCACGACACCCGGGTCTGCGTGCCCGACCCGGAGAACTCCTGCTTCTTCGACGGCTGGACCACCGGTGACCCGCGGGCCACGAGCCCCGCCAGCTCCCGCATCGAGGGAATCGGCCGCCCCCGCATGGAACCGAGCTTCGTCCCCGGAGCCATCGACCGGATGATGAAGGTGCCCGACGCGGCGAGCATCGCGGCCGTTCGCGCACTCGACCGGGTCCTCGGGCGCAAGGCCGGCGGTTCCACCGGTACGGGCCTGTGGAGTGCCTGGAAGATCGTCTCGGAGATGGTCGCCACCGGCGAACGGGGGAGCGTGGTCACCCTGATCTGCGACCCGGGCGACCGCTACCTCGACAAGTACTACTCGGACGAGTGGCTCCACGACCAGGGCCTCGACATCGCCCCCTACGCGCGCCAGATCGACACCTTCCTGGCGACCGGCAACTGGCCGGGCTGACCCGCACCCGTGGGTGGGACGTACGGCCGGGCGTCGAACAGCGGACGTACGACGGCGGACTGGAACAGGTCCACCCTCACCGTGCGCGGGCGCCGCCCTACCCTCCCAACAGACCGTTGAGCGCACGGCCGAAGACCATCCGACCCGTCAGCGCAACGAGCCGGTCCAGGAATCCGGGCACCAGGGAGATGCGCAACTCCTCCGTCCACACCACGACGGTGCCCGATCCTTGCCCCAGGACTTCGACCTCCGCCCATCCCCGAACGACCCGCCCCCGCTTCTCCAACCGGTAGCGTCCCGCGGCGCCTCCCTCGGGAGGCCTCCACTCCACGACCTCCATCGGATCGTCGACGCCCACCGGCCCCAGCGCCGTGCGCACGGTGAACGCGCTCCCCACGCCGGTGGGCCCCTCGGTCGTGACGGAGAGCCGGGTCAAGGGCATCCGAGCCGCATGGGCCCGCCAGTCGGCCACCCGCCGCCACACCTCGTCGACCGGCAGGGTGACCGCCCGCGTCAATCGGAAGACCGCCACCGGTCCTCAACCGCCCTGCACATCGGTGCCACCGGCGACGATGAGTCCCGGTAGATGCTCCGAGATCTGCTCCTGGGCCTCCTTGGACAGCCCCGCATCGGTCACCAGCGTGTCGACCTCCGCCAGCCGCGCGAAGGAACTGAGCCCCACCGTCCCCCACTTGGTGTGATCGGCGACCACCACGACCCGGCGTGCCGCCCGTACGAAACGCCTGTTGGTCTCCGCCTCCGCGAGGTTGGGAGTGGACAGCCCGGCCTCGACCGAGATCCCGTGCACTCCGAGGAAGAGCACGTCGAAGTGGAGCGAGCGGATCGCCTGGTCGGCCACCGGGCCCACCAACGAGTCGGACGGGGTCCGCACTCCGCCGGTCAGCACCACCGTGGCCGCCCCGGGACGTGCGACCCCGCCCGCGCCGCCGCGCTGCGCCGTGTGGAAGACGTCGGCCACCCGAACCGAATTGGTGACCACGGTCAGATCCGGCACGTCGAGCAGGTGATGGGCCAGCGCGAACGTCGTGGTTCCGCCCGACAGCGCGATCGCGGTACCGGGCACGGCCATCGTCACGGCAGCCCGGGCGATGTCCTCCTTCGCGCTCAACTCCAGTGCGGACTTGGCTTCGAAGCCCGGCTCGTGCGTACTGGCCTCGACCACGGGCACCGCACCCCCGTGCACCTTCTCGATGACGCCCTGTCGGGCGAGGGCGTCGAGGTCACGACGTACGGTCATGTCGGAAACGCTGAGCTTGCGGGTGAGTTCATTGACCCGAACCCCGCCACGCCTGCGCACCTCGTCGAGAATGAGGGCACGCCGCTGCTCCGCGAGCAGGTTCTGATTGTCGGTCACTTCCGTGGCCGGTCCTTCCATGTCGTCCTGCGCCGCCTGTTTTCGAGGCGCCCCATACTCCCACGGAGCCCCGGGCGCCATGTCGCGGAGATTCGGTGAGGGCGCTGTGACAAGACGCCGTCATCCGGGATTCTTAGGAGGAACGACGCGTGCGGCCGTGCGGTCGTCGCCCCCGTCCAGAGAGCGAGTCACACCGGTGCCATCTGCGATGTCGGCCCCGAGGAACGAAGGACCAGCGCTGGAACTGCTGGTCCACGGTGTGGGCGGGGCCAGCCCCCAGGAGATACTGGGCGATCCCCGGACCGTTCGGATCTCCGGTGACGAGAAGGCCGCGATCTTTCGGCGCTGCGATGACGAGACGGCCGAAAGAGATCCCGGGCGCGGGCGTGATCAACCCGTTCCCGAGGCGTACTGCTGGTCCAACCTCACTTCCGGCAACAGCGCGCGTGCCCTGTGGCTGTTGCTCCTGCCCTTCATGGTCGTCAACCTGGCGCACTGGATGCGTCCGCGTGCCGCCGGGCGTCCAGGAGCGAGCAGGGCGTACGGGGTCCTGGTGCGCCTGGTCGCGCTGAGTCTCACCGTGCTGCTGACCGCCGCCGCGTGCGAGGTGGCGCTCGATCTGGTGGCTTGGCAGTGTGCCGGAGTCGCTTCGTGTGCGAACAGCCGCTCCTGGTTGGGATTCCTCTCCGCGGAGCAGGGCGGCTGGTGGTCCCAGCCTGGCCGACGGCTGGCCCTCGCCTCACTGGTTCCGGCCGCCCTGGTGGGCCTGCTCTGGTACCTCTCCCATCGGACGTGGAACGCGTACGAGTCCCAGCGCCCGCCGACGGGGGCCGATGTGGCGGACGGCGAGGCCGGAACCGGCCCGCACCCGGAGAAGGGGAAGCCCGACGGAAGCACCGCCGTCATCGGGGCGATCGAGGCCGACACCCCAGATAGCCCAGATGGCCCAGCTGACACAGACGACCCAGGCGCCACACGCGATGTCGATGACACCGATGAAACGGACGACCCGTCCGAAGTAGACGACCCGTCCGAAGCAGACGGCCCGGCTGGGACGGGTGACGCGGATACGGACGATGCCTCAGGTTCGGGTGCGCGGCGGGCAGGACCGTCCGCCCTCGGACGACCCGGGTTCTGGTACGGCCGCCGACTGGTCGCACGACTGCGTGCCGCCCACACGGCCGCCGGCCTGCTCACCGTCGCCGCCGCGGTCACCGGGGCCGCCGCCCGCCACGACCGGGCCGCTGACAGTGTCCTGATGGCGATCTGCGGAGGGGTGTTGGAGACCCTGCTCGCGCTCGGATTCCTCGCCGTCCTCGCCGTCGTCTTCCGCCGGGGCCGCAGCGAACGGCGGTTCGACGCCCGGTTGGACCGCGCCGCGGTCCGTCGACTGCCCGCCGTTGCGATCGGGTTGTGGGTGCTCGCCCTGCTGTACGCCGGCTGGCCCCGACCCGAGTGGGCGTCGCAGGGGACGCTGCCCGGGGACGCCGCCTTTCGACTGATCGCGCTCACCCAGGTCGTCCTGGTCATGGCCCTGGCGATCGTCGCCGCCATCCTCCAACGACGGGCCCGCCATCCGCGCACGGCCCTGCGGGGAGTCGCCGGCCCGGCGGTCGCGATGCTCGCGTGCGCGCTCGGCGGGGTGATGACCGGAGGCGTCGCCCAGCGGGTCGCCGACTGGCTGGACGGGCCCGGCACTCCGGGAATGGACGGGCAGGGCAGCATCCCCGGCCCGCCCGTGCTGCTGAGTTGGCAGGCTTCCGTCATCCCCGTACTGCTGCTCGTCCTGATCGTGCCCGCCGCCGTCCTCGCGGTCCGCGTCCTCCTCGCCACGCGCCGAACCGGGCCGGGCATCGAGGCCGAGTACGAGGCGAGGGAGCGGACCCGCCCGACCGACGTGTGGCGACCCGATCGGGGCCGCACCCGACGGATCGCCAGTGCACGGGCCCGCGCCGACATCACCGACGCCGCGCCCCGGATGGTGGGGATCATCGCCGGCACCACTCTCGTCCTGGGGGTGGGCGCCGTCCTGGGCGCCTGGGTCAGCGGCGAGGTGCCCGGTCGGGCGTTCGCGGGTGACGGCTGGGTCGAGTCCTGTGCCGAGACCGCGCAGGCGCTGGGCTCCTGGCTGGTCGGCTTCGGCTTCATACTGTTCGTCACCTGGGGCCGCCGCGCCTATCGGGACGCCTCCGCCCGGCGCACCATCGGCATCCTCTGGGACGTCGGCACCTTCTGGCCCCGCGCCGCCCATCCCTTCGCCCCGCCCTGCTACGCGGAACGAGCGGTGCCCGACCTCACCTGGCGAATGTGCACCTGGACCGAGCAGACCGGTGGGCGGTTGGTGATCTCCGGGCATTCCCAGGGCAGCGTGCTGGCCGCGGCGGCAGTGTGGCAACTACCGGCCGCCACCCGCAACCAAGTCGCTCTGCTGACCTACGGCTCACCGCTGGAGCGGCTCTACGGGCGCTGGTTCCCCGCCTACTTCGGCCCCGCCGCACTCGGAGACCTCCGGGGCGAGGTCGAGGGCTGGCGCAACCTCTGGCGACCCACCGATCCCATAGGCGGTCCCGTGCTGCTGACGCCCGCGGCCGGACAGAGCCCCGTCGACGGCGCACCCCTCCACGATCCGGTCGTCTACGGGCGCTCCCGCAGCCATCCGCTGCCCGAACCGATCCGCGGCCACTCCGACTACCAGGCCGACCCGGTCTTCGCCGCCGAGCGCCAACGACTGCTGGAGCGGTTGCTCCCCACCATTCCGAGCCAGTCCCGCCCGCATGAGGAGCCGGCTCAGGGAAGTTCGGGCAGATCCTCCGGGTAGAGCAGCGTCAGATCGTCGGTGCTGACCTCGATCAGTTCGGCGACCCGCCCCGCATGGCGCTCCACCATCGACTCGAAGGTCTGGCGGGCGGTCCGTCCATTGCCGAACGCCGGACCCTTGGGCAGTTCGGCGAAGTACTTCAACAGAGCCTCACCCGTGCCCTCCGCCAGCCGGTACTCGTGCTCGTCGGTCTGCCGCTGGACGATGCTCAGCAACTCGTCGGCCTCGTAGTCCTGGAAGGTGATGGTCCGGGAGAACCGGGAGGCCACGCCAGGGTTGACCGTGAGGAAGCGCTCCATCTCGGCCGTGTAGCCGGCGACGATCACCACGACCGCGTCCCGGTGGTCCTCCATCAGCTTCACCAGCGTGTCGATGGCCTCCTTGCCGAAGTCCCGGCCGGAGTCCTCGGGCGAGAGCGCGTACGCCTCGTCGATGAACAGGACCCCACCGCGCGCCCGGTCGAACGCCTCCTGCGTCCGGATCGCGGTCGAGCCGATGTGCTCGCCGACCAGATCCACGCGGGAGACCTCGACGAGATGACCGCTGCCGAGCACACCGAGCGCCGCCAGGATCTCGCCGTACAACCGGGCCACGGTGGTCTTCCCGGTGCCGGGAGAGCCGGTGAACACCAGGTGCCGGCGGACCGAAGCCGCCTTCAGCCCGGCCTCCTTGCGCCGTCGCCCCACCTCGATCATGTTGGTCAGCGAGCGGACCTCCCGCTTGACGCTGTCCAGCCCGACGAGGGCGTCCAGATCGCCGAGAACAGCGTCCGATGTCCGTGCCGGAACGGCCTCGGGTTCTGCCGTGGTCGTCGTGGCGGGTGTCGTGGTGATCGAAGACGGCGCCGGCGCCAACAGCCCCGACGACTGGGTGGACGTCAGCCGATCCGCCCCGAGGTCCGCGGCGGTCCGGCCGGAGGACGCGAGCACCGCCGACTCGTCGCTCGTGCACTCCTCGACGACGGGCAACGACGGGTCGGCGAACTCGTAACCACCGCGTGCGCACCGCTCGGTGCGGCACTTGCTGAGCGTGGCCCGACAGCCGTCCATCACATGGAAGCCGTAGCCGCCGCTGCCGGTCACCCGACAGCCCCGGAAGGTGCCCCGCCCCTGGGCGGACACATAGAACCCCGCCTCGGCGGGAGAGGTGACCGTACAGCGCTCGATCAGCGGATCCGCGCCCTTGGTGACGATGACGCCCGTCTGGGCCGCGTCGATGGTGCAGGAGTTCAGGGTGCCGCCGCTGCCGTGGTCACGGAACCACGCGCCGGTGGACGCCTCCCTGATCCGGCAGTCGTCGAGCTGTGCGCTCGCGCCGTCGCTCACCGACACGGCGGTGTTGCGGATCTGGGAGAGATCGCTGTCGACTACGTCGACCCGGGAGCCCCGGTCGAGGACGAACAGCGCGTCCGGCACGTCGTGCACCCGACAGGAGTCCAGTACGGCCGTCGCCCCGTCGCTGATCCAGACGGCGGGATAGTCGCCCGTGCTGTCGTGTATCTCGCACTGGTTGGCGTCGACCCGGGTTCCCGGATCCCACACGGACAGACCGTTGCGGCCAAAACGTCGGACCGTGGACCGGGTGAGGGTCAGTACGGAGCGCGAACGGAGGTCGATCGCGTTCTCCGGGATGTCGTGGATGTCGCAGTCGGAGAGCGTCAGCACGGCATCGGTGTCGAGCGTGATTCCATCGGCCGACGTGCGGTGTACCCGGGAGTCGGTCAGATGCGCCGTCGCACGGGACGCGATCTGCACTCCTGCGCCCTTGATCTCGTAGATCTCGCACCCGATGGCTTCCAGACCGCTGCCCTCACCGGTGACGGCCAGGCCGGCGCCCGAGGTGTGGTGCACCCGGCAACGCTCCAACCGAGGGTGTCCGCCCCCGCGCACAGAGACGCCCGACTGGCCGGCCGAGACCACCTCGCACTCCTCGAACACGCCCCCGGCACCCTCCAGTACGGCTATGCCGACGCCCGCAGGATTGTCGATCGTGCAGCGGCGGACGGTGGGCCGGGCGGCTCCCCGCACCTCCAGGCCGGAGGCCGAACGGGTCGAGATGCGCACGTCGATCAACTCGGGGGTGCCGTCCTCCACGAGCAACGCGGGCGCCGTCGTGTCCTGGCCCTCCACATACAGGTCCTGCACCGTGGCGGAAGCCCGCACCGTCAGCGGTACGCCGTCGGCCGGTGCGATCCGCACCGAGCCCAGCGACCCCTCCGGGCCGCGCAGCGTCACCGCCCGTTGGACCACGAGGTTCTCGCGATATGTCCCCGGGGCGACGGTGAGGACGTCGCCGTCCCCGGCGGCCTCCAGGGCTGCCGCCAAGGAGGCGTACTCGCCCGTGCGGCGCCGCCACCGCGATGTGCCCGTGTGGGTCACCTGGACCGTGCCCTGTGCCATCGTGCTGCTCTGCCCCCACCTCGTGTGTTCGGATTCGGCGCGCCTCGGGGAGGGGAACGCCCCCTACGGGCCTGCCTCCATCGTGACCGACTCGCCCGCGACGACCGCGCCCGTGTCGAACTCTGTCCTGAGTGCGTCCTGACGCGCGACAGGCCCGCTGCCCGGACACCTCTCGACAGGTCTCCCCACCGTAGCGCGCGCACGGGTGGGGAGTTGACGAATCAGGAGGTCAGCTGCCCGTACCCGTACGTCCCCAATCAGGTCCGACGGCAGCCCACGCCCGGTCCAGACGGTCGTGTCTACGCCGCACCAGGCGCCACAGCACCAGCCGTCTGGCGCATTCGAGCGCTCCTGCCGCGGAGATGGCAGCGCCGACTCCGGTCAGTGCCGCGTGCACCCGGACGGTCGCCAAGTCCAGGGGACGGGTGACGACATGACCCCGATCGTCGGTCCAGATGGTGACCCGATCACCGGCTCGGGGCCGGTCCTCGACCGTGGCGATCGCCCCGGTGTGCCGGCGCCCGTCGACCGCGCGCCACTGTGCCGTCACCGTACGCTGCTGATGGTCCGCCGCGCTGGTGTCGGGATCGTACGAGCGCGCCTTGGCGGGAGGGGCGGGACTCACCACCGTCGCGGTCGTCTGGTGGCGCTGCTGTCGCTGGAGCCGCATCGACTGGCGGAGCGAGTCATCGGTGGCCGAGCCGACCAGCCAACCGAAGGCGGGGGCGAGAGTGACCAGGAGGAGGGCGGCGCTCAGCGCCATCCATGCCTCGATCTGATCGGTGGCTCGGCGCAGGGGATTGCCGCGCCAACGCCACACACCCCGTGCCGCATGCATGCCCGCACCCCCTTTGCCGTCTGGACAGCACGGTGCCGCACCACACCAACACGCATCCTACGAGTCCCGGTGGAGCGCTTGCGTCCTGGTGTGGTGCGGCGAGCCCGCTTGCCTTCGTGCCCCTTCTCTCCAACGTGCGCAGGGGGTGTCGTGTTCCCACAGACCTCACCAGAAGGGAACACTTCGCACCCACGGGCCGTCCGACCGGAGGCAGTCCGGGCATGGGTGAGGCGGAGGAAGACGGGAACGACAGAGGGTTGACGGACCGTCCGTCCTCGGGTCGGCAGGACCCCGGAGGGAACGGCCCTAGTAACCCTGCCCCGGGTAGGGGCGGTTGTACGGGTCGGTGTAACCCGGACCGGGCGCCGGAGCCGGGCGAGGGGCAGCGGGGCGCATCGCCTCGTAGCCCGTGGCCGGCGGTCGTTGCTGCGGGTAGCCCTGCTGGGCGGGGTAGCCGCGGGGCGGCACCGGCTGCTGCTGGGGGATGTACGGCGCGGGGGCCTGTTGCAGTGGCATGGGCTGCGGAGCCTGCTGCCCATAGCCGTAGGCGGGCTGGGGAGCCGAAGGCCCGGCCGGAAGAGCGGGGAGCGCCGCGGGGAGCGCCGGCAGATAGCTGTTGCCGGTGTCGTAGGCGGCAGGCACTCGGATCGGGGCGATCTGAGGCGTGCCCCGCTCTGCGACCAGCGAGTCGTAGATCGGGGTGTCAGCGAACGACGGAGCGGAGTAGTAGCCGCCGCCGTAAGTGGAGCGGGGGGAGGTCATGGCACATAAGTTAAGCCCACGATGTGGATTTGGGGAGCCCGATAAGAGGGTTGTTTCCGGAGATATGACCGACTGCTGAGCTCCAATGGGACCGAACCCGGGAAAAACGGTCGCGCCATGGCGCCAGAATCGTGTAAAGGGCGAGCTGAGAGAGGGTTACCGGTGGGTCCGTGGAAGCCTGACGGGGCAGATGAGGGCTAGGTTTGAGCCTCGGTGAACCAATTCTGACGTCGGAACCCGTGATGGGGGCAAGCATGTCCATGCACAAGGGGGGCAACACTCCGGTGCCTGCACCGCAGGTCCGGGTCGAACTGGGCTGGGGGGCGGGCTCCGCCGTTCCCGATGTCGACGCCTCGGCACTGCTGCTCGACTCCGGTTCGGGCAAGGTCCGCTCGGACGCGGACTTCGTCTTCTACAACCAACCGACCCACGCCTCCGGGGCGGTCCGGCACGAAGGGAAGCAGTCCGGCTCCGATCCGGTGACCGACCGCCTCCATGTGGACCTGACCGCCGTCGAGCCCTCCATCGAGCGGATCGTGCTCGCGGCCTCGGCCGACGGCGGCACCTTCGGCCAGGTGCCCGGGCTCTACATCCGGGTCACCGATGCGTCCACCGGGGCCGAGATCGCCCGCTACGACAGCCAGGACGCCACCGTCGAGACGGCCTTCGTGCTGGGCGAGTTGTACCGGCGGCAAGGGGCTTGGAAGTTCCGGGCGGTGGGGCAGGGGTACGGCACCGGTCTGGCCGGGCTGGCGACCGACTACGGGATCAGCGTCGACGAACCCCCGTCGACGCCACCGCCGCCCGTCAACACCGCCCCCGGCACCTCCACCGCCACCATGCACCTCCGCAGCCCCGCCCCGGCCCCCGCGGCCCCTGCGGCTGCCCCGGCGCCCGCGACCCCTCCGGCCGCCGCGCCCACACCCGTACGGTTGTCCAAGGTGACCCTGACGAAGGAGACCCCGTCTGTCTCCCTGACCAAGCAGGGCGGCACTTCCGGGGCGTTGCGCGTGAACCTCAGCTGGGAGGTGCGCAAGCAGTTCAAGGGCTGGGGGGCCAAGCTCGGCCGGGCCATCGCCATGCACGGCGACCTCGATCTCGACCTCTGCGCCCTCTATGAACTCACCGACGGGCGCAAGGGCGTCGTCCAGTCACTCGGCAACGCCTTCGGTTCCCTGCACCAGGCTCCCTACATCCACCTCGACGGCGACGACCGCACGGGCGGTACGTCGGGTGAGAACCTGACCATCAACCTGGACCACCGGGACCAACTCCGCCGGGTGGTCATCTTCGTCACCATCTACGAGGGCGCGCGCAGTTTCGCCGACCTCGACGCGACGGTCACCCTCCAACCCCAACACGGGGCACCCATCGAGTTCTCGCTCGGCGAGTGCACGGTCCCCTCCACCGTCTGCTCCCTGGCGCTGATCACCAACACCGGTTCCGACCTCGTCGTCCAGCGCGAGGCCCGTTTCCTCGTCCCGGAACGCGGTGTGAGTCCCCAGCGGACCATGGACCACACCTACGGCTGGGGAATGAACTGGACCCCGGGTCGCAAGTGACCGCTCCTGCTGAGCCGTTGTGACCGTTGTATGCGTTGTGGTTGCGATGCGGGCCGGTCCGCTCAGCGTTGTTCCGGCGCCGGCGTGGGACGGGCGTACGTACGCCCCTTCCACGCCGCGCCCCGGCCGCGATGGTGCTGCACCGCCGAGTCCACCGTCATCAACAGATAGAGCAGCCCGGTGAACGGCAGCAGCGGAGCGAACAACACGGACTGCCGGTAGTAGCGCAGGGTCGGCAGATAGGTCCCCGCCATCACCGCCCACGCCAGCCCACCGGCCCAGCCCACCACCGGATCCGAGGTGAGCAGCGCCGTACACACGGCGATCGGCGGCACCAGATAGACCAGCGCGAGCACCACCACGGTCCCCGCCAGCAGCAGCGGGCTGTACGCCAACTGTGCGTACGCACTGCGCGCCACCATCTGCCACAGGTCCGCCAACCGCGGGTACGGCCGCACGCTGTCCACCCGGTCGGCGAGCCCCAACCAGATGCGCCCGCCCGACCGCTTGACCGCACGCGCCAGGGACACATCGTCGATCACCGCCTGGCGGATCGACTCCGGCACACCTGCGCGTTCCGCCGCCGCCCTGCGCAACAACACGCAGCCGCCGGCCGCCGCCGCGGTCCTCGCCCCCGGCCGATTGACCCGACGGAACGGATAGAGCTGACCGAAGAAGTAGACGAAGGCGGGCACGATCAGCCGCTCCCAACCGCTCACCACCCGCAGGCGTGCCATCTGGGAGACCAGGTCCCAACCGCCGGTGCGCGCGGCTTCGACCAGGGCACGCAGGCTGTCGGGGGCATGGGCGATGTCGGCGTCCGTGAGGAGCAGGTACTCGGGTCCGTCCGGCCGGGCCACGGCCATCCCGTGGCGCAGGGCCCACAGTTTTCCCGTCCAGCCGGGCTCCGGCTCACCCGCATGGACCACGCTCAGCGGCAGCCCTCCGTACCGTACGGCCAGCTCCCGGGCCAACTCGCTCGTGCCATCGGTGCTTCCGTCGTCCACGAGGATCACCCGGGCCCGTCCCGGATACTCCTGGGTCAGAAGGGTCGGCAGGGTTTGGGGAAGCACTTCGGACTCGTCCCGGGCGGGTACGACGACGGCGACATCGGGCCAAGGATCGGACCCGGGAACACGGTGGGGCAGCCGCTGGTCCGTGCGCCAGAAGAACCCCTGGCCCAACAGCAGCCACCCCCACACGACCAGTGATCCGACGGCGATCCAGGCAAGGGCGGTCATGACCGAAAGTCTGCCGCAGGCAAACGGCGCCACCAGCGGTGTCGACTATGGTGACCGGGTGAAGATCGCGCTCATGGATTCCGGAATCGGCCTCCTCGCGGCGGCGGCTGCGGTACGCAGACTCCGGCCGGACGCAGACCTCGTACTCTCCTCCGACCCCGAGGGAATGCCCTGGGGACCGCGCACGCCGGACGACGTGACCGAGCGGGCCCTCGCCGCTGCCAGAGCCGCCGTCTCCCACGCCCCCGACGCACTGATCGTCGCCTGCAACACCGCTTCGGTGCACGCCCTGCACACGCTCCGCGCGGAGCTGGAGCCCGCCGTCCCGGTCATCGGTACCGTTCCCGCGATCAAGCCGGCCGCCGCGGGCGGCGGGCCGGTGGCGATCTGGGCCACGCCGGCCACCACCGGCAGCGTCTACCAACGCCGACTGATCAAGGACTTCGCCGGTGCGTCCGCCGTGACCGAAGTGCCCTGCCCCGGGCTCGCCGACGGCGTCCAGCACGCGGACGACACCATGATCGACCGTGCCATCGCCGCCGCCGCAGCGCTCACCCCGCGCGACGTCCGGGCGATCGTCCTCGGCTGCACCCACTACGAGCTCGTGGCCGAGCGCATCCGCACGGCCGTCGGGGTGCCGGTCGCCCTCTACGGCTCGGCCGAGGCCGTTGCGGCGCAGGCGTTGCGCCGCGCGGTTCGTACGGGTGCCAGGGCACGGGCCGCCGCCCCCGCCGGGAGGGTCACCGTGCTGCACAGCGGTCGGGAGTCCGTACTGTCCGTGCAGGCCATGAGCTATGTGGAGGCCCGTTCACTGCATGCGGCCACCCCGGTGCGCTGAGTCGACCGACGGGCTCCGGCAGTGCAGACGCGCCATGGTGACGTTGCTCATGGACACGGGCCGACCTGCGGGAAGCTGGGTACTCTGCTGGCATGAGGGACCACTTCGATGACTCGATGCGTCCCACCGCGCACTCCGTCGAACCCGTGCCCGCGGTGTGGACCGGCCGTGCCACCAATCGGATCCAGTGGCTGCTCGCCGTCGCGGGCGCCGCGTGTATCGCACTCGGCGTGGAACTCGCCGTCGACTCCAACTGGACCGCGGGGATCGTCCCCCTGGTGATGTCCGTCGTCGGCTGTGTCGCCGCCGGCCTGCTGATGCTCTACGGAACCCTGGCCTTCGTCCATGTGGCGGTCACCGTCGACAGTGATTTCGTCGAGGTCCGTTGTGGTCACATGGGGCTGCCCCGCCGGCGGATTCCCCTCTCCCACGTGGTGGGCGCGGACTTCGCGCCCCGAGTCACTCCGCGTCAGTGGGGCGGCTGGGGCTATCGCTGGCGTCCCGAGCGGGGCACTGCGGTCATCGTCCGTCGAGGGGAGGCCGTCGTCTTCACACTCGGCGACGGCAGGACCTTCACGGTGACCGTCGACGACGCCGAAGCCGCCGTGCGTGCCGTGCGCGATCTGCTGACCCCCGGGCACCCGGGGCACGCAGCGGCCGTCCAAGGCTGAGCACAACGGCCGGACGGTACGGACCGTCCCGCGGCCCCTCGCTTTCCCGCCGCCGTCTGGAGCTGCCGTCAGTGTGAGGAGTACCTGGGGCCGTCAGGACCGCGAGGCCAGACCCAACGCCGCCGGGGAGCTGCGATTGCCCTCCGGGGGGTGGCTGCCCGCTACCCGCGCGGTCGCCAGCCCCGCAAGGAGCCCCGCCCCCGCCGTCACCGGAGCGAAGCTCAGTGCGTTGCTGGCCGATGCCACCACGGCCAGGGCCGTCAGGGCCGCCGCCGCGCTGAGCACCACGGGCGTGGGTCGCGGGGAGCGCCACAGCCCGTACAACAACCACCCGAATGCCGTAGCGAGCAGGACCACGCCCGGCACGCCCTGCTCGGCCGCCTGCTGCAAGGGCGCCGAATGGGGCTTGCCGTCCGAGCCCACCGAATCCAGGGCGGTCGGGCTCAGCACACCGAAACGTCCCGGCCCGGCACCTCGAATGGGATCGTCCTCGGCCAGTTCCACCGCGTCGTGCCACAGGGCCACCCGGTGGTGGGTCAACCCGCCCTTCAGCGAGCCGGTCAGCCCATCGGGCAGTGCGTTCTTCGCCACTCCCCAGGAAACGGCGGTCACCAGGGCTGCCGCCAGTGCGAGTCCCACCAGGGCCAGCGCCCGCCGTTGCATCCGGGCGGTGGCCAGCGCGCAGAGCAGGACGCCCGCTGCGGCCACCGCACCGGTCACCGACTCCAGGGTGACCGCTGTAACGACGACCGCGAGGGCCAGCAGCCGCAGCCCGCGACGTGCAGCACGAGGACCTGCTGCCGCTGCCGCGGAGCAGGCGGCGCCCGCCGCGAGGACCAGCAGTCCCGCGGTGGCCCCCAGATGTCCGGGTTGGACGGGGGCGCTCGTGTAGACACCGGGCACACCGACCGGGGAGACGATCGCCAGACCGAGCGCGCCGACGGAGATCGCCGATGCGGCGGCCACCGGAAGGAGCGTGCCGCTGATCCTTCCGCAGGCGTAACCGGCGGCCACCGCGAACACGGCCAACAGCACGCCCTCGGGTCTGGCGTCCCGGCCCGCGGCGCTGATCAGCGACCACGTGGCACAGCCACCGAGGACGACGGCCCCGACCGCATCGGCCGCCCGCCCCCGTTCTTGCCTGCTCCACACGCCTGGTCCAGCCACTCCGCCGACCCCCCGATCCATGACGGAACCCCCGTTGTGTCCTGCCGTATCGACGCGGAGTCTCAGCAGGGCTGGCGCACACGGTAACGGCAGGGACACGGTTTTTGTGGACTGGGGTGAGGGAAGTCCCGATGGGTGGACATGGGCGCTGATGCCTGTGGGGCACGGAATCGGCTGTTGCACCCCATATCTGGACAACAGCCGGAGGGTTGTACACATCAGGATCTCGATTCCGCGGACGTGCGATTGCACTGGCATCACGATTGCCCGGGGGGATCCGTATGGTGATCGTTCGTTCCCGGAGGGCCATAGATTCGGCCCACGACGCATTCCGAGGGGGGAGCGTCGTTCATCGAATCGAAGGATTGCCGTTCTCATGCGTCGCATCACCATCCGCCGTACCGCCCTGGCCGCCTCCGCCGTCTCGCTCGCCCTGTTGGTGACCGCGTGCGGCTCCGACGAGCCCGCGGCCAAGGACAAGGCGAAGTCCGAGGAGTCGAAGGGGGCGCCCGCCGCACCGGCTGCCAAGGCGCTGTCCCAGGCGGAGTTGGACAAACTGATGCTGACGGAGGCCGACCTGGCCAACCACAAGATCACTCCTGCCAGCAAGGTGGATCTCGCCGCGGCCAAGGGAACCACCGCCGACAAGACGGAGTGCGCCCTCCTCGTCGACGCCATGTCCCTGCGCGCCCCCGGCAAGCCGGCCGCATCGGCAAGCCGCAAGATCATGGGCATTCCGCAGGACCCCGCGAAGGACGCGTCGCCGGAGGAGAAGCTCAAGGCGGCTGTGGACGCCCTGTCCGGCACGATCACCAGCGACGTCGTGGGCTCGTACGACGGCCAGGGCGCGACCGAGGCGGTCGCGGCCATCAAGAAGGCCGGCACCGACTGTGCCGGCGGCTTCACCCTGAACGTCCCCGGTGACAAGGTGAAGATCTCCAAGGTGGAGCCCGGCGCCTACACCGCCGGCGACGAAGCGCTCGCCTACGCCTTCACCCTGGATCTGGAGGGCAAGCCCTCCACGGCGCACCTGGTCGCGGTCCGCAAGGGTGCGAACGTCGCCACCTTCTTCGCCCAGAGCCTCGCCGGCTCCGCGGACCAGCCCAAGGCGATCATCGACGCGCAGGTCAAGAAGCTCGGCTGAACCGCACACCGGTGCCGTACCGCCCCACTGTCGGGCGGTACGGCACCGGTGTGTCCGCTCCGGGCAGGGGAGTACTCATAGTCGTGCTGCAAGGGGTGCCCGAGGCGCTCTCGTAACCGCCCCCGCTGCCCAGCCTGCCGCCCGGACGCTCCCTCGCCGTAGACTCCGCCAGGTGAGCGCCACCATGACACCCGTCGACGCACCGGAGTCCGCCCCCGTCGAGCGGCGGCCACTGCTCCGCCGAATCGTGCGGCCGGGCGCCGCCGCGCTTTCGGGGGTCCTCCTCTATCTGAGCTTCCCGCCCCGTCCGCTGTGGTGGCTCGCGGTGCCCGCGATCGCCCTCCTCGGCTGGAGCCTGTACGGGCGCCGGGCCAGGGCCGCGTTCGGTCTGGGCTACCTCGGCGGCCTCGGGTTCCTGCTGCCCCTGCTGATCTGGACCGGCGAGGAGGTCGGCCCCGTCCCCTGGATCGCACTGGCCGCGGTGGAGGCACTCTTCATCGCCACGGCCGCCGTGGGGATCGCCTGGGTCGGCCGACTGCCCGCGTGGCCCGTCTGGGCGGCTGCGGTGTGGATCCTGGGCGAGGCGGCGCGAGCCCGGGTGCCCTTCGGCGGATTCCCCTGGGGCAAGGTGGCGTTCGGTCAGGCGGACGGGGTCTTCCTGCCGCTCGCAGCGCTCGGCGGGACGCCGGTGCTCGGGTTCGCCGTGGTGCTCTGCGGTTTCGGCCTGTTCGAAACGGTGCGTCGCGTGCTGGCGTACCGACGCACCGGCGTCCTGCCGAAGGGCCCGATGGCCGCGGCGCTCCTGACGGTCCTGGTGCCCGTCACCGCCGCGCTGGCCGCGCTGCCCCTCGTCGACGACTCGGCCGAGGACGGCACCGCAACGGTGGCGGCGATTCAGGGCAACGTGCCCCGGCTGGGTCTGGACTTCAACGCGCAGCGGCGCGCAGTCCTCGACAACCACGCGCGGCGCACCGAGGAACTCGCGGCGGACGTGAAGGCCGGCAAGGTGGGACAGCCCGACTTCGTGTTGTGGCCGGAGAACTCGTCCGACCTCGATCCCTACCGCAACGCGGACGCCCGCATGGTGATCGACCGGGCGGTGCGGGCCATTGGTGTGCCGACCGTCGTGGGGGCGGTGCTCACCCCGGACACCGGCAAGCTCCGCAACACCCTTATCGAGTGGGACCCGGAACGCGGCCCCGTCAACACCTATGACAAGCGCCACGTACAGCCCTTCGGCGAGTACATTCCCATGCGCTCCGTGGTGCGGATCTTCAGCTCGGACGTCGACCGGGTCCGCCGGGACTTCGGCCCGGGGGAGAAGGTGGGTGTCTTCGACCTCGCCGGCACCAAGGTCGGTCTGGTCACCTGCTACGAGGCCGCTTTCGACGACATGGCGCGGGACACCGTGACGGAAGGCGCACAGCTCATCTCCGTACCGAGCAACAACGCCACCTTCGGGCGCAGCGAGATGACGTACCAGCAGTTGGCGATGTCCCGGGTGCGGGCGGTCGAGCACGGCCGGTCCGTGGTGGTTCCCGTGACCAGCGGGGTCAGCGCCGTGATCATGCCGGACGGCGAGGTCGTCCAGAAGACGCGGATGTTCACACCGGACGCACTGGTGGCCGAGGTGCCGCTGCGCTCCTCGCTGACTCCCGCCACCCGGCTCGGGGTCTGGCCCGAAGTGTTCTTGCTGCTCCTTGCGGCCGGCGGTCTCGGTCGGGTGGCCGTGGGCGCGGTGCAGGCGAGGCGTTCGTCCCGGGCCGCTGGCGACGGGGGAACCGCCCGGGAGGGTTAGGGTCGCGCCATGGGAACCCCTGACTTCATCCGTGACATTCGGGCAGACGCGGGCCACCAGCTGTTGTTGCTGCCGGGAGTGTCCGCCGTCGTCTTCGACGAACGGGGACGGATCCTGTTGGGCAGGCGCGCCGACGACGGACGCTGGTCGACCATCGGCGGGATCCCCGAGCCCGGTGAGGAGCCTGCGGACACCGCCGTCCGTGAGGTGTACGAGGAGACCGCCGTGCACTGCGTGCCGGAGAACGTGGTCCTGGTCCGGGCGATGCCGGAGCCGGTCGTCTACCCCAACGGGGATCGCTGTCAGTACCTCGACATCACCTTCCGCTGCCGCGCAATCGGGGGTGAGGCGCGGGTGAACGACGATGAGTCACTGGAGGTGGGCTGGTTCTCCGTGGACGCCCTGCCCGTGCTCCCGCCGTGGGAGGGCTTCCAGGTGGAGCGGGCCGTGGCCGGTGGGTCCTCGTGGTTCCAACCCGCGGGCACTGCGGTGCCACCGGCTCCGGGCACGCTTTCCTAGGGCTTCCGCACGGACGGATGCGGCAGTGGTGTTCGTCAGTCTGACCGGGCGTCTCCATATGTCAACCCAAGGTTGACGCTATCTCTCTGTCAACCTACGGTTGACGCATGGAGAAGCCTGCGCAGATGATCCATCCGGTGCGCCTCGACGATCTGATCGAGGCGATCAAGAACGCCCACACGAACGAACTCGACCAACTCTCGGGGGCGGTCATCGCCGCCGACCACCTCAGCGAAGTGGCCGACCACCTCGTCGGCCACTTCGTGGACCAGGCGCGCCGCTCGGGCGCCTCCTGGGCGGAGATCGGCAAGAGCATGGGGGTGACCCGTCAGGCCGCCCAGAAGCGGTTCGTCGCCAAGGGGGGCGAGTCGTCCGATCTCGACCCCGGCCAGGGGTTCAGTCGGTTCACGGTCCGCGCGAAGAACGCGGTCGTAGCCGCTCAGAACGAGGCCCACGCGGCGCACAACGAGCACATCGCCCCGGCCCATCTGGTCCTCGGGCTGCTGAGCGAGCCCGAGTCCCTGGCCGCTCGTGCGCTCCGGGCCCAGGGGGTGCTGTTGGATTCGGTGCGGCAGGTGGCGGCCGAAGCCCTTCCCGCCGCGGTGGAGGAGGCCCCCTCGCTGGTGCCCTTCGGTCCCGGCGCCCGCAAGGCGTTGGAGTTGACCTATCGCGAGGCGTTGCGACTGGGCCATCAGCGCATCGGTACCGAGCACGTACTGCTCGCGCTGTTGGAACAGGAGAACGGGGCTGGGGTCCTTGCGGCGGCCGGTGTGGACTGGGCCGCAGCGGAGGCGTACGTCGTGGAAGCTCTCGCCGCCGCGCAAGGCGGTTGAACCCGCCCGTCGGTGATTGCGGCGGCCTCGATCCAGGGGTAGACCGAGGCCGCCGAAGGGGGCATCCGCAGGGGACGGAGTGCCCTCACGGACTACCGCGAAGGCAACGCGAGGAGGACAAGCGTTCCTTCGTGGGGTCCGGCTCTAGTGGGCCCGCAGGGGCCAGGGGGAAGCGGCATCGCCGATGTCGCCCACGGACGGGACGGGTCCCGGCTCCGGGAGGCGGTACGCACCGTTTAAGGCGGCACGAGGGGTGATGAGCATCGTTGCGAACTGCCGAATCCTCGATGGCGGGGGACCGGTCCGGGGGTCCGAGGACCTCCGGTTACCGGTTCAGTAAATATATATACCGTTGAGTAATCAAGGGTATGAAAAAATTCATGCATATTGGTTCATCAACGAACCTCCGACCCCCGGACGGCGGGGGTCAGTCCTCCAGGAAGAAGTCGTGGTGCTCCGCTGCCTGTTCATAGCCCTCAAGCCGTGCCTGAGTGCGCTGGGGGTCAGCGTCCGCCATGGCCTGGAGCAGGGCGGCGGAGAGCACGCCGGGCGCCGCATAGGAGTCGAAGACGAGGCGGGAGCCGGTGGCGGCGGCGAACGTCACGTCGGCCTCGTCCGTCAGCGGGCTCAGGGCCAGATCGGTGATCAGCGCGATGCGGAGCCCGGCGCTGCGCGCGGCCCGCATGGCCGCGAGGGTCTCCTTGGCGTGCCGCGGCATCGCGAAGGCCAGCACCCAGGTCCCGCCCGCTTCCCGTGACTGGAGGAGGGCGTCGTAGGCGACGCTGCCGCCCCGGAGCACCGTCCGGACATCGGGGTGGATGCGTCGGGCCGCGTAGGCGAAGTACTCCGCGAGGGAGACCGAGATGCGCAGCCCGAGGACCGTCAGGGGGACCGATCGGGCCAGTTCCCCGCCGACGTCGAGCATCTGTTGGGTGTCGGCGAGCAGCCTGCGCAGGCTCTCCAGATTGTCGATCTCGGCGTCCACTGCGGCTTGCAACTCGTTGCGGCGGTTCTCCTCGCGCGACTCCGGCGAGGCCGCCACTGCGCTGAGGGCGATCGGTTGCAGTGCTTCGCGCAGTGCGGGATACCCGCTGAAGCCCACGGAGGCTGCGAACCGGGTGACCGACGGCTGGCTCACTCCCACCCGATCCGCCAGATCGGTGATCGACAAGAAGGCTGCCTCGGTGAGGTGTTCGGTGATGTACTGCGCGATGCGCCGCTGCCCCGGAGAGAGCCGATGGCCTCCGAACAGGGCGAGGACCCTGTCCGTGGGGGCGGGCTCCACGTCGGGAGCCGGTCTTCCCGGCGTGATCGCAGACGCCTGTGCGCGTGTCTGCTGATCTGATGGCACCGGTGTCACTCCTTCTCGTCCCACTCCCGGCTCAACATAGCCCAGGAGCCCTTGCCGTACGACGGATGTACGTTCGGCCCCTACCTGTTGTCTCAGATAGCGGACAACGGCTGGACCGGTGGACGTGGACCAGTCGATCGCCGCCGCGCCGGACCAGCTGCCGTGGTGGGGCATCCGGGTTGCGCACTCCGTCATGAGATGCGCGGTGTGGTGGCTGAGGAGCATATTGGGCTTGGGCGTGTCTTTGGTCGGTCAGGATCGAACGAGCGGGGGCTGTGTCGTGCAGCGCAAGGCGGAGGAGCAGGTCCACCTGGTTGTAGACCGGCGCCCTGCGATGGCTTCGGTGGCGGGGCCGGGGCACTTTGGGGCGGGTCTTCGGGGCCCCCGTCCGTCCGTCCCCCGTGATCCGGAGGAACGCTTCAGATGACCTGGTACGGCGAGGCGGGGCGCCTTCCGCCCCGGCGGTCCGATGCGCAGGAGTTCCCCGAGGCGTCCCCGAGCGTTCACCGCGCCCCCGGAGAGTTGGACGTGGTGCTCGCCCAGGCCGCGGTGAGCGCGGCGGAGGCCGTCGGCGGATACGCAGGTGGCGTCTATCTGCGCTCGTCGACGGAGGGGTTGCTGAGACTGGCCGTGCTCGCCGGGCTGCCGGCCAGGCTCTTCCACCCCTGGTGGCGGATGCACGCCAACCGCCCCTTCCCGGTCGCCGAGGCATACCGCTCGGGGCGGGCGATCCATCTGGCCGACGCCGAAGAGTCCATGCGGCGCTTCCCGCAGTTGATGGCGGGACTGCCGTTCCCCTTCAGTTCGCTGTACGTCCCGGTCGTCAGCGGCAAGGAGAAGTTCGGGGTGCTCTCCGTACTGAGGCGGGCCACGCCGGGCCATCCGGTCGAGAACAGCGACCGCCACCGCATCCACAACGTCGCCCGACGGCTGGCGTCGGCCCTCGGAGATCTGGAGCGACGGGGCGTCCCGGTCACCTGGGACGGCGAACCCCAGCCCGTCCAACGTCCCTCCGTCACCACGCCACTGGTCCGCATCGGGCACTTCACCTGGGAACTCGACAGTGGAACCCTGACCGCCGACGACGAACTGTGCGCCATCCTGGGACTCGACCCCGCGCACTTCGGCGGCACCGTACAGGCGTTGACCGAACGACTGCTCCACGAGGACGTGCTGGGCATCTGGGCCCTGGCCCGTCAGATCGCCGCGTCCGGTCGTCGAGCGCGACGCAGGATCCAGGTGCGCGGACCGGACGGCCGACCGTACTTCTTCGAACTCTCCACCACGACGGAGCAGCAGCCCGGAGCGCAGGACCCGGTACGGCTCAGCGGTTGCCTGGTCGACCTCGGGTCGGCCCCGCTCGTCTTCGAGGCGACGGACCGGCTGCCGCGGGGAGTCTTCTCCCTCGACCGGCTCGGCCGGATCACCTATCTCAACCACAGCGCGGAGACGCTCCTGGGCCGTGCCCGCACTGAACTGGCCGGCCGGCCCCTGTGGGACGCGCTGCCCTGGCTCGGACACACGGTCTACGAAGACCACTTCCGCGCGGCCCTGATGTCCGACACCCCCGTCCACTTCGTGGCGCGCCGCGCGCCCCAGGAGTGGTTGGCGTTCTCGCTCTACTCGGGCCACGACGGACTGACGGCCACCGTCGTCGCGGCCGAGGAGCCCACCCAGGTACCGGAACCCGAGCCCGATGCCGCACCTGGAACCGTGCTCGGTCCCGGAGCCGGCTCGCCGGCCGACCGGGCCTCGGCGCTCTACCGTCCGGTGGCGCTGGCGATCGCCCTGACGGAGGCGGTGACGGCACGTCAAGTGTCAGCCGTGGTAACCGAGGAGTTGCTTCCCGCGTTCGGCGGCCGACAACTGGCGATCTACCTCCTGCACGAGCGCCATCTCTTCCTCGCCTGGGAGACCGGATTCCCTCAGGGTTTCCTGGACCGCTTCGACGGGGTGGCGCTCGACTCGCGGCTTCCCGGCGTGGAAACGCTCACTTCCGGCCGGCCCATCTTCTTCGAATCGATGGAGCAACTGGGGTCCGCGTATCCGGGCATTCCGTTGGACGCCCACGTCGGTGCCCGGGCCTTCCTCCCCCTGATCGCCTCCGGCCGACCGGTGGGTTCCTGCATCCTCGGGTTCGACCAGCCGCGCGGCTTCAGTCCCGAGGAGCGCGCCGTCCTCACCGCACTCGCCGGACTGATCGCGCAGGCCCTCGCCCGCGCCCAGCGCTACGACACCGAGGCGGCGCTCGCCCGCGGACTTCAGGACGCCCTGTTGCCGCACCAACTGCCCGTACTCGACAACGCTGCCACCGTCGGCCGCTATCTGCCGGGCACTCAGGGCATGGACGTGGGCGGGGACTGGTACGACGTCGTCGAGACCGGTGACCGGCTCGCCCTCGTCATCGGGGACGTCCAGGGCCACGGGGTGTCCGCGGCGGCCACCATGGGGCAGATCAGAAGCGCGGTCCGGGCGTTCGCACTGAGCGGGGAAGCTCCCGAGGAGGTGATGAGCGGTACCAATCGACTGCTCATCGATCTCGACCCGGGGCAGTTCGCGAGCTGTTGCTACATCGTCGTCGACCCCCTGACCGGCCACACCCAGGCGGTACGGGCCGGTCACCCCCAGCCGCTGCTGCACCGCCCGGACGGCGTGACGGAAGTCCTCGACCTGGCGGGAGGCGTCGTCCTCGGCGTCGATGCGTCAGCCACCTATCCGGTGACCGAGTTGCGCCTGGAGTCCGGGGCCGTGCTCGCCCTCTACACCGACGGACTGGTGGAACAGCCAGGCATCGACATCGATCTCGGAGTGGAGCGGCTGCGCAGCACCCTCGCCGAGTGCGGCTCGTCCCCGCTGCCCGAGACGGCCGACCGCTTGATCCGTGAGGCGAGGGCGGCGACCGACCGTCCGGACGACATCGCGCTGCTACTCGCCTCGCGCTGGGAGTGAGTCGACGGCCGGTCAGCTCTGTTGGAGCGTGAGCGACCCGGTGTCCGATGCCAGGACCGCGGGGAAGGGCACCAGCCCGTTCGAGAAGTCCAGGTGGAGCAGTGTCGCTTCGCTGCGGGCCGCCCCCGGGCGAAGGATTGCGGAGCCCTGGCCCGTCGCCCGCCAGGTGCGCTCCTTTCCGTCGCAGGTCGCCACCACCCCGTCGAGATGGGTCCGGGTGTCTCCTTGGACCGCCTGGGAGCCGATGAGGACCGGGCCGAGGCGCTGGGACGAGCAGCGGTAGGTGCCGGTGAGGGTGATCGCCCCGTCGGAGGCGACCCTTCCCACCTGATCGACCGTGACGGTGTTCGATACGAGGTGGGCGCCTGCGCTGGCGGATAGGGGGCCGACCACGAGAGCCGTGGCGATACAGGCCGAGAAAATGAACGCTGAGTGTCGTTGGATGATCATGCCTGCCCAACGAGTGTCCATCCTTGAGGTGTCGTCGCTCCGTGCGAACGGGTGAGTCGCCCGCCATTTCGACGCTCGGTCAACTTGCCGATCGAACCCGCGGTCTCCCGCGCCCCATTTCCGCTTCGCCCAGACGAACCGACACCCCCACTATGGAGCAGATGTTCTAGAAGCGGCCGGCTATCACCAGGTGTATGAGAGACGGCATATGCCAGCGCTCTCAGTGATGTGCAATAGACCCGGCCAACGTTCGCCGACCGAGTGTTTTCCCTGTCACTGGGTCCTGAGTAGGGTGTGATCCCGCAGTCCGTGATCCACAGAGATCCGGCATTGTCCGGCACGGCCGGAATGCGGGCGGACGGCGCCGTCCGGGGGGAAGGGGGACAGACCGTGGCCGCTGGCCCGTTCCATGGGCAGTACGTTTGGCATCCGGCAGCTGATGATCACCAGCTCGCTCGTGCTTGCATCGACGTACGGGCGGGGCGATACCTCGGTGCTCAGGAGGCACTCCGGGAAGCACGAGGGGATTTCGAGGTCAGGGCGCACCGTTCGCTGGTGCTGGCGTCCGAGGCGGCGGACTCCGATTTGGCCGAACGCTGGCTGGCCGAGGAGCCCGGTCCCGAATCGTCCCTGCTGTGGGCGCGGGTCGCCATGCTCCGGGCGCTGCGCTCGGCCGACGAGGGGGGACCGCACACCGAAGCCCTGGTGGACATCGCCAACGCCGCAGCCGAACGGGCCGCCCGCCTGCTGCCGAAGGATCCGACCCCCTGGGTCGCCCAGTTGGCCGTTACCCGCATCAGACGTCCCATGGACCGGGCCCCCCTCGGCCTGCTGACCGCACCGCCCGGACCCTGGCAACTCTTCGCCCGCATCCTGCGCCTCGACCCCTGGAACCGCGAGGCGCACCACCGTTTTCTCGCCTTCTTCTTCACCCGGTACGGCGGCACGGCGAGCGCGCGCTGGGACGTGGCCGCCTTCCTGAGCAACCGTGCCCCCCTCAACTCCTCCGTGCGACTCCTGCCCCTGGTGGCCCTGGCCGAGGAGTACGACCCCAACTCGCTGCTGGCCCACCACGCCTGGCGGCAGCCGCAGTGCGTGGCGACGGCGGCAGCCGGCTACACCCACTGGTTCCCCCGACTCGGCGACTACCCCTTCACGCCCGTCCTCGACCTCTCCTATCTCGCGCACGCGCTCTACCTGGGACGGCGGGAATTCGAAGCCCGTGAAGTCCTCGCGGCCATGGGGCCCTTTGCCGCACGCATGCCGTGGAGTGTCTTCGGTTCACCCGAGGACCAATTGTCCCGAGCGAGAAGAGCCTGTGGACTTCCCGTTCCCGGCTCCCACTGAGCATTGATCTGCCCGTTTGCCAAGTCAGAAAGGAAAATGACGCGGTCGTGTCCGAGAGAATGACTGCCACCCGGCCGAGGAAACGTCATCGAGATGATGGCGCCGTCGTTCTCGACGATGACGCGACACTTCATGCGATGGGGTATCCGCGAAAACTCACCCGGCGTTTCCGTACGTTCGACAACTTCGCGATCTCGTTCACCATCATCAATGTCATCTCCGGTATCTTCTCGGCCTTCGGATTCGGCATGGTCTCGGGTGGACCGCTCATCTTGGTGTTCGGCTGGATCGGCGTCTCCATCATGGTCCTGTTCGTCGGGGCAGCCATGGGTGAAATCGCATCCGCCTATCCCACGAGCGGTGCCCTCTACTTCTCCGCGGGCAAACTCGCCAAACGGCACCGCGGCGCCTGGTCCTGGTACACGGGCTGGCTGAACTTCGTCGGCCAGATCGGCGGAACGGCGGCCACCGGATACGCCGCGGCCACCTTCATCCAGGCGTTCATCGTCATGCAGTGGCCCGGCTACCAGGTCACAGGCCACCGAACCGTGGTCATCACCACGGCGATCCTGCTCCTCCAGGCGCTCGCCAACACCTACACCGTGCAACTCGTCGCCGCGCTCAACCGGATCTCCGTATGGTGGCTGACCATCGGCGTGACGGTCATCGTCCTCTGCCTCGTCCTGATCCCGAGCCACCATCAATCACCCGCCTTCACCACTCATTTCGTGAACAGCACCGGCTTCTCCAATGCGGCCTACGCCGCAATGCTCGGCCTGCTGGTGACCAGTTGGACCTTCACCGGATTCGACGGAAGCTTCCACATGTCCGAAGAGACGGTGAAGTCCACCGTGAGTACACCCAGGGGCATCATGTGGGCCATCGGCTGCTCCGCCGCCGCCGGCCTCATTCTCATGATCGCCCTGGTGTTTGCGATCCGCGATTACCCGACTACAGCGAGTTCATCGGCGCCGCCCGTACGGATTCTGATCGATGCTCTGGGCACGGGCACCGCGCGACTCCTCCTCCTCATCGTCATCGGTGCGATGCTGTTCTGCGGCCTCGCCAACATGACGAGCAATACCCGCCAGATCTTCGCTTTTGCGCGCGACGGTGCCATGCCCGGTTCCCGGCTGTGGCATTCGGTATCACCTCGTACCCGGACACCCGTCAAGGCGGTCTGGCTGGCCGCCGGTTGCTCCTTCCTGCTGATCACCCCCGCCTGGTGGTCGCACACCGTGTTCGCGGCGATCGTCAGCGTCAATGTCGTCGGCCTCTACCTCGCCTACGGCGTGCCCATCTACCTCAGACTGCGGCTGGGCGAGGGATTCGAGCCCGGCCCCTGGCACCTGGGACGCTGGGGCAGACCCGTCGCGCGCACCGCCGTGGCCTGGATCGTCTTCAGCAGCGTGCTGTTCATGCTGCCCCACGTCTCACCGATCACCCCGACGACCTTCAACTACGCGCCGATCGCCCTGGGGGTGGTCCTCCTGGTGGCCACTGCCTGGTGGTTCGCCGCCGCTCGCCGCCGCTTCCAAGGGCCCGTCAGCTACGGGAGCCCCGACGAAGTCGCCGCCATGGACCTGGTGTGACCGGACGCACCGCGCCGGCCATCGAGACGACCCCAGAAGGGATTTCGCCCATGACCCGTCCACTCGACGAGACCGTTCGGACCTCCGACGTCCTCACCGTCAGCAGCGCCTCGCCGAAGGAGTGGCAGCACATCGCCGCCTGGGCCGCCACCGAAGGGTGGAACCCCGGCACCGGTGACGTGGAGTGCTTCCACCCCACCGATCCCGCGGGCTTCTTCATCGGGAGCATCGCGGACGAACCCGTCTCCGCGATCTCCGTCGTCAACTACTCGGACGACTACGCCTTCCTCGGCTACTACCTCGTCCGCCCCGATCTCCGCGGTCAGGGCCTGGGGCTGAAGACCTGGCGGGCGGCCTTCCCCCATGCCGGGGACCGGCTCGTCGGCCTGGACGCCGTACCGGCGCAGCAGGACAACTACCAGCGCTCCGGCTTCGTCCCCGCCTACGGAACGGTCCGTTACGGGGGAGTCCCGCGCAAGGTCGACGTCGGAAGCGGAGTCGTGCCCGCCGCCCCTGGGCACCTCGATGCGATCGCCGCCTACGACCGCCACTGCTTCCCCGCCGAACGGCGCGACTTCCTGGCCCGCTGGCTCACCGCCCCCGGGCACACCGCGCGTCTACGGCTCCGGGACGGAACGGTCACCGGGTACGGAGTGATCAGGCCGGGTCTGGACACCTTCCGGATCGGCCCCCTCTTCGCCGACACCCCCGAGGACGCCGCGGCCGTGCTGGACGCGCTCACCGCGGACCTCGGGCCCTCGGACGAGGTGGCCGTCGACATGCCCGACACCCAGCCGGCCGCCGCCGCGCTGGCGACCGAGCGCGGACTGACGCCCCAGTTCCCCACCGTGCGGATGTACACGGGGCCTGCTCCCGACATCCGCGCCGATCGGGTCTTCGGCATCACGACCCTGGAACTCGGCTAGCCACAGGCCCTGCTGACGCCCCGTGCGAGCCGATCGGGTCCACCGGGGCGTCGGGGGAGGTGCCTCAGCGCAGATAGGCCAGACCCGGATGGGCCGCGGCGTAGTTCGTGAACAGCCGGCGCGCGACCGTGACCGAGTCGACCAACGGATGTACGGCGAACGCCTTCACGGCCCGCGCCGCCGAACCGCTCTCGGCCGCGGCCAGCACCTCCCGCTCAGCGGCCTTCACCGCACGCACCAGTCCCGTGGCGTCGTCGGGCAGCGGTGCGGTGACCACCGGGTGGGCACCGTTCGCATCGACGAAGCACGGCACCTCGACCACCGCGTCCCCGTCCAGCGCGTCCAGCGCCCCCCGGTTGCGGACGTTGAGGATCAGCGAGGTGCGTTGGTGGTGGGCGATGGCCCGCATTAGCGCCAGTGCCACCTGCTCGTAGCCGCCCGACTCCAGGTTCTCGGCGTCCCGTTCCCCCGCCCCCGCCGCTTCGCGATTGTGCGCCATGTAGGTCGCCTCCCGCTCCGCCCGGGTGCGGTCCCACTGTTCCCAGGCTCCGGCCGGTGACTGCGCCATCCGGTCGTAGAACCGGGCCTGCTGTTGCTGGAGGAAGGCGCCGCGGGTCTGGTCCGCCTCGCGATAGGCCCGGACCGCCTCGCGGTTGAAGTAGTAGTAGTGCAGATACTCATTGGGGATCGAACCTAGCGACCCTAGCCACTCCGCTCCGAAGAGCTTGCCCTCCTCGAAGGAACCCAACAGCGCCGGGTCCCCGAGGAGCCGGGGCAGTTCGTCGCGGCCGTCGATCCACACTCCGCGCAGCCATCCCAGGTGGTTCAGGCCCGCGTAGTCGAACCAGGCGCGGTCCGGGTCCACCCCCAGCACCCGTGCGACCCGGCGCCCCAGACCCACCGGGGAGTCGCAGATGCCGATGACCCTCTCGCCCAACTCCCGCGCCATGGCCTCGGTGACCAGCCCGGCCGGGTTGGTGAAGTTGATGACCCAGGCGTCGGGAGCCCAGCGGGCCACGCGGCGGGCGATCTCCCGGGCCACGGGAACGGTCCGCAGACCGTAGGCGATGCCGCCCGCGCCCACGGTCTCCTGCCCCAGCACCCCTTCGGCCAGCGCGATGCGTTCGTCGGCGGCCCGACCGTCGAGGCCGCCCACCCGGATCGCGGAGAACACGAAGTCGGCGCCCCGCAGGGCGTCGTCGAGATCGGTCGTGACGGACACGGTCGGTGCGTCCGGTACGCCCTCGGCCTGGTCCGCGAGGACGCGTGCGATGGCGGTGAGCCTGTCGCCGTCCACGTCGTGCAGTACGACGTCGGTGACCCGCCCCTCGGCGCGGTCGCCCAGCAGCGCGGAGTACACCAGCGGAAGCCGGAAGCCTCCGCCGCCCAGGACCGTGAGCCTCATCCCTCAGCCACCTTCACTTCCTCGCCCGGTGTGCGCCGTGTCGGCAACTCCGGGGGCGTGCCGTTGTCGGACGCACGTTACCCGTCCGTTCCGATCGGTTCCGGCCACCGGGCGGGCCGGACACCGCGGCCTCGACGTCGACGCGGGCCCGTCCCCGGGCGTCAGGGCCTGCGCCGAGCCGCTCGTCCACGGCCGGTCGGGACGGAATCGACCACCCGCCGAGGTGCAAGTTAGGCTTACCTAACTACACTGGCGCTCCGTCGTCGCACCGCATCGACGACACCACTCAGGAGAGATGAACATGGAGCATCGGACCGCACGCGCGCCCGACCTCGGCAAACCGCACCTGACCCTGCTCGCCCCGCCGCGGGTCGACCTCGCTCCCACCCCCGCGCTCCGAAGCGTCCATGGGGAACTCCGTGCGGTGGAGACGGCCGACGTCCTGGACGACGGAAGCCGGTTCGAGGGTGCGCGCAGCGGGATCGGCTCCAACGTCCGCGCCCTCCTCTTCGACACCTGGGTGCACGACTTTCTCACCCGTCACCCCGCCGGAACCGTCGTCGACGTCGGGGACGGGCTTGCAGCCCGGTTCGAACGACTCGACAACGGGACGGTCAACTGGTTCGACCTCGCCCCTGCCGCAACCCCGCAACCCACCTTCCACGGCGGGTCCGAGCGCAGGCGCACCCTTGCCACCTCCGTCACCGACCCCGCGTGGCTCGACGTCGTGCATCGGAGCCCGGGCCCGTACTTCGTGGTCGCCGAAGCCGCACTGATGTCCCTCGACGAGGCCGACGTGCGGAGCGTGATCAGCATGATCGTGGAGCGGCTGCCCGGGGCGTACCTCGCGCTGGACACCGCCTCCAGTTGGCTGGTTGACGACCAGGACGGCCACGAGGTGCTGGGCAAGGCTGCCGCGCAGCCGCGGTGGCGCTGTGACGACCCCACCCGAGTGGCGCAGTGGTACCCGGGCCTCACCCTGAGACAGAGTTGCACCTTCGCACGGCTGCCCGCCGCCGTCAGCCGTCGCATCTCCCAACCCCAACGCGGGATGCTCAGCGCCATGGCGGCGGTGATGCGCCGTCAGATCCAGGGCTACCGCTTCAATCTCTATCAGCTCGGGACGCCATGAGCCGACCGGGTGCACGCACAACGGCAGGGGGTGGGCCGCACCCCACCCCCTGCCCGCTCCATCCAGTGCCTGCTCGCTACCGGGGCTGCTGGAAGGCGTCCAGGATACGCTCCGCCGCGAGGGTCGCCGTCAACCGCCCGTCCCGGAGCCCCTGTTCCACCTCGGGAGTCAGGGCCCGTACCTGCGGATGGCTGCGCAGCCGATCGGTCAACGCGTCGTGCACCATGGACCAGGCCCAGTCGACCTGCTGATCGCGGCGCTTCGCGGCCAATCGTTCCGTCGAGTCCAACAGCGCCCGGTGCTGCTCGATCCGCTCCCACACGGTGTCCAGGCCCATGGATTCACGGGCGCTGCACGACAACACCGGGGGAGTCCACGCCGCATCCACGGGATGCATCAACCGCAGTGCACCGGCGAGCTCCCGGGCCGCGGCGCGGGCATCGCGCTCGTGCGGACCGTCCGCCTTGTTGACCGCGATCACATCGGCCAACTCCAGGACGCCCTTCTTGATGCCTTGGAGCTGGTCGCCCGTCCGCGCCAGGGTGAGCAGGAGGAAGGTGTCCACCATGTTGGCGACCGCCGTCTCCGACTGGCCCACTCCAACGGTCTCCACCAGGACGATGTCGTACCCCGCTGCCTCCATCACCAAGATGGTCTCGCGGGTCGCCTTCGCCACCCCACCGAGCGTCCCCGCCGTGGGGGAGGGGCGGACGAACGCAGCGGGGTCCGTCGCCAATCGCTCCATCCGCGTCTTGTCACCGAGGATGGACCCGCCCGTCCGGCTGGAGGACGGATCGACCGCGAGCACCGCGACCCGGTGGCCGAGGCCCGTGAGCATGGTGCCCAAGGCATCGATGAACGTGGACTTGCCCACGCCCGGAACTCCGCTGATGCCCACGCGCCGAGCCGACCCGGCGTACGGCAACAATGCCGTCAGCAACTGCTGTGCCAACGCGCGGTGATCGGCCCGGGTGGACTCCACCAGGGTGATGGCCCGGGCGATGTAGGCCCGGGACCCCTCCCGTACCCCTGTCACATACCTGTCGACGTCGATCGTCGGTCGCACGGGGGGCACTGACTCACACCTCGTGGCCGAGTGCGGCGGCCAACGTCTGCAACAGGTCGTATGCGGCGTCCGGAATCACGGTGCCCGGTGGGAAGACGGCGGCGGCACCCGCCTCGTGCAGGGTCGGCACGTCCTGCGGAGGGATCACACCGCCCACCACGATCATGATGTCCTCACGGCCCTCCGCGGCCAACTGCTCCCGCAGCGCGGGCACCAGCGTCAGATGCCCCGCGGCCAGCGAGGACACTCCCACGATGTGGACGTCAGCCTCCACCGCCTGCCGTGCCACCTCGGCCGGAGTCTGAAACAGCGGACCGACGTCGACGTCGAAACCGAGGTCCGCGAAGGCCGTGGCGATCACCTTCTGCCCGCGGTCGTGGCCGTCCTGACCCATCTTGGCCACGAGGATGCGCGGTCGCCGGCCCTCGGCATCCTCGAACGCCGCCACCGCGGCCCGGGTGCGCTCCACGGCCGGGGACTCTCCTGCCTCGTTGCGGTACACACCGGAAATGGTACGGATCTGTCCCGAGTGGCGCCCGTACACCTTCTCCAGGGCGTCCGAGATCTCGCCCACCGTCGCCTTCGCACGGGCTGCGGACACCGCGAGCGCCAGGAGGTTGCCCTCAAGGCCCGGGCCCGCACCGCGCGCCGCCGCCTCGGTCAGTGCCCGCAGACTGTCCTGGCACACCGCCTCGTCGCGCTCGGCGCGCAGCCGCCGCAGCTTCGCGATCTGCTGGGTGCGCACCGACGAGTTGTCGACCTTGAGGACGTCGATCTGCTCGTCGGTCTCCACGCGGTACTTGTTCACACCGATGACGGGCTGCCGCCCCGAGTCGATCCGTGCCTGCGTGCGGGCCGCGGCCTCTTCGACCCGGAGCTTCGGAATGCCGGCGTCGATTGCCTGCGCCATCCCTCCGGCCGCCTCGACCTCTTCGATGTGCTGCCAGGCACGCCGCGCGAGGTCATGGGTCAACCGCTCCACATAGGCGCTGCCGCCCCACGGGTCGATGACCCGGCAGGTGCCCGACTCCTGCTGGAGCAGCAACTGCGTGTTGCGCGCGATCCGCGCGGAGAAGTCGGTCGGCAGGGCCAAGGCCTCGTCGAGCGCGTTGGTGTGCAGCGACTGGGTGTGCCCCTGGGTCGCGGCCATCGCCTCCACACAGGTGCGCGTGACGTTGTTGAACACGTCCTGCGCCGTGAGCGACCAGCCCGAGGTCTGCGAGTGCGTCCGCAGCGAGAGCGACTTGGGGTTCTGCGGATCGAACGTCTTCACCAGCTTCGCCCACAACAACCGCGCCGCCCGCAGCTTGGCGACCTCCATGAAGAAGTTCATCCCGATCGCCCAGAAGAACGACAGCCGCGGTGCGAACGCGTCGACGTCCAGACCCGCGCCCTTGCCCGCCCGGAGGTACTCCATGCCGTCCGCCAGGGTGTACGCCAACTCAAGGTCGGCCGTCGCCCCGGCCTCCTGGATGTGGTAGCCCGAGATCGAGATGGAGTTGTACCGCGGCATCTTCTGTGAGGTGTACGAGAAGATGTCCGAAATGATGCGCATGGACGGCTGCGGCGGATAGATGTAGGTGTTGCGGACCATGAACTCCTTGAGGATGTCGTTCTGAATGGTCCCGGCCAGCTTCTCCGGCGGTACGCCCTGTTCCTCCGCCGCGACGATGTAGAGCGCGAGGACGGGCAGCACGGCGCCGTTCATCGTCATCGACACGCTCATCCGGTCCAACGGAATGCCGTCGAAGAGCTGCCGCATGTCGAAGATCGAGTCGATCGCAACGCCCGCCATGCCGACGTCACCGGTCACCCGCGGATGATCGCTGTCATAGCCGCGGTGCGTCGGCAGGTCGAAGGCGACCGAAAGCCCCTTCTGCCCCGCCGCGAGATTGCGCCGGTAGAAGGCGTTGGACTCCTCGGCGGTGGAGAAACCGGCGTACTGACGGATCGTCCAGGGCTGGTTGACATACATCGTCGGATAGGGGCCGCGCAGATAGGGCGCGATCCCCGGATAGGTGTGGAGGAAGTCCACCCCCGCCAAGTCCCGCCCGCTGTACAGCGATTGAACCGGAATGCCCTCCGGCGTCTCCCACACCAGCTCGGAAGCGTCCTTGCCGATGGTCTCCTTGACGGCGGTGCGCCACTGGTCCTGCGAGGCCGCGGAGCTCGGGGTCCCCAGGTCGATCCCGGTGAAGTCCGGAATGCTCATCACGCCACTCCCATCCGGTCGAGTGCGCAGGTGAGGACAGCGACGGCGTCGCCGCCCGCGAAGACGAACTCGTCGACGCCTGCTTGGAGATGTGCCTCACGCAACTCCCCGGGCCGTCCGGCGAGATAGACCCACTGCGCTCCGGCGGCCTTCAGCGCCCCGGCGACCGGAGCGGCCTGCTCGGCGTACAGGGCATCAGTGGAACAGATGCAGGCGAGCTCGGCCCCGCTGGCGGCGAACGCCGCTGCCACGTCAGACGCATCGACCGAAACCGGATCGTGGACCGGCTCGATACCACCGGCCTGGAAGAGGTTGGTGGCGAACGCCGCTCGCGCCGTGTGGGCGGAGGCCGGGCCGAGGGCGGCGATGAACACCCGGGGGCGCGCTCCCGTCCGCTCGGCATGGGCGTCCGAGCGTGCGCGCAACTCCTCGAAGTCCACGTCACGACGCACGCGCGGCAGGCCACCGGTCCGCCCGGTCGGCGCGGGATCACGTCGTACGGGCGTCTCGGCGAGCAGCGGGAACTCGCTGACGCCCGTGATCGGCTCCTTGCGCCGGGCGATCTTCGTGCGACGTGCCTGCCAGGTCTCGGAGATCCGCTCCTCGATCAGCCGGCTGCGCAGTCCGGCGAGCAGACCGCCCGCGCCCTCGATCTCCTGGAACCACTCCCAGGCCGCCCGGGCGAGCTCATCCGTGAGCTGCTCCACGTACCAGGAGCCGCCGGCCGGGTCGATGACCCGTCCGATGTGCGACTCCTCGATGAGGATCGTGGAGGTGTTGCGTGCGATCCGCCGGGCAAACGCGTCCGGGAGTCCGAGCGCGTGGTCGAAGGGGAGCACGGTGACGGCATCCGCACCGCCGACGCCCGCGGCGAGGGAGGCGACCGTGCTCCGCAACATGTTGACCCACGGGTCACGGCGGGTCATCATCACCGGCGATATCACGGCGTGCTGCCGCTGGGCTCCGGCCGCAGGCGCACCGCTGGCCTCGGCGATCCTGGCCCAAGTGCGCCGGGCCGCCCGCAGTTTGGCGATGGTCAGGAACTGGTCGGCGGTGGCCGCATAGCGGAACTCCAACTGCCCCAACGCCGCGTCGACGCTCAGCCCGGCCGCGGTCAACTCCCGCAGGACCGCCACGCCCGCCGCGAGGGAGCAGCCCAGCTCCTGGCCGGCCGATGCGCCCGCCTCGTGATAGGGCAACGCGTCCACCGCGAGCGTCCGCAGTCCGGGGTACTGCTCCCGGCACTCCTGGGCGAGTCGCGCCGCTGCGGCAAGGGCGTCGGGCACCTCGTCGTGAGCGCCCGTACGGGCGGAGTGCCCGAGGGGGTCGGCACCCAGATTGCCCCGGACCTCGGTCGGCGGTGTGCCCCGTTCCGCGTGGATGCGGAGCAGTTCGCGGCCGGCGGCCTCGAAGTCCGCCCCGGCGTCCAGCACGATCGGTGCGAGGTCCAGATAGACGCCGTCCAGCACCCGGTCGAGTGCGTCCAGGGGGATGCCGCCGTCGCCCACGGTGAGCCAGAGCGAGGTGACCCCGTTCTCCAGGTCAGCGAGAACGGCCTCGTTGGTCCGAGCCGGGTCGGGGTGGTCGTGCCGCTGGCGGACGTCCCAGCCGGCGAGGGCGTTGCCTTCGACGCGCCCGCCGCGGGTGAAGGGCGCGAAACCCGGGAACCCCCCGCCGCCCGCGTCGATGCCCGATGCGTCCTTCGTACAGACCGCTGTGTCCGCTGTGTCCGCCGTGTAGAGGGGACGGGTGGCGAGCCCGTCCTCCAGGGCTGTGGACAGCGCTTCCTCAGCTGCCGACTCCGGAACGTCCTTGCCCGTTTTCCTGAGGACACCGGCGACAAGCCGCTGCCACTGCTCGTGGGAGGGGTTCGGGAATTCGGCGGCCAGCGAGAACCCGTCATCGGGGAGGACCGTCATGCTCGGATGCTAGGACAAGGACACAGCGGGGCAGCAGGGGCACGGACTGTGACCTTGCACTCTCTGTGAGGACTTGATCCTCTTCGTCTCATGGACTACTCCGTCCGAGCTATAGCGGTTGTGGAGGCGGCGGGGCAAGGGGCGAGCCGCTCTCTGTCCGAGGGGGCGGGGAAGTCGGGGCATGCGGGCCCACCGGGACGGTCGTACGGTGGATGGACCTGTCACCGAGGGAAGGCCGTCCCGTCATGGCCGGTGAGATCTCCTTCTTCGAACTGGGCGTGGCCGACGCCGACAAGGCCCGCTCCTTCTACCGTGAGCTGTTCGGGTGGTCCTTCACTCCGGGGCCCGGCGGGGGCGGCTATGCGATCGAAACCCCCAACGTCGCCGGTGGGGTCCACAGCGGGGATCCACGGGCCGCCCCCTACCTCTTCTTCCGGGTCGCCGACATGACGGCCGCACGGGAGCGGGTGATCGCGCTCGGCGGCAGCGTCGACGACTTCGATCTGGGCGAGGACGAGGCCACGGTCGAATGCTTCGGCCGGTTCACCTTCTGCCGTGACGACCAGGGCTCGCCGTTCGGGCTCCACGAGCCACCGTCGTGAGCGGGCGCTCCCGCTGATCGCGCCCGGCATGGGCAGCCCGGAACCGGCCGATATGCGGATGGGCCGGTTCCAGACTTGTGCGTACCGACGAGCGAACGCCCTTGAGGGGTGAGCATCGCCAGGCGGCCCGCCGCGGGGATACCGTGCATGGCGCCCCCGGTGACCGGTCCGCCGACGCCGCTCCCCATCACGAGGACACCGCATGCGCATCGCCCTGAGCCAGATCACCACCGGCCCCGACCCGGAGCGCAACCTCGACGTCGTACGGGACGAGGCACACCGTGCGGCGGAGGCCGGTGCGCGGCTCATCGCCTTCCCGGAAGCGACGATGGCGTGCTTCGGCACCCGGCTCGCGCCGCTGGCCCAGCCGCTCGACGGCCCCTGGGCGGATCGGGTCCGACAGATCGCGCAGGACGCGGGCCTGGTCGTCGTAGCCGGGATGTTCACCCCCGCCCCGGACGGAAAGGTGACGAACACACTGCTGGCCACGGGGCCGGGCGTCGAAGCGGCATACGACAAGATCCATCTCTATGACGCCTTCGGATTCCTGGAGTCCGCCACGGTCGCCGCCGGTTCGGACGTGGTGACGATCGATGTGGAAGATGTCCGCGTCGGCCTGGCCACCTGCTACGACGTGCGGTTCCCCGAGCTGTTCCGAGCGCACGCCGATGCCGGCGCCGTCCTCACCGTGCTGCCGGCCTCCTGGGGAGCCGGCCCCGGCAAGCGCGAGCAGTGGGAACTGCTGGTGCGCGCGAGGGCACTCGACGCCACGGTGTGGTTGGCGGCCGTTGACCAGGCCGACCCGGGTGCATCGGGCCTGGCGGTCGCACCCAAGACCCCGGCGGGGATCGGATACAGCACGGTCGTCGGGCCGGACGGGACGGTACGCGAGCGGCTCGAAGCGGCCCCGGGGCTGCTGGTGGCGGATCTGGACCTCTCGGAGGTGGAGACCGTGCGCAAGGCGGTCCCCGTACTGGCCAACCGTCGACTGGGTTGACCGGGGGACGCATCCGGCCGAGCTGGCGCGTCGGCGATGGCCAGCGGCTCCCCACCCGGTGCACGGAGGAGTACGGACGACCCGTTTGGGATATGGCTGAATCCATCGTGTTGCGTGGATCTTCTCTGTGTTCGGGTTCCTGTAGTTCTCTTCGGTCCGGGGTGAGCCCATGTGCTGGAGTGCCACGGCGGACCTCGTTGCGGGCACGACCATCGGCGCCATCGGGGTGTACTGCGTCGTACGGGTGCGCACCCCGAGGGAACTGCCGCTCGCCGCGCTGCCGCTGTTGTTGGGCGCCCATCAGGTCGTGGAATCCGTCGTCTGGCGGCACGGCGGCGGCACCGGATGGGCCACCCTCACCTGGGCGGTGATCGCCCTGCCCCTGCTGCCGCTGTGGGTGTCCATCGGCGTCCTCCTGGTCACTCCGGGCACTGCCCGGCCACGACTGCTGATCCCCCTGGTGGCGGGGGTGGTGACCACAGGTGTGCTCTGCCATGCACTCGCCACCCGTACGGTGGTGGCCGAGATCAGGGGAAACCGGGTCGGCTACCTTCTGGATCTCCCCCAACCCCTCCTGGTCGTCGCCGGCTATCTCCTGGCGACGGTCGGTGCCCTGCTGCTGAGTGGTGATCCGATCCTTCGGCTGCTGGGGATCCTCACCGGTGCGGGCGCCGTGGTGTGCGTCGTGTTGTGGCGCACCGAGTTCGTCTCCACCTGGTGTGCGCTGGCCGCGATCGTGTCGGTCGTCCTGTTGGTGTGGGTGCGCAACGGGTCGCGTCGGGCCGGCGTTCCGCGGGGGGCCTTCTGAGGGCGCGGTGCCCGGGCGGGCCCGTCGTTCGGTAGGGCCAGCGGCCCGGTCGCCCCCCACCAGCGGTGGATTCGGGGAATTCGGCGTTCTTCGTGACTCCTGGGGCAGACGGGTATCCGAAGCGTCGGCGAGGCGCCGGCGACCGACGACCGAGGAGGATCGATGCCGAGTGGCAGTGTCCACGTCCTGCACCGGCCCGGTGAGCGAAAGGCAGGGGACGGGGAGCGGATACGCACCTGTGTCCCGGCGCGCGTCGAGCGCCCCGCGGACCGCCCGGATCACGCCGTCCCGGACGCCGAAGCCGAGACCCATGTCGTCCGGGGCGAGGACTGATTCCCATGCGCCAGCCCCCGCGCTTTCGAGCCGTCACACCGGACGGTCCCCACACGATGGAATGGCAGCGCGAGGCCGCCTGCGCGAGTGAGGACCCCGAGCTGTTCTTCCCGATCACCGGACTGGGGCCCGAGGCCGAGCAGGTGGACCGGGCCAAGGCGATCTGCGCCCGCTGCCCGGTGGCCGTCGCCTGCTACGACTGGGCCAGAAGCACCGGCCAGCGCAGCGGCGTCTGGGGCGGGGTGAACGCCACCCAGCGCCGTTCCGTCAGCTACGACGGTCCTCGCGAACGCATTCAGGGCGCGGGAGTGGGCTGAAGCCCCTGACCGAGCCGAGCACCCCCGGCGCAACCCTCGGTCCCCACGCAGGCCGGTAGGGGCGTTGAACAGCCCCCAGTCACCCATCAGGAGTCACCACCATGAGCGACCGACAAGGGCCAGACCCCGACCAGGAGCAGGAGCAGCCCGTGCCCAGGGACCTGCCCGATCAGCAGGTGCACGAGGACGACCCGCTGGACCTGCCACCGCCCGGCCCCTCCGAGGAGTCCTCCCCGTCAGACGGCGACAAGGGCTCCGAATCGGGCGGGGACGGTCGGGACGATGCGCCCGGGCAGCGCCCGTCCGACGACGAACTACCCGAAGCGGACCAGGCGGGGGCCGGGCGCGGTGAACCGCGCAGCGGTTCCGTCCACCCCGAGCAGCCCGTTCCCGACGAGCCGTCCGGCTGATCGCGACCACGGGTCAGGGCCCGCCCGACTCGCAGCTTGACCCCGGGCGGGCGAACCTTTGAGTGACACCCCTCAGGGAGAGCGAGGAACACGGTGAACCACACCGAACAGACCGGCTCACCGGTCGAGGTGACCATCAGCGGCTGCGCCACGGAGGACGCCAACACCGTCTTTCGCCTCCTGGCGCAGTCCTATGCGTCCGACCGCGCCGCCGACGAACACGCGGAGCACGTCTCCGAGGGGCACACCACCGTGTGGACGGGAACCTTCGACGTCACGGCCGCGCCCAGGACCACCGCCACACCCCTCACCCTCAGCGCACCCGTCGAGGCCGAGCTCCAGGGCGGCTACTGGGCGGTCGACCGCATGAGGGAGACCCTCGCCGAGGCATTCCACGTCAAGGACGAGGGCACGGCCGCCGGGGATCAGGAGAAGGACGTGCAGTTGCGCCTGGAGAGCCGCGCACCGGCGTCCCGCTGACATCACCCGTACGCCCCAGCCGCCCGCGGTGATCAGCCCGGCGGCAGCACAGGAGAGGCCATCATGCCCATCGCCACCGTCAACCCGGCCACCGGCGAGACCCTCAAGACGTTCGAGGCCCACGGCCCCGACGAGATCGAGCGGCGCATCACCCTCGCCCGGGCGGCATTCGACGAGCAGCGGTCCCTGGACTTCGACACACGCGCCCGGCTGCTCAACCGCGCCGCCGCACTGTTGGACGAGGACCGGGAACACATCGCGCGCACCATGACCGTCGAGATGGGCAAACCGATCGCAGCAGCCCGCGCGGAAGCGGCGAAGTGCGCCAAGGCGATGCGTTGGTACGCGCGACACGCCGAGGAACTCCTCGCCGACGAGCACCCCTCGGCCGAGGACGCCGATGACGCCGGGGCGGCCCGGGTGACCGTGCGGTACCGACCGCTCGGCGTGGTGCTGGCCGTCATGCCCTGGAACTTCCCCCTCTGGCAGGTCGTGCGCTTCGCCGCCCCTGCCCTGATGGCCGGAAACACGGGGTTGCTCAAGCACGCGTCGAACGTTCCCCAGACCGCGCTCTACCTCGATGACCTCTTCCACCGCGGGGGCTGGCCGCGCGGATGTTTCCAGACGCTGCTGGTGGGCGCGGGTGCGGTGGAGGGCGTGCTGCGCGATCCGCGGATCGCCGCGGCCACCCTGACGGGCAGTGAGCCGGCCGGCCGCTCGGTCGCGGCGATCGCCGGCGACGAGGTGAAGAAGACCGTCCTGGAACTCGGCGGCAGCGACCCCTTCGTCGTGATGTCCTCGGCCTCCGTCGAGGAGGCAGCGGACACCGCCGTCACGGCCCGGGTCCAGAACAACGGCCAGTCCTGCATCGCGGCCAAGCGGTTCATCGTGCACACCGACGTCCACGATGCGTTCCTCGAACGGTTCACCGAGGGGATGCGCAAGCTGACCGTCGGCGATCCGCTGGAGGAAGGCGTACAGATCGGGCCGCTGGCCTTGGAAGCCGGGCGCTCCGACGTGGAGGAACTGGTGGACGACGCACTGGCCCACGGTGCGACGGCGGCGTGCGGCGGACGTCGCCCCAGCGGTCTGGACCGCGGTTGGTTCTACGAACCGACGGTCCTCACCGGTGTGAACCCCTCGATGCGCATCCACCGGGAAGAGGCGTTCGGCCCCGTGGCCACGGTCTATCGGGTGGCCGATCTCGACGAGGCGGTCGCACTCGCCAACGACACGCCGTTCGGTCTCAGCTCCAACGTCTGGACCCGCGACGAGGGGGAGACGGCACGCTTCGCCCGTGACCTAGAAGCCGGAGGCGTCTTCTTCAACGGGATGACCGCCTCCCATCCCGCCCTGCCCTTCGGCGGTGTCAAGCGATCCGGCTACGGCCGGGAGCTGTCCGCGCACGGCATCCGGGAGTTCTGCAACGTCACCACCCTCTGGTACGGCAAGCAGTAGTCGGCGGGGGCATGCACCCACCGACCATCGACGCAGGCCGCGGGCGCACGCGGCTTTGCCGACCCGCATCGGCGGCCTCGCAGCTCGACCGTGAAGGAGAGAGGACCCCCATGACCGACGCCCCTACCGTGGTCGGCGCCCCGGGCCGGCTCGGGGACACCGAACTCGCGGCCCTCGACGCGCACTGGCGTGCCGCGAACTACCTCTCCGCCGGTCAGATTTACCTCCAGGCCAACCCTCTGCTCGAAGAACCCCTCACCCCCGAGCACATCAAGCCGCGCCTCCTGGGCCACTGGGGCACGTCGCCCGGCCTCAACCTCGTGTACACCCACCTCAACCGGGTCATCAGGGCGCGGGGAACGCAGGCCCTCTGCGTCTGGGGTCCGGGACACGGAGGCCCCGCGGTCCTCGCCGGTTCCTGGCTGGAGGGCACCTACACGGACACCTATCCCGACGTGACGCGCGACCGGGACGGGATGCAGAAGCTGTTCCGCCAGTTCTCCTTCCCCGGCGGCGTGCCCAGCCACGTGGCACCCGAGACACCGGGATCGATCCACGAGGGCGGCGAACTGGGCTACTCGCTCGCCCATGCCTTCGGCGCGGCCTTCGACCATCCGCATCTGCTCGTCGCCTGCGTCATCGGCGACGGGGAGGCGGAGACGGGTCCGCTCGCGGCGTCCTGGCACTCCAACAAGTTCCTCGACCCGGTGCACGACGGCGCCGTACTGCCCGTGCTCCACCTCAACGGCTACAAGATCGCCAACCCGACGGTGCTCGCCCGGCTCCCCGAACCCGAACTCGACGCCCTGCTGCGCGGCTACGGGTACGAGCCCATCGCCGTGACCGGTGACGAACCCGCTGCCGTACACCGTGCGATGGCGCTGGCCATGGACACCGCCCTCGACCGCATCGAGACCATTCAGCGCGCCGCCCGCAGGGACGGCGTGCGCGAACGGCCGACCTGGCCCGTCGTGGTTCTGCGCACGCCCAAGGGGTGGACCGGTCCGCGGTCGATCGACGGCACGCCCGTCGAAGGGACCTGGCGCTCCCACCAGGTACCGCTCTCCGAAGTCCGCGAGAACCCCGACCACCTGCGGCAGTTGGAGGCGTGGCTGCGTTCCTACCGCCCCGAAGAACTCTTCGATGCGGAGGGGCGCCCCGTACCCCGGGTCCTGTCGTGCGTACCGAGCGGCAGCCGGCGACTGGGGGCGGTGCCCTACGCCAACGGAGGGCTCCTCCTGCGTGAACTGCCCGTGCCCGACCTGGCCCCGTACGCGGTCGACGTCGACGAGGAACGCCGGGGCGACACCCTGCACGAGCCGACCCGGGTGCTCGGCGGGCTGCTCGCCGCCGTGATGGAACGGACTGCGCGGCGCCGGGACTTCAGGGTCGTCGGACCGGACGAGACCGCATCGAACCGTCTCGAAGCCCTCTACGACGTCACCGCCAAGGCCTGGCAGGAACGGACGCTCCCCACCGACGAGCACCTCTCACCCGACGGACGGGTGATGGAGGTCCTCTCCGAGCACCTGTGCCAAGGCTGGTTGGAGGGCTATCTCCTCACCGGTCGACACGGCCTCTTCTCGTCCTACGAGGCGTTCGCCCACATCGTCGACTCCATGGTGAACCAGCACATCAAATGGCTGCGGACCTCCCGCAGACTGCCCTGGCGGCGTCCCATCGCCTCGCTCAACTACCTGTTGACGTCGCACGTCTGGCGGCAGGACCACAACGGCTTCTCCCACCAGGACCCGGGGTTCGTCGACCACGTCCTCAACAAGAGCCCCGAGGTCGTACGGGTCTACCTCCCGCCGGACGCCAACACACTGCTCTCGGTGGCCGACCACGTCCTGCGCAGCCGGGACTACGTCAATGTGATCGTCGCCGGGAAGCAGCCCTGCAACGACTGGCTCACCCTGGACGAGGCCCGCGCCCACTGCGCCAGGGGCGCGGGAACCTGGCCCTGGGCCGGTACGGAGGTGGCCGGCCGGGAGCCGGACGTGGTGCTCGCCTGCGCCGGTGACGTACCCACGCAGGAGACCCTGGCCGCGGCGCAACTGCTGCGCGAGCACGCGCCGGAACTCGCCGTGCGCGTGGTCAACGTGGTGGACATGGCACGGCTCCTCCCGCACGGCGAGCACCCCCACGGGATGACCGACGCGGAGTACGACACGCTGTTCACGCGCGACAAGCCGGTGATCTTCGCCTACCACGGGTACCCCTGGCTGATCCACCGGCTGGCGTACCGCCGCTCGGGCCACGCCCACCTCCACGTCCGCGGCTACAAGGAGGAGGGCACCACCACGACCCCCTTCGACATGGTGGTCCGCAATGATCTGGACCGGTATCGCCTGGTGATGGACGTGGTCGACCGGGTGCCGGGGCTGGGCGCGCGGGCCGCCGTGCTGCGCCAGGCGATGGCCGATGTCCGCAGCCGGCACGCCGACTGGATCCGACGGTACGGTACGGACCTTCCGGAGGTCGTCGACTGGCGCTGGCACGACTGAGCTGGAGGGAACAAGACGGCTGCTGACCTTCGATGTGCCCGGCACGGGCGGGCACATCGGGCGTTGCGGGCGGGAGCGACGGCGCGTCGATCACCCACGGGAAACGGCCGGCCCGAAGGCCGGCCGTGGGGGAGTGCTCTCTAGTGTGATGCGCCTGAAATCCCCAGTGTTAGACCTGCTTGGTTGTGTGGTGGTCGGGCCTGACCTTGGCGAGGTAGTCGGCGAGGGAGTGGA
>NZ_JBEXVD010000037.1:0-64681 GCF_040638655.1 Streptomyces sp. NPDC005963 | reverse complement strand
TCGGGCTCGGGAAGCAGCCCCTTGGCGTGATAGACGCGAACGGTCTTGATCGACACCCCGACATACCCGGCCAGCTGCCCGATGGTGATCACCTGACCATCGTCCCACTTGACCCTGCCCTTGGGGCAGGGTTGCAGCATGGCGTCATGCCGAACACGAATATCGATCGGGAAACCCTGCGCGAGCTGGCTGACGAGGGCAACGAGACCGCTCTGGACCAGCTGGCCGACCTCGCCAACGCAGCTAGCGATCTCGGGGAGCTGAGCGCGCTGTTGGACGAGGGATCCATGCGCGCTGGGTTTCTGCTCACTCAACGTGCGGCCTCGACTGGCGACCTGCGCGAGCTCCAGCGGATCGCCGACGCCGGGTACGACGAGGCCGGGGACGAACTGGACAGACAGCTGGAACCCTCCACTGTCCTGGCGGCGCCACCAACCCCCGAAGAACTTTCGGAGCCGACCACTTAGCGGTCGGCTCAATGAGCTGTGCCAGTCTGCGGCGGCTTGCGCTGGGGCTCCCGGCGGTGATCGATGGGTCGCAGCGTCGGTTCTGGAGACGCGCAGCTCGATCCCTTCTGGGGTAGGACCGTGCGAGGCGCTCACTGCGTTGGGCGGTGCGTCCGCAGACAGTGAAGATAGATGCGTGCCAGTGCATTCAGGTTCTCGGGGCCACAGATACTGACGCCCAGCATCCGCCAGGAATGCCCTCCGCGAGAGCTCCGGTGGGGGAGTGGCCTCTCCGCACCAGAAGACCGGCCGTCGAACAGGCAGCCCCGGACGAGCGCGCGCCCGACGGATCCGAGAAAGGCAGGTGACCGCATCCAGGGCCTGCAGGCACAGGGTCCCCATGGACGTCGACGTACCAAAGCCCCGTGGCAACGCTCGCGGGCGTCAGGCACGGGGCTTTCGGAAGACGCTGCTGAACTTGGCTTCTCGGTTGCAGGGCGCCTGCCGTGGACCTGCTGCGTCCAACGAAGCGGGCAGCCCCTGGATATCGGAGAGTCAGACGTCCGTGTCCCCATTCACAGCTACAGAGTCGGCTTCCTCTGTGTTGTAGCGGAAGAGCAAGGCCGTCAGGCGCCGCCGGTGAGCGCTCGTCATCTTCGCCACGATGTGCTGGCAAGCGCGCTCTGGATCACCCCACAGATCCCCCGTCTCAGCATCCTCCGCCGACCGGTGGGCAACGCTCGCCGCACGCCCATCCTTTTTTTCGCGGGTCTTTCCCGACGACCGTGCTGGAGCTGACGGTGCCGCCAAGGCTGGGGGAGTGGGCGGCTCGGAGGGATCGGCCGGAGTGTTGTCCGCGGACAACGTCTCGGCTTCGTTGGCGGGGGAGTGGCTCTTGTTGTCCGTGGACAACACCTCCGTAGCCGGAGGCTGAGCGGGCAGCGGGATGGTCGTGTTGTCCGTGGACAACACGACCGGGGAACTCACGTCAGCGCCCCGGCTCTTAGCGGCCTTCAGTATGGCCTTCGCTTCTTCCCGCTCCCGTGCCTCCGCGGCACGGACCTCCTTGAGGTGGGCTAGCAGAGTCGCTGAGTCTGCTTCAGGCACCTCCTTCTGGCGCCGGGCCAGAAGCCGACCATCGCGTTCCGGGACGTCACCGCTGCTGAGCATCGACTGGATCTCGTCCGGCAACTGGAGCAAGGCCAACTGATTGGTCACCCACGACCGGTCACGGCCCAGCCGCTTGGCCGCCTGTGCACGCGCTCCTGACTCCGACTGCTCCGCACAGACCCGGACCAGTTCCTGTACACCACGCGCCCTCTCGATGACGTCGAAGTCCTCGCGCTCCAGGTTCTCCTTCAGGAGATGGTTGACGAAGTCCTCACGCGTTGAAGCGAGATCGTTCCGGACGACGAAGTCCAGGGACTCCAGCCCGACATGCCTCGCGCTGCGGAACCGGCGCTCACCATTAACCAGGACGTACTCAGCGTCTCCGATACCCGTTGCGTGATCAGGCCAGAGCGCGAGGTAGGCGTCTCGTGAGACGACCACGCACGCCGCCAACTGTGCTTGGCGCAGCTCCTCTCCGAACCGAGTCATCTCCTCCTCGGATCCGAAGTTCCGCCGCGGGTTCAGCGGGGTCGGGCACACCTGGTCCAGCAAGAGCCGGACCAGCTCGTAGGCCGGGACGTCGCCCTGGGCCACGGCTTTGGCGCGACCTCGAGCGCTGAGCCCCGATGCTCGTGACGCACGGCCGAACGAAGTACCGCTTCCCAAGCGGTCGCCAACGGTGCTCACGATGCGATCCTCCGTGCTACCTCGCGCATGGCGTCAGCCTGCTCGCAATCCGGTGCGTAGTGCAGTAGGGGTTGCTTGAGTCGCACTGCTTCTCTCTGGTGCTTGAGTTCAGGAATGACGGTGATGACCGGAGGATCGCCGATGCTCTTCCACTGGTCGAGAGAGGACGTCGCCACGTAGCCCTTGCGGCTGTCGTACATGTTGACGATGAAGCCGAGGAGGCTGATCTCGACCGCGAGGTCGGTGGTGAGGTCCTCGATCTGATCCAGCAGCATGTCGAACGCGTCGGCCGAGGAGTCCTCCGCCAGGACGGGGATCAAGATGCCCGAACTGCCCGCAGGTTCGTTCTCCCGCAGACGGCAGTAGTAGAGGGCTGTGTCCATGGCGTAACCGAGGCTGGGCGGGCAGTCGACGACGATGTAGTCGAAGACGCTCTCCAGGCTTTCCAGCGCCTTCTCCAGGGCTGTTTCCTTGATGCGCACATGGCGGGTGGTGGCCAGCTTCGCGTCCAGGAGAAAGGCGTCGCGGCACGCTGGAAGCAGGAACAGCCGGCCGCCGAAGACGCCTTCCTCTATCGGGACGAGAAGGTCACCGATCTTGCCCGTTGCTTCCCCCAACATGTGCTTGGCGAGGCTGGGAGCGTCGATGTCGAACATGTCGTAGCCGAGTTGCCGGGTCAGGTGGCCCTGGGGGTCGAAGTCGATCAGACACACCCTGTGGCCTCGTTCGGCCAGCGCTTGGGCGGCGCCCGCCGATACAGCTGTCTTCCCCACCCCGCCCTTCTGGTTACCCATGATGATGCGCCGCGCACCGAGAGACCGGGGGACCGGATTGGGGATGGCGTGGGTGTCCAGCCAGAGCCGGATGGACTGCGCGAGGCCCTGGTTGTAGGAGAGATTGCGCTCCTTGCAGTCGTCCTTGAAGCCGGCATAGGTACCTGTCGGCAGGTAGGTGGAGAAGCTCGTACCGCCGGCGGTGTCGACGGCCGGAAGCGCGCTTTCCGTCGTGCGCCATGCAGCGATGCCCTCGGTGACGGCGTCCTTGATGTCGACGCCCAACTGGGCGCAACGGACCTTGAGTTCCTGTCGGACGGGAGCGGGAAGCTTGGCTACTACCTTTTCCCTGTCCTGGGGTGAGTACGGGACGGTCATGGGGGTACCTTACTAACCCGCGCTGTTGAGGCAAGTACCAACCGCCACGCGCCCACCCATCAGCTACGCATGGAGCAGTCCCAGTTCCTCGCACCCTCCTGATAGCTCGGGCCGTCAACAACTCCGCTCGCCATGACACCCTTCCACCCCGTCAACAGCCTCCAAGCGCGCAGGCCACTGTCCTCTCAAGCCCGCCCGGCCACCTTCCCGACATCGCGAGTCTGTGGGCTCCTCCACACGGTGAGGGGCCAGCAGGCATAGCTCGTCCGGATGGCGGCCGTTGATGCCGGGGTTGTCCCACCATGGGTAGACAGCGTCTGGGATGGGGAGTTGTACCGCTGGCGGCCTGCTGAGTCGCGGAAGGGGCGATGGGGATGGGCACGGCAGTACTGGTGGTGCTAGCCGTCGTGGGTGTGGGTGCAGTGGTCGGCTACCTCGTCCGGGCGGGACGTCGGGAGGCTGAGGCTGAGCAGGTCCGGCTGGCAGAGCAGGCGCGGGCCCAGGCCCTGCGGTCGATGGAAGCGGTCTGGGCGATGAACCCGCTGGAGTTCGAGGAGCACGTCGCGGAACTCTGCCGCCGAGACGGATGCACTGAGGTGCGCCGCGTCGGCGCTGCGAACGACCTGGGCGCTGATGTGGTGGGCCGCCTTCCGGACGGTCGAAAGCTAGTGGTGCAGTGCAAGCGCTACGCGAAGCACCGCACGGTCGGCAGTCCCGACCTGCAGAGGTTCAACGGCACCGCCCGCAGCGAACACGGAGCGGATGTCCCCCTCTTCGTCGCATCCTGCAAATTCACCAAACAGGCCCGTGCCTTCGCTACCCGCCACGACCTGGTCCTCGTCGACGTCGACCTCCTCGGCTTCTGGCACAGCGGCACAAGCCTGGCTGCACTCCTCGACCTGGACATCGGCCGGTCCGGGACGAACCGAAAGCTGACTCCGGACAGCTGAACGCTCTGCCCGCCATCCGCGCTTGCCCGTCGGCTGAGGGACTGGATCCGCTGGACGGGGCAGTTTGTGTGGGTACTGAAGGGCTGTTTCTGCCTTGAGTGGGTCGGTTCTCGGCGTTCTCGATGCCTGCTGGTGTTCGTTCAGAGGCGGATGTGGGCGGCTACGGGTAGGTGGTCGCTTGGGGTAGGTGAGAGCGACCAGATGCGTGTGGCGATGGTTGCGCGGGTCATGATCTGGTCGATGCGGGCGAGAGGGAATGAGGCGGGCCAGCTGAACGCGAGGCCTGTGCGGGGCGGGTCCAGTTGTGAGGTGAGCGGGTGGAGGCCACGATCGTCCACGGTGCTGTTGAGGTCGCCGAGGAGGATCACCTTCTCCAGCTGTTCGTCGGCTATTGCCGCCCCCAGGCGGGAGGCGCTTTCGTCTCGCCAGGCGGAGCGGAATCCGTCGCTCACGCCGAGTCGCACGGAGGGCAGGTGGGCGACGTACACGGCTATGTCACCGTGCTCTGAGTCAGCGGTGGCACGCAGGCCGCGATCCCAACCTGCCTTGACGGCCTTGGGCTTGATGTCTACTGGTTGCACGTTGGTGAGAGGGAGCTTCGACCAGAGCCCGACCGTTCCCACGGCCGCATGATGCGGATAGTCCGGTGCCAAGACGGCTGCGATCGCCGGGAACGACGAGGGAGTCACCTCGACAAGGGCGATGAGGTCGGCCTGGACTTTGAGCAGCTTCCGTGCCGTGCCTGAGGGATCCGGATTCTCGTCGCTGACATTGTGGTGCAGGACCGTGATGTCGTATCCCGCGCCCTGTTGCGGTAGCAGCAGACCGCCGAACTGGACGAGCCACGCCATCACGGGCAGCAGCAGTGCGCACCACACGACGGCCGATCTCCGCCAGCAGGCCAAACCCCCCAGCACCAGGATCGCCAGGCCGAGCCAGGGCAGGAACGTCTCCAACAAACTACCCAGACTAAGGCCGGCGTTGGGAACGGAGGAAGGGAAGGCCAGCAAGCCGGCCACGGCCACGGAACAAGCGACAAGGAGCCTGCACCCTCGGCTTCGACCCCGCAGGCGCCAAGGGGATCGCGCCAGAGGCCCTACCTCCGCCGCCGCAGCATCGACTCCCGTCACCAAATCGCCCAACTCCCTTACCTTGAGACGTCACGCACATAGACAGGTTCACGCGCAGTCCTCACACTCCCGCACGACGATGAGCCCCCCGAGATCCCGAGTGCGGTGAAGGATGCTACGGCGGCAAGGGATGGTAGAGGCCAGCGGTTGCGCTCGAAAGCGTCTAAGCGTCGTATTTCTATGGACTTGTGGGGAGCCAGTCGGCGCGCAGGCGAATTGCGGACGGTACTGGAGTACCGACTGCCGTGAGGAGCCCTGATGGGGCCGGGCCGGTTGTCTCATCGAAGCTCACCCGGCTTCCGGAGAACGTGGTGTCGTGGAAGGTGACCCGACTCCCGGAGAACGCGGCATGCTCGAAGGTCACTTCGCTCCCGGAGAGCGTTGCGTGTTCGAAGCTCAGCTCGCCGCAGGAGAGTGTCGCGTGTTCGAAGCTCAGCTCGCCGCAGGAGAGCGTTGCGTGTTCGAAGCTGACCTCACCGCCGGTGAATCGTGCTTCGTCGAAGCTCACTGCGCCACCGGAGAACGTCGCGTCTTCGAAGATCACTAGGCCGTCGGCGAACGTCGCTTGGTAGAAGGTCACCCGGCTTCCGGTGAACTGCGCTTCGTGGAAGGTCACCTGACCACCGGAGAACTGTGCGCGGTGGAAGCTCACTGGGCCATCACGGAACGCCGAACGGTCGAAGCCGACGGTTCCGGAGAACGTAGCGGAGCTGAAACCCACGCGGCCGCCGGTGACCGCGGTGTCGTGGAAGCTCACTGCACCGGAGAAGGTCGCGCCCCAGAAGCTCACCTTGCTTCCGGAGAACGCCGCCTCGTGGAAGGTCACCCCGCTACCGGTGAACTGCGCTTCGTGGAAGGTCACCCGCCCCCCGGCGAACATGGTGCGGTGGAAGGTCACCCGCCCGCCGACGAAGGTCGCACGGTCGAAGCTCACCCGGCCATCCGAGAACGTCGCACGGTCAAAGCTCACCCGGCCCTTGGCGAAGGTCGCGCCCGTGAAGTCGATGTCTCCGTCGATGGTGACGCCGGTGAGGTCAAGGGTGCAGCCCTGCCAGGAACGATGTGTGCCGTGGGCGATGCGGTAGTGGTCGCCGATGAGGCGCAGGATCGTGTGCCGGACCTCGCGCAAAGCGTGGTAGCGGTCCTTCTTGTCCTGGTGGGTTTCGCGTTGTACTTCGGCGGGTGGGGTGTCGTCGGGCAAGGGGTTGGGCAGTTCGCCGGGGTCGGTGGGGAAGGGCAGGCGGAGGTAGGCGCACAGAACGTCGATGCAGGTTTGGCGCAGGCTGTCATCGGGGGCGTCGTCGGCAAGGCCGGCCAGTCCGTGGACTCCGCCGAGCCGCACCGCGGGGGAGTCGGAGCCGAGTTTGTCGACCGCCTGGGAGAACCGCTCGGTGTGAAGCCGGGTGGCCTCACGGTGCGCGCCGACCTCGTCGACGTGCTGGCGCCGGTAGGCGACGACCAGGGCCACGAGCGCCCCGGCCCCAGCGACCACTCCGAAGGAGAGCTTCACCAAGTCGAACAGCGTCTTCGCGTCCAGCTTGGCCTTCCTGTCGATCCCCTGGAAGTCCAGCAGGGCCACCAGACCGTAGAAGACACCGCCCGCGACCAGTACCGCAGCGACGAACGTGACGGCCAGGGCCCATCCGACGTTCCACAGCCGTAACCCTCGATCATCCGGGACGGATCGCGTTCTCCGATTGACTGACATGACGATGAAGACCAGACGGGGAGCGCGGCGGTTGCACGAGGCCCTCGGCCCGTGTGCCGACGGGTGCCAGCAATTGATGCAGGGCCGGCGGAATGGGGTTCGTACTCGGGGGCGATGTGGGTTCATGACGACCCTGCGATGCGGATGCCCCGTTCGTCGAAGCGTTCGGAGCCTGCGCGAGCTTATGACGGTGGTGTACCACCGACTCGATGGTCGTGCGGCAGCCCATCCGGTTGAGTGCAGGTACCGGCGGACGCGATCGACCTTGGTCTGTGGGGCATCCATGGGCGCGTCACGTCGACTCTGCCCATGACGGCCGAGTTTTGCGTGCGGTCTGCAGTTGGCAGGCACCCGTCTCGAGCGCGGAGTACGTCCGGTGCGGGGTCGTTCGGGGCGGGCTGGAGCGGTCGGCGAGATCGGCGTCGCCCTTGGCCCGCCAGCGGCGGACCCATTTGGGTCCGTGGGCCGGGATATACCCATCTCCGCAGCGACGTGCGCGACCGGACACGCCAGACCGCAAATCAGAACTCAGGCAGGGCAGATCCTCTACGTTGCATGTGCAGCGGCTGTGGCGGGCCGTGCTCCTCCGGACGTTTTCGGCCTACTGAACGTCCTTTTCGTGGGGAACGAAGGCAGCGCAGTTCCACGTCACGGGTTCAATCCCGAAGCACACACCCAGGAACGGTTCAATCACCGCGCTGATGGGCCGAACAGCACGGAGAACAGGACCCCCTGATGACCCGCGGCCGAATCGCCCGTCTCGCAAGAATGCGCTGCCGCTACACGAACGAGACATACGACCAAGCACGCTCACAGCTACGCCCGGGCCAACCACCCATTCCCGTCCCACCACCCACACAGCGCGGCTTCGAGGCAGAGCTCTTCCACCAGATCCTCAACTCCCACCGCGACTTCACCGCCTACACCTTCGGAATCAGCCGCGTACGCCCCGCGACCGACACCATCGAGCTCCACGTGGAAAGCGAACGACGCGCACACGAGATCCTCCGCACGATCCTCCCCTCCTACGAGCCCGACGGCGAAGTACACGGCATCCCCGGTCTTCGCATCTGGCAGCGCACGAAACGCGGCATCGAGATCCACCAAGCCGGCCGAGCCACCTCGGCATGGCTAACCGGACTACCCACATCCGCCTGGACACGCGCCGAGACCGAAGCACTCGACACCCTCGCCCAAATCGCCTGGAGACCACTGTGGAAAGGACCCGCCGACTGGACGGAAGAAGAACTGGCATACGACCAACGGTGGAACACCGAACCATGGGCAAGCCACCTCCACGCAGGAGCCTGGTGCACCAGCGGCCTGCTGCGCCGCCTACCCCTGTTTCATACAGTCGTGCCAGTCGACCACGTGAGCGGCTACAAGGGCCTTGGTATCCACGGCTACGAAGGCTTCAACCCGGTGCGCTGGTGCCTGGACCTCGACTTCCGTACCAGTAGCCCTCATTGTCGGCAGGAGCTCGTCGAGGCTCTCACCGAGCCAGAGTTCGGGCTGCCCGTGAGCCGAGCCCATCACCTCGACGCCATCTATCCACCGCACGAAATGGAAAACTGTATCCAGCTCGATGACGAGGCCCGCACCGGACTGATCGAGCTCCGCTTCGCCACCATCAACCATCCTTCCCTTCAGCCGGCCACCACTCAGGGAGACAGGTACCGGACGATCTCAGAGAAGATCCGGAGACGAGTCGAGAAAGGCTCAGGTCACCTACTGACTGACACGCCCCCGTCGACGGCGTCCGCCGCCCGCGTCCAGGGCACCGTGCGCTGCGCGCAGAAACGGGCCTGACTCGTGCGGACCCTGTACGAAACGGCTGACCTTCTTCAGGAGTCCGCAGCTCCGGCTACTTCTTGAGACCCAGGTGGCAACTGGAATCTCCGACCGGATATGTGAGCCGTCGTGCCGAAAATCCTTGAGGCAGTGTCGGTATCCCTCCATACGATCGTTCTGTCTCATACCAATCGGTCCGTGACCTGCCCTCGTTCCAACAGCGGTATGGGGAAGAGCCCCGGCCTGTGGGCCGGGGCTCCGAGTCCCATTCGGGCGGTTAGAGGTATTCGAGGAGCCAGCTGACGGGGGCGTCGTCGACGCTGTCGGCGGCGGACTTCTTCGCCCGTCCGATGCTGACCTTCTGCGTTCCGGCAGGGAGCTTCTCCGCGAGCCGGCCGGCGGCGGCGTTGATGTCCCAGTTCTTCACGACCGTCCAGGTCGTGCCGTTGTGGAGGGCCACCCGCAGTCGTACGTCGGCCCAGTCGGACCCGAAGCTGAGGTAACCGTCACCCCAGACGGTGTTGTTGCCCTGGTTGGGCTGCGGGATAGCCAGGACAATGCCGTACTTGTAGTGGATGAGCCCGCCTGACTCATTGACGAGGAACCCGTGGGGGATCTCACCGGTCTGGAACTGGGACATGGTCGCTCCTTGGCTGGTCGGGCCGGGACACGTCAGACCATAGGAAGATCACCAGCCCCGGTGTCGATCCTCGTCGGCAAACCCCCCGTACGAGCGGACCGGAAGCGCACACCCGCGCACGCCTGCTGGCCGGAACGACCCGAGCCCCACGCCGACGATCCAGACCCGCCACCCACTGCGACCGCGCCGCTCGCCATGGTCTACGAGGCCATCAGCGAGGAAGAGCCGGTTCGCTCACCGCTGGGTGTTCAGGCCGCTGGCGCGGGCGATGCCGTCCAGCGTCGCGTCTTCGGCTTCCCGCTGTGCCCACCAGGTGTTGAGTTTGGTTCGGACGGCGGCGAGTTGTTCGGGGTCGTTGGCGATGTCGGCTTGGACCATGGCTCCGCCGAACGTTCCGTTCGGGCCGGGCATGTCGATGTAGTGGTGGTCCGTGCGGCCGGTGGCGAGCATGGTGATGACGGTCATGAGTTCTTGGTGGAGGCCAGGGGTGAATGCGGTGTCGTCGATCTGGAAGGAGCCGGTACCGCCCTTGGTGATCAGGCGGCAGAACTCGTTGACCGCTGTGGCGAGTGTCTTGTATTCCGCGGGTGTCATGCGGGCGCGGAGGGTTTGCATGTAGAGGCCGACGAATGCGGCTGGGCCGACGCCGGAGTCCTTGCTTCCGTTCTCGTCGTTCATCCCGCGAGTCTTGACCCGCTTCCTCCGCAAGTCCAGGGGTATGCACCGCCTTCCTGACTTCGATTCGGGACAGGACAAGCCCTGCGAGAGGGCAGGGGCTGGAGAGACGGGGGCTTCCGAGTCCTTGCCGTTCAGGGGCCGGTGAGGATGTCGTGTCCGCCGATGCGCCGCCAGATGATGTGGGGCTGCCCGGGGGCTATCGGTGTGCCGTAGGTCCAGGTGGCGCGTCCTGCGGGGCCGTTGCCCATGGACCAGGTGAGTTCGTAGATGCCGGGGAATCCGCTGACCTGCTTGACGCGTAGTCCTGGGCGGAAGCCGCGGCCGGAACGGGCCTTAGGTGCGGAGGTCGTCGACGAAGGCGTTCACGGTCTGGCGGAAGCGGAAGCGGTGGCGTTGTTCGGGGGTGAGGCGGTTCAGGTCGGCGGTGAAGCGGGGGAGTGTCTCGTACGTGGGCACGGGGTTCGCCTCCGGGCAGCACGAAGCCCCCCGGCCGGTGGACGGGGGCGGTGGCGGGGCCGGTGAGTCGACGGTGAGCGTGTCGGCTCAGCGGAGGATTTGGAGCGCGACGTCGCGTTCGGGGTGCCTGTTGTGCGAGTGACCTGGGGCGAGAGCCGTGGGGCACCTGCCACTCTTTGCCGGAGGTCCCCTATCAGGTGCATTACCTCATGCAGGCTGCGGCGGCGAAGGTGGTAGTGCAAGACTCTGCGCGTGGACGTACTTGAGAAGATTGTCGTGCCAATTGCCGCCGTGTCAGTCAGTGTTGTGCTGGCCTTCTTCACAGCACGAGCGCAAGCGCGAACACAGGTGCGTGGCCAGCAGCGCCTCGACTACCTGCTCAGCGCATACCGCACGCTTGCCGACTGTGTCCACCGGCGGTTGTCCGTTGAGCAGGCTCACGCTTTTGAGCGGGCTATGGATGATGTCATCTTGCTGGGGACGTCTGAGCACATTGAGCTCGCTACTTCGGTGCGAGACTCGCTGGCTCGCGAGGGAGACGCCGGAGTGGATGAGCTGCTCATCGCCTTGCGGCGAGACCTTCGAAGCGAGCTAGGCCTGAAGGCATCCGAGCTCGGAGGCGTTCCCTCAATCCGAATGATCGTGGCTGATTCAGAGGCCCAGGGGGCTTGACCGTAGCCAGCTCGGAAGCCCGTGGCGCCGCGCCGCAGGGTGTGCATTCCTTGACGAAATCCGAACCTGGCTTCACCGTGCCGCAGTTCGGCGATTCTTCGCGACCTCGTCGCGCATGAGTTCGTCGGTGCGTGTGCTGTGCCAGATGGTTCCTTCCCACTTCTCGTATCGGTGTTCGCGGTCACGCAGAAGGACCGGTTTGAGGTGGCTGTGGAAGAGGAGTGTGCGGCCCTGGTCCTTGCGGGGCGGCTGAACCACATCACGGCTTTTCGTGGCGGGTTAGCCGGTTGGCTGCGAGGCCGGAGAGCTTGCCGTGCATCCGGCCGGGCTTGTAAGGCAGTCAGGGGTCGACGAGGGACCAATGCGCGATGGCGTCCCCCTTGCGGCCGGGCGGGCTGTAGGGGTAGGTGACGCGGTTGCTGATCTCCGTGAAGAAACGGGCTTGCTCGGCCTTGGTGCCGTCGGCCAGCTGTGCTGCCAGTGGGGTGAGGCGATCAGGGGTGCCAGGGTAACGGCCTCGGGATAGACCGCTGCGAACATCCGCGAGGTGCTGTAGTCGGTGTAGTCCTGCTTCTCCCGGTCGAACGGGATGAGGAGGTCGATGCGGTCGTCCCAGGCATCCCAGGTGCCGAATGGGACCGGGTAGCCGTCGACGGACCAGATCAGTGGTTGGTGTTGGTCGGGCGCAGTATTCGCACGGCTCGGTCAGGGCCCGTAGAGGGCGCGCATCGCGTCGTAGAACTCCTGGGGCCGGAGGGCCTCGCAGGGGTCGCAGTGAGGGGCCGTGTCTATACGAGTCGGGTAGAGCGACTGGGCTGACTTGACCGTGTTGGTGGTCCGCTGGGTGAGGGGGCGGTGGCACAGAGGGCAGAGGTCTGTCCATGGGGCGGACTGTGCACACCTGCGTGGCTTACTGTCGCGTGCTGGCCTGGTGGCCCGCCTGACGGGAGCTGCGGTAAAGACTTGGTGATGGCTTCCCGCCCGGCGGGAAGCACGCGGGATCGTGCTTTTCCGCTGGTCATGGGCGGTGTTTCCTGGCTGGGTGATCAGCATGGCGGAGGTTCGTCCCGGTGACGGGTGGCGCTACCTGTTCCGCGGCGTGATGGTCGGTGACGGCCACCGGCCCGCGGGTACAGCGCTGCGTGCTGCTCAGGACGAGGCGGGTGTCCCGCCCGGGATCTGGAGAGGACAGGGCCTTACGGCGGTCGGCCTGAGGTCTGGGGATGTGGTGACGGAGCGGCAGGCCGAGCTGCTGCTGGGGGAGGGGCGGCACCCGGACGCGGACCGGATCGAGCGCCGGCTGTTGGCGGCGGGGGAGAGTCCGGCGAAGGCCCGTCGGGCGACGGTGTTGGGCAGGCCCGTCGAGCACAACCGGTCATCGAAGACGGAGAAGGCCAAGGAGCGCACGCCCTGGTTGGCTTTCGACTTGACGTTCCGGCCCCCGCCGACGGCGCACCTGGCGTGGGCCCTGATGGACGACGAGCACCGTCAGGTGTTGGAGGAGTGCGATGACATCGCCCGCGACAAGTCCCTGGCGTGGTTGGAGGAGTCGGTCGCGGAGATCCGTTCGAAAGCCGGCGGCAAGCAGCGGGCCCGGGTCAAGGACGGGCTGATCGTCGCGGTCTTTAGGCACTACGAGTCCAGAGCCACGGAATCGAGGCCGCTTCTCCACGCTCACGCGGTCGTGTCGATCCGCGCCCGGCGGCCGCACGACGGGAAGTGGGGCAACGTGTCGGCGGACTCGTTGATGACCCATATCGTCGCGGCCGACTGCCTCTACCTCCTTTACTTCATGGAGGAGGTGTCGGCTCGGCTCGGCTGGGCGTGGGAGCCCCGCGAGGTGAGCCCGGGGCGCCGGCCCGTCATGGAGATAGCCGGGATCGATCAGCGGCTCATCGGCTGGCAGTCGACCCGCCGTCAGCAGATCGAAGATGCCCTGTCCGTCCTCACCGCCGAGTATGTGGAGGAGCACGGGCACGAGCCGGGGGAGCGGGCCGCCTACGGGCTGGCCTGTCGGGCCGCCGACCGGACGCGCCCGCCGAAGCGCACCGAGCTGCGGTCGCTGTCCCAGCTGCGCGAGCGGTGGCGGGAGTCGGCCATCGCCACGTTCGGCGCCGACGTCGTGGATCGCCTCGCGGAGCGGGCGCGGGCGGCGGCTGCGGCGGTGTGGGCGCGGGTGCGGCCGGTGGTCGACATCGTGCTGGCGGCGGTCGACACCGTGGCCGTGGTGTACGTGATGCGCGGGGCGTTCAAGCGCCACCACCTGCTCGCCGAAGCACGCCGCCACCTCTCCTACGTCCTGCGCGGCCGACCCCACCAACCCGGCCTGGACGAACAGATCGTGCAGACCGTGATCGACGACTACACCCGCCCCGTCGGCCGGGGCCTGGCGATGACCGCCGACCTGCGCGCCCTGTACCCGCACGACACCGACGACCAGGCCGTGGTGCGTCTGTTGACCCGCAAGCGGTCCGCGGCCCCGTACGAGCGGGCCCGGCTCGCCGCTGGCGCGCTGAGTGCCCGGGTTCATGCGGCCCGGCGTTCGGAGCGCCTCGGTTTCCGCACCCGTACGCGCCATGTCGCCGTGCCCGATGTGTCGAGGTCTGGCCCGCGGCCATCGCGCCCGGACCGGAAGTCCGGCCGTGCGCAGGAGCAGGGGACCGACGTTGCCGCGCTGGAGCAGACCCGCGCCACGATCGAGGCCGTCGCCAAGGTGGCCGCCAAGCTCCAGGACGGCGTCCGGGAGCGCGCCGTCGCCCGCGGCCCCCGGCCGCATCCCGCCCCGCCCGCGCCGTCACACACCCCGCCGCCCGGCGCGCAGCAGACGCCTGGCCGGACCCCCACGGGAGGACTTGCATGACCACACCCGAAAACCCCGAGATCCCAGGATTGAAGGACGCCCTCGCCCGAGCCCGCGCGGCCCACGAGGGGACGGCCTCCGAGTTCGACGAGGACCAGGAGCCCGAGCTCGATGAGCCCGGGCCCGATGAGCCTGTGGGGTGGGAGCCGGTCTGGAAGCGGCCCCGGAAGCCGAAGTCGAAGGCGGACAAGAAGCGGGAGCTGCGCAAGCAACGGCGGCGGCTCCAGGACGCTGTCAAGCGACGCCTCGCAGCCAGGGAGTCGCGCCGACCCCGGTCCCGGCAGAGCCGGATCGGTAACGCGGCCGCGCGCCGCGATGCCCGCGCTCTGTCCCGGGTGCGGCATTCCAACGCCTGGTTGTGGTGACGACGCCGGGCATCACCCACCGAGTGGAGCCCATCGGGTGGACTCCGCCGTGGTGCGCACCGGATGACGATGGACGCCACTCTGGTGCGCACCGCGAGTCGCGCATCGCATCCGGCGCGCGCCATCAGACGATGCCCGGCACTCACGCGCACGACCGGTGCGCACCTTCGGCTGCGCCGCACCGCACCGGTGCGTGCACCGCCGACCAACCCCTCTACCAGGGTTCGATGGGCGCGCGTCCTTCCTAGACCACGTTCGCTACCCGAACGTTTTCCCTGGTCAACGTGAATTCGGGCTGGCGATCAGGTCGCGGTCTAGGGGGTGGGTGATAGAGGGCCCCGCGCGCGCTCGTGGCGCGCGCACCGCGCGCCTGGTGCGGCGTGGTGGGGCCGGTGGCGCGCACCGCGATGGATGGTGCGGTGCGCTGGTGCCCACCGATACGGTCACCGCACCCGGTGCGCACCCGGTGCGCGCGGTGCGTTGAAGCCGCGGCGGGGCGGTCTGCGATGCGCGGCCGGACCGCACCGCCGCTGTCCCGCGAGGTGCGGCTACGCGGTGGGCGAGTGCGCCTCCATCGCCTGCTTACCACTACCGCGACAAGATCGCCCTGGAGGAACTCTGCCAGCGGAGTCGGATCATGCCGACGGTCCTGGTGACCGACAGCGGCCACATCGTCTGGGGGTGCACCGGCGAGCAGGAGTGGATACCCCACCTCCAGCACCGCCGCGCCCTCCTGCGGTAGACCGACCCGGGCCGCACCGTCACCCCGCCGCGCCCGCTACGACCCCTTTGCCCCCCGGACGCTGCTCGCCCTCGCGCCCGCGGTCCTGCTGACGGCGCTCTGCCCCACCGGCACCCTCGGCGGCTGGTGGGCGGTGGCGACGGCGAGCGTGCCCGTCGCCTGGTCCTGCTGGTCTGCACGCGGTACCCGTTCTACGTGGGGCCGGGCGGCGCCTGGTTGCTGACCCGGGACGAGGAGGAGTGACGTGCCCCCTTTGGCGCGGACCGAGCGGGTCGGCGCACCGACTTAGGAGACGGCCGACCGCGGTTTCAGCAGTTCGGGCCAGCGACCGCCGCAGCGGGTGCGCGCGTGGATGCGCAGCCGGTTCGCCACCGACTGCCGCAGGGTCGAGGAGAGGTCCGGTCGATGGGCCAGCTCACGGAACCAGGTGGGCGGGTCCGCCACGGAGGACTCGTGCAGCTGGGCGAACACCTCCACCGCGCACCGGGCAAGGGCCACGTCCTGGACGACCAGGGCCAGGACAAGGTTCTTGCGGCCCATCCCACCCAACCGCCCCAGCAGGACACGGAGCGGTGCCTGCCAGCGATTGGCGATCTCCCGCTTGGGTTTGAGGACGCGGGGGTCATAGGAGTGCAGGGCTTCGGAGACGGCCAGGAGCAGCCGGGCCGCGGCGGCGGGGTCGTGGTGGGCCATGCGCTCGATCAGCCGGCCCAGCTCGCGGATGTCTCCCGTCACCAGCGGTCCGTCAGCCGGAGCCGTCGGCAGGATCGACGGCAGCAGCGCGGTGTACGCCGCCACGGCCGCCCCGCTGTCCTCGACCGGGGTGAGGCGGCACACCGCGCTGGTCAGGACATGGCGCGCCAAGGCCGCGACGTTCCCTTCCGCGGCGCTGGAGAAGTCGCGGCCCTCGGCGGGCGGAGCCGACAACTCGTACAGCACGGGCAGCAGCGGCTCCAGATCCGGGGCGTCCCACCTGCCCGAACGCACGGCAGCGGCGACCAGTTCAAGGACTGCGATCCGCAAGGGGGCTGCTCCGGTGCGCAGTTCCTCGGCTAGGTCGGCACCGCTCGGCGGTCTCCAGTCGGCCTTCTCCAGCAGGACCCTCACCAGCCGGTAACCCTGTCGGCGGTGGTTGGCGTGGCTCGTGGTCAACGTGCCGGCCAGCGCGCGCAGCCGCTCCTCATGGTGCGACAGCGCATCGGTGACCTGCCGGGTGCGGATCGTGTCCAGCACGGTGACGAGTAGGACGGTGTTGGAGGTGAGGAGTGCTTCTTCGACGGGATGGGCCAGGAGCCAGGGATGGGCGTCGACGTATTCGGCGAAGCTCGTGGCGAAGGTCGCCGGCGCCTGTCGGTTGCTGGCGAAGGCGGCGTTGACCTCGGGATCGGTGGCCCACTCGTGCAGCGCGCCGTCAGCCCGCGGGTGCCCGGCGGCGGCAGCGGGGACCGCGAGTTTCGCGAGCCCCTCGGCGCTCAGCCAGGTGTCTCGGGGCGCGTCAGGCAGCAGCCGCAGCAGGGTCGCGGGGGTCGGGCTGGCGCGCAGTACCGCTTCCAGGAACAGCCCGGGGAGGGTCCGCCGACGGTTCTGGAAGGGCGGCGCCGGCAGGGCGCGCAGGGCCACCCGGCACCTGTTCTCGATCAGCCGCACGAACGCGGAGTCCCGGGGACGGTCATCGGACGCGCCGGGGTCGCCGTCGGCCAGCGTGGGGACCACCACCATGTCAAGGACCGCCGTCTGCGCGCCGGGCTCGTCCAGGGCGAGCAGCTTCCGTACGACCTTCGCGGCGTCCCGCAGGTCTAGGCGCGTGGCCAGCAGACCCGCCCCGAACAGTTTCGCGAGGGGTACCGGGTCGTCGAGACGGCCGGCGACGGCGTCGAGCGCCATCGTCAGCCGCTCCGGTGCCCGGGTGGCCGACTTCGACGCGGCCCAGAGCACGCCCAGCGCCGACACCACACCGTCCAGCGCCTTGTCTCCCAGAGCCGGAGCCGTCTCGTCGAGGAGGATCTCGAAGCGGTCCGCCGACCGGCGTAGGGCCCGCGCCGCCGAGTCGGGGTCCTCGATGAGCGACCCTTCCAGCGCCGCCGCCCGCATGAGGTCGGCGAGGCCCGCGGTGGTCCGGTCCTCGCTGAAGCGCCGCCAGAAGGCGGTCATCTGGTCGAGAGTCCAGTCGAGGTCGTATGGGAAGGCCGCGCGGAGCAGCTTCAGATACAGGTGGTCGTGGGAGCGCAGCGTGGGTGAGCTCCAGGTCAGCAGCCAGGTCACACAGCCCTGTTCGTCCAGCAGCTCCAGCGCGGCGACGGGATGCTGGCGCAGCAGGCGGCACAGCGACTCCAGCAGTTGGATGCGGACGGCCCGGCCGTCGGCATCCAACTGCTCGCCCCGCTCCCACACGGCGGTGAGGTCGGCGACCCAGCGGTCGGCGTGCGGGTGGCGGATACCGGGGAGGACGGTGAGGAATCTCTTCACCGGTTCGGCGGGCATGCCGCGCAGCCGTTCGCGCGCGGTGGGGGACTCCGCTCCGGGGGTGCGCAGCCGGGCGTACAACTCCAGCCCCAGCGGGGCGGTCCGGTCGTCGTTCAGCAGCGGCAGCAGCAACCGGTCCGCCTCGCCCGGGGCCTCCCGGGGGACCAGCTGGCCGGCGACGGCGGCCAGCACCAGGTCCGTGGGGTTGGCCAGCAGGCGTTCGACGAGTTCTGGCGCCCGCCCCGCCGTGCGCAGCCAGTCGGCGGCCATGTACTCGAAGAAGGTCTGGTGGAAGAACCGGACGCGGGTGGTGCCTGAGATGGTCGAGACGACTCCCCGGCGTTCCAGTTCGGCGAGTTCCTCCGCGATGGTGTGCCACGGCTTGCCGGGGAGCAGTTCCTCCAGATGGTGCCCCGCGACGGGCAGGTCGACCTCCAACTCGTTGGCGGCGAGCATGTAGCGGGCCAGCGCCTGGGCCGTGTCCCGCAGGTCTCGGGTGGCGCGTTCCGGTCGGGAGGAGTCACCGTACCCGGCTCTGCTGTCCTGCTCGACGCGCTGCCGGCGCACCTGGTCGTAGAGCGAGGCGACGTCGATCTCCTGGACCGGCGGGTCCGGCGCGTAGACGTCGAACAGCATGCGCAGGGTCAGCGGGTTGTCGCACACCTCGCGCAGCGGGAGGTCCTGATAGACCGCGCCCATGATGCGCCGCTCCAACTGCTCCGCCGCCAGCGGCCCGTGCACCGCCCGCGGGCAGTAGATCCGGCTGTGCCTGGTCACCGCCCTGGCTCGTTCCCCGGAGCTATAGGCGCCCAGGCGCCGGGGAGGTCGCAGGAAGGCGTCGCGGGCCTCCGCGTCGGCCTCGTCGCGGCTCTCGAACGGCAGCAGTTTGGCTTCTCCCGGACGGCAGGACATCACCACCGACACCCCGTGCTGGCGGGCGGCGTCGATGAGCCGGGCGACCAGCGCGGCACCTTCGGGGCTGTGCATGAGCAGGTCCAGCGTGTCGACCAGCAGCACCGGCTCGACCGCCGCGCGGCAGCGGGTGAGCGCCTCGGTGATCTCCGCGACGGTCAGCGCGGTGGGCAGCGGCTCCGGGTCGGGATGCAGCGCGTCGAGGAGGAACGAGGCCTTCACGAAGAAGGGCTCCCTGCCGGGCAGCTCCATGAGTCGGCGGTGCAGACTCCACAGTACGGTGGTCTTGCCGTAGCCGGGTTCCCCAACCACGAGTTGGGCGCACCTCTCGGGCACATGGGTGAGGACGGTGTCTTCCAGTTCACGGGAGACATGCAGGTCGTCGAGTGAGATCCCCTGCGGGAAGAGCGGGTTGGGCCGCATCAGGAGGGCGGCGTCCTCGACCGCCTGCGCGCTCAGCGCGCGGAGCTTGTCCAGCTCCGCGCTTCCCGGCGTGGCCGCGGGCTTTTCCCGGGCCCGTATCCGCAGCGCCTCCATGCGATCGACGCCCAGGGCCGCGAGCATGGACGCTTCCCGCGCGGTGAGCTTGCCCGCCTTCTCCTGGCCCACGGCCGCAACCCGCAGGTACACCACGACGGCTGCGAGCCTGGCGGGCTTGTCGGGGACGACCTTGCCCTTCCGCCAGTCGCTGAAGGAGCTGCTGCTGACGCCCTTGATCGTTTCCAAGGTCGGGCTGCCCGCCAGCTCCCACAGCCGGGCCAGCGCCGAGGCGAACTCGTCGGACATCCCGTCCTCCACTTCGTCGTGCCGCTCCGGGACCTTCCCGGCGGTCTGGCCCCTGGAGTCGCCGGAGCCACCGGATACGGCCGGAAAACCTCTTCGTGGCGTCTGATCTGCGTAGTTGAGCGGACGTCTCGGGCGAACGGCGCCGGATACGGCCGGAGATGAGCGTATGGGGGTCCGGGCGCGGCCATCGCCCCGCCACCGACTCCCCGAGAGGGTTCCCATGTCCAATTCGCTGCTTCGACGCATCGCTTACTGGACGGTCCACGTACCCGTCCTAGTGCTCCACGACCCGGTGTCCGCTGCCGCCGCCGGGGGCGGGTCCGCTGCGGCCTGTGCTCCGCTCTCCCCCGCCGAGCGGCTCCTCGCACTGTTTCCCTACCTGTGGCTGATCGTCGTGATCGGCGTGCTCATCGGTCTGCTGGTGGGCTGGCTGAGCCGCCGTGCCGGCGGCAACGACTGGGAGTCCGCCCGGCACGGCACGGCCACCGGGCTCACCGCGGCGGGCCCGCTGCTGACCGTCCTGACCCTGCTCGCGGTACTGCCGACGCCGTGCTGAGCGGAGCCGAGGCGGCAGCCGGCCGGTCCCCGGCGAGGGGCCCGGGGTGCGCGAGCTGGTAGTTGAAGGTGATGCCGCCGTGCACGGCACCCGCCTGCACCGACGGGCCGTGGACGGTGCCGGACAGGGGGTTGATGGACCCCTGTGCCCCGGGCCGTACCGGGTCGCGTTCCGCGCCCATGGAACACCGCCTCTCCGGCCCCTCGGCCGACAGTTACCGTACTGGACTCTGTGCCCGCCGGTGGGCGTACGGTCCGCACCCTGCGCCGGTCCCGCCAACCCGTCGCCGCGGCGCCTAGGGTCTGTCGTCAAAGTGATCTTGCTTGGTGGATCATGGTTGGGTTACACGTCGCCATGAAGCTGCGGCCGGTGCGGAGGTCGTGGACGAAGGTGGTGACGGCTCGGCGGAAGCGGTGGCGTTGGGGGTGGCGTCCGAGCCGCGAACCGTCACCCCCGGGCGCCGCCCTGTGATGGAGATTTCCGGGGTGCCGCACGAACTCATCGCCTGGACGGCCCGGCGCAGCGACCAGATCGCCGCCTGCCTGGCCGACCTGGAGCGCGAGTACGTCACCGCCATCGACGACGACGGCAACCCGAAGTTCGCGCCCCAGGTGTCCGAGCGGGCCCGCGCCAAGCTCAACAAGATGGCCGCCCGCCAGACCCGCCCCCGGAAACGCACGGTGGCCCGATCCCTCGCCGAACTGCGCGCCCGTTGGCGGGAGAGCGCGGTCCGCAGGTTCGGCCACGCGCTCATCGACTCCCTCCTCGACCTCGCGCGCACTGCTGCGGCGGCGATCCGGGCCCGTATCCCGGCCGTGGTCGACCTCGCCCTGGCGGCCGTCGAAGTCGCCGCGGTCGTGTTCGTGATGAACAAGGACGGCACCTTCCAACGCCATCACCTCCTCGCCGAAGCCCGCCGCCACCTCGCCCTCGTCCTGCGAGGCCGCCTCCGCGAACCCGGCCTCGACGACCAGGTCGTGGACGCGGCCATCGCCACGCACTGCGCCGACATCACCAACTCGGGAACGCTGCGCGCCCGTACATCGGCCCACCGCCTCTACACCACCCTCTGGACCGACGCCGACCTCCGACCCGCCCGCCGACGGCTGGCCATCCCGGCCGAGGACCACCAGCTCCCACCCGACACGGGCGCCCCGGCCACGCCCCAACTCCCGGACCAAACGCTGGGGGAGTGGGAGATCCCCCGCGTCCCGCTCCGCTACGACCGGGCCGTCATCGCCGCCGGAGTACTCCGAGAAAAGCTCCGCACCACCCTCACCGCGCCCGGGCAGGGGTATGACGTGATCGCGCATCAGCAGGCCGCCATGCGAGAACAGCTCCTCCCGCCCCCGGCCGCCGAGCCCGACCGCGACGATGACGACCAAGAGCCGGAGACCGAACCCCGAGAAGCGGTCGACCTGACCGCTGTGCGGGCCCTGAAGAAGTCCCGCACCGACGTCGAATCCCTCGACCTCACCGCCGAGCAGCTGCGCCACATCCAGAAGGCGTCCAGGCGGGTGGGCGAGCAGGCCCGCGAGAGAGCGGCCCAGTTCGCCGAACCGGGCGACGCCGACGAGCCGTCGCGGCCGGTGCGCGCGGACGAGCAGCAGGCGCACCACCCGCAGCAGCCCGGACCCCACCGCGGCCCAGGGACCGGCCGCTGAGCGGATCCGGCGCGTGGAGCCCACCGACTGGGCCCGTGGGCGGAGTGCTCTCCACCGGCGGGGAGTGTCCGGCATCGTCCGGCGATGCTGGACACTCCGGCTCCCGTGCATCCGGTGCGGACCGGGTGCCGTACACCCGTCGCTCACGATGCACGGCATCGTCCTGGGGGTGCTCGCGTCGCCGGACGATGCCGTGCATCCGTGCCGGTGCCGTCTCGCGTTTGTCCTTGACACGGGCCCGGGACCCTGTTGGCCAATTCCGCTTTGGACAAGGCGGGCGGCTGGCGGGCGTCGGTCTACTTGTCCGCGGAGCGGCGCAGGTACAGGCGGTCAGTCATGCGTGCCGGTCTCCGTCCGCTGGTCGTCTGCCAGCTGGATCAGGGCGAGCACTGCGGCGTGGCGGTTCTCCTCGATGCCCAGTCGCTGGGTGTCTTCTTGCCCGGCAGCGATCTGATAGAGGTCGTGCTGACGCTCCGTCCAGTCACGCAGGATGGCGCGGGCCTCGTCCGGTGTGGTGTCGATCGCGGCCGCGACCTCGGACCAGGTGGCGCCGAGCAGGATAGCCTCACGGATGTCGCCCGCGCGGCGGGCAATGAGATCGCGCCGGATCGACTCCGACAACGCGAGCACGGCCAACACGTCGTCGGTGCCTCCACGCTCGACCGGGTCCGGGAAATCCGCAGGCAGAGTCCTGTTCATCAGCCGGTCGACATGCGCAACGCGCTTCTCCATCTGCCAGGAAAACGGAACCCGTCTGCCAGAGATCATCCGGACGTCGTCCGGACGGCGGACAGCAAGGTCATTCCAAAACTCGTACTCGGGTGTGCTCATGCGCCCCCCTTAGGCGGCCGGGCCCGGCGGCTTCGGCGTCCGATGAGCACCCTAGGAGAAAGAAGGAAGACAATCGTCGGCGGAGCGAGTCCCGGGGGCCGGAGAGCGTGATTCCCACAGCCATCTCAGACTACGGTGCCCTCAATTGAGCAGGTGTGCCGCCTCTGAACCCGCCCACTCGATGCGCACCACTCCCGCGTGGCCGGCCGCACCGGTGCGCACCACCCGGCGATGGCCGACACTCTCGTGCGCGCCCCGGTGTCCCGCACTGTCGACCGACCCCTTGACCAGGTGCGCCACCCGCGTTTCGCCTTGGCAGCAGGCTGTGACCCTGTTGGCCACTCTCACTGTCGTCGTACGCGGTCCGGCGTCGTTGATCCGAGCGTCCGGCGTCATTGCCGGGGGACGGACAGCGTCGGGGAGGCGTCAGTGTCGCTGCGTACGAGCGGATCGGGCCGGGTTCCGGAGACGACGCGGAGGATCGCCGAAGCCGCCTTACCTCAGGGCAGCCTGGCGATCAGAGTCCGGGATGCGCTGGGCGAGCTGTTCTGGCACGAGGACTTCGCCGACCTGTTCCCCCAGCGGGGTCGGCCGGCATTGTCTCCGGCAGTTCTCGCCCTGGTGTCGATCCTGCAGTTCGCCGAGGGCCTTTTCGACGCCGCAGGGGTCGACATCGAGCAACGACGAGGCTGCACTGGCTGCTGGAGTACACGGATCAGGACCGCCGGTGCGGGCCGCTCGATAGGGTGAACCTTGCCGAGGGCTGCCTCGGCCCCGGTAGGGCGCGGGTGGTGTGGGACGAGCCGGGGGGTTCGGGTTGGTGGATGTTTCGCCTGCGGAGGCGCTGGCCCGAGCGGCGGCCGTCGGTGGACAGATATCCGACCTGGTACGGCGGGAGCCCCGAGGAGACGACCAGACGTGCACCTGGGAGCTCGTCGTAACCCTCAGCAGCAGCCCCGAGGACCGGGCCGCCGCCGCGTGGATCATCGCTGACGAGATCATGCGGGAACGCACAGGCGGGCGCCAACGGACCTACGGAACGTGGCGCGAGGCCACCTTGAACGAGACGAAGCTCACCGGGAAGGACCACGTCCTGGTGAAGGCCTTCGCGGAGCCCGTCTTCGAAGCGGCAGCCGCGAAGAAGAAGGGCAACCACGGGCTGGCCGGGCACGTGGGCGAGTGGCTCTGGTGTCTCCTGACCCGCGACCTACCCAAGGATCCAGCGCGCCCCGTGGAGATCCTCGGACCACCGAAGGCAGCCGTCAACGACGGAGGCGGCGACGGACTCATCGTCCACCAGGAAGACGGAACCGCCCGGGGCTTCTCCTTCCGTCTGTGGGAGATGAAGAAGTACACCGGAGAGGCGGACGATCCGAGTGGAGCGATCTACAAGGGCTGGACGCAGCTCAGCACCAAGGGCGCGACCTACCTGGGAATGCTCTCCTGGGGCGACAAACAGCTCGCTGACGACACCCGTGAGTTCGTGGGCAGTCTGGCCGAACAGTGGGTCGATGAGGAGGAGTCGGCCGGCGGCGGCGTCAGCGTCGCGCTCAACACCACAGCAATCCCGACGAAGGCCTTCCACCTCGCGCACGAGCACTTCACCACCCACAACCACCCCGGCGCGCTGCAGGGCCTGGTGGTGGCGATCGACGATCTTGAGGACTTTGCCCATGAGGTGAGGGAGTACGTGTGGACCGCACTCTAGACCCGGCTGTACTCGCGACTGCCCTCGGAGAACACCGCCCCGGCGGGGTCCTACCGTCGGCGCAGGAACTGCTGGCGGCCATCACCCAACTGGAGATCGCCGCCTTCGGCGGGGACCAGGGGATCCCGGACGACGTGCTGGCGACGGCGTGGCTCCTGCACGGACTGGCCGCGGTCGAGCCCGGTACATCCGGGTTCGACCCGGTGCGGACCCGGCGGGCCCTCGCGGTCAGCGCGCACGTGATGGACCTGGCCCTGGCCGACGAGCGGCATTCCCCGACCGAGCGGCTGAGGATCGCCTTCGCCGCCCAGGCCGGGTATCGCAGGTGCGAGCAGGAGCCCAACGCCACCGCCGTCTACCGTCAGGTTAGGAACCTGGTGGACTTCATCTCCCCGCTCCCGGCGCACCTGGACACCCTGGCCCTGGAGGCCGGTGTCGTGTTCCTGGCGTTCGACCGGCCCGACCTGAACCGGGTCCTGTCCGCCTGGCGCCGCCAGTTCGCGGAGCTCCGCACGCTGATGGACGGCGATCCGCTGGCGGGCACGATGTACGGACCCGCCGAGGCCGTTGTCGAAGCGGTTCACTTTCTCCGCCGGTTCCTCTCGTTCGGTGATCCGGACCACCTGCACGAGGCACAGGACCTGCTGGGCAGCGTGCTGGACGGGCGCGCGGGCCGCGGTGACCCGACCGCTCGGTGGGTCGCGGCCCACCTCCTCGGTCTGAGTGGCGAGATGGCCGCCAGCAGCCTCTACACGCTCCTTCCGGAGGGGACTCCGGACGCGGTCGCCCGGACCTTCGCGATGTCCGATCCGCCGGTGATGACCCTGTGGCGCCCGCAGCGCCAGTTGCTGAACCTGGAGCGGGGCAACCCGGTCGACCCCGCCACCGGCCGGAGCCTGATCAGCGTGCCCACCAGCGCGGGCAAGACGCTGATGGCCCAGCTGGTGATCTGTTCCCACCTGGCACAGAAGCCCGGCCGCGTGGTCTACGTGTCGCCGATGCGCAGCCTCGGTCGGGAGATGCGGGCCGCGCTGCGCGGTCGGCTGCGGCTGCTGGAACGCAAGCTCGTCGCCGAGCAGCCCGACTTCCCGCTCGCCGACGGCGGCGGCTCCCTCGTCGGGGACGTGGACATCGTGACCCCGGAGCGGCTCATGCACACGATCCGCAACAACCCGGGCGCAGCGCTGGACGAGGTCAGTCTCATCGTCGTCGACGAGGCCCACCACCTCGCGCAGGGCCGGCGCGGCTTCGTGCTGGAGAGCCTGCTCGCCCTCCTGCGGACCCGCCCCGACATCCGGCTGGTCCTGCTGTCCGCCGCTGTCGGCAACCGGGGCGCCCTGGCGTCGTGGCTGGACCCGACGCGGCCGGCGGAGGAGGTGTATTTCACCGATGACTGGCGCGGCCCGAGGCGCCTGCACGGACTCATGTACCCGCAGCTGCTCAAGGATCGGGCCGAGCGCACCCCGCGCAGGCCGAGCAAAAAGCAGCCCTCCACCACCCGGGCCACTGTGCCGGTGGCCTCCCGGCTCGACGTCCGGCCGACCACCGCCAGCGGCACCTTCGGCCTGACCACCCCCGGCGTTGGCACCAGGGCGTACGCCTCCCCCCACTCCTCGCAGTGGAAGGCGGCCACCAAGCTCGACGGCATCCCCGACTACAAGGTGTTCGCTGCGGGCGCCGCCGCACTGACCCGTGCTGGCAGCGTCCTGATGGTCGTCTCCAAAAAGGACATCGCCAGGAACGCCGCGCAAGCTATGGCCGAACACTTGGACGTCCGCTCCGAGGCGGCGGCGCTCACCGAGTTCCTGGCCGAGACCCTCGGCGACCAGCACCCCCTGGTCGGCTGCGCCCGCCACGGCGTCGCCTTCCACCACGCCGACCTTCCCGACGACGTCCTCAACGCCGTTGAACAAGGACTTCGTGACGGAGACCTGCTGGCCATCACCAGCACCACCACCCTCACCGACGGCGTCAACCTCCCGGTGCGCACCGTCATCATCAATCACGCGGTCGATGGTGACCCCACACACGGGAACCAGCACGGCCTCAGTCCCGCGAAACTGCTCAACGCCATCGGCCGGGCAGGCCGGGCCGGGCGCGAAAGCGAGGGATGGGTCATCCTCACCCGCCCCTACCCGCCCCAGGCCGCAGAGTTCGAGACTCTCACCCCCGACACCGAGCGGCTCACCGTCACCTCCGAACTCCTCAGCGAAGACGCCCTGAAGTCACTGGCCCATGCCGAATGGCAGATGCAGAACTCCCTCGACGGCCTGTTCGGCCTGGTGGGAACCGTCGCGGCCGACTTCGCCACGTTCGTGTGGCTCGTCCTGCAAACCCACGCCGAGACCCTCCACACGCCCGGCGACCGGCTGGACCCGGTGCGATCACTGCTTGCGATGGAGCAGGCCGACGATCCTTCGGTTCCCGCCCGCTGGATGGCGCTCGCAGAGAAGGTCACCACGGTCTACGACACCACCGACCCCGGCTCCGCGCGTCGCTGGGCCAGCACCGGAACCAGCATTGGATCCGCCCGCTTCCTCGACCAGGTGGCCAGACGCCTTGCGGAGCAACTCGTCGCCTCCGCGGTTCCCGAGGGCGCTCCGGACGAGATCAGCGTCTTCTTCGGGCCGCCCGAGTGGCCGCTGGAGCAGACCTTGGACTTCCTTGCCGAACAGGGCACCTTCACAGACCTTCTACTGACGCCCGAGACTATCGGGAGCTGGAAGCTCACCACCCAGCAGACCCCAAGCTTCCACGTCGACGTGCCGATCGGCGACGCGGTCCGGGACTGGATCTCCGGCACCTCGATCCCGGAACTGGCCCGCATCTGGATGCCCGACAGCATCGCGCCCCATCCCCAGATGCTGGAGCTGACCGTCCAGAGCATCAAGCAGGCATTCGAACACGCGATCAGCTGGACAGCCGGCGCCCTGGTCAACCTCGTCAACACCCACCCCCTTCTGACACCCACCACGCCCCGCCTGTTCGCACAAACGGCCTGGCACATCCGGCACGGCGTCGACACCGAGCAGGCCATCACGCTACTGACTTCCGGCATCACCTCCCGCCGCCTGGCCCACCAGATCGGCCGCGCCGCAGCGGAAGCTGGCATCGGCTCCGGTCAGCTCCGCACCTGGGTCGCCGATCAGCAGATCGACGGCTGGACCACCGCGTACAAGGCCAACACGTACGAAGTCGAGGACCTCCTCGACTACGTGAGCAAGCCGTCCAACCCACTCAACGAACTGCTGCGCGGTCGTCCCGTGACCATCCCTCTTGCACAGGTAGACCCGGGCACCGGAAACGGGCCAGTCACCCTGACTCACCCCGGCAAGAAGCCGGCGACCATCAGGGTCAACCGCGACGGAAACCAGATCGCCGCCATCCCCGCCGCACGGCATCACTCCGTCCTCACCCTGATCGACAGCGGTCTCGACCTCACCCACCGCCTTGAGGCCGGCCAGCTTGTCACCACCCTGGCCATGCCCAGGCTGTAGAACAACGAGAGGTGGCTGGCGCCGGGCGGGTTCGGCCTGCCGGTGACCGACTGTTCCGCGTCGTCAGCAGGGCGGTAGACAGCTCGATCGGTGTCCAGCCGCCGTGGGATGCCGTCCCCAGCGAGGTTGTGCAGGACCTGCCGGGTGCGCTTCTTGTCGATGGTGTGGCCGATCTCGTGGAGCGCGGCGACAGAGAGCTGCGTCCCGCTCTCCGCCCTCACCGGTGATCGCCTCGGAGAGGTAGCCCTTTGGCTGGCAAGATGCGTTCTGCCCGAGATACCAGGCCCGAACTGTCGGAGAGGCGACTACCTTGAGTAAGAAGGCTATGGACTGGGTCTGGACCCGGTCGGCTTCAAAAGGCACCGCCCGGGTGGTATTGCTTGCCCTCGCACGCGAGGCCACAGGGCCTCACCTGGTCGTGTGTGCGGGCAGCACCTGGTTGATGGAGCAGGCGAACGCGTCACGCAACTCGGTCCTGACCGCACTGCGCACCTTGGAGGCAAGCGGTGAGATCGCCGAAGTCGAGGGAGTCCGGGGGCACCTTTCCCACCCCGTGTGGATCCTGCCCAAGGCGATCAGCCATACCTTCAGCATCCCCGGTCCCCGGGACGACGGACGCAACTCGGTACGACTGAACACCACCGAGCTCTCCGCATTGCGACGACCCCGAGTCCGATCTCTACTGGATGGCCGAGGACAAGGTCCAGTCCCTTGTGACACAGCGGATCGCCGAATGCGTGGTCAAGAACACCTAGCTCGGCTGCCGACGCCCTGAGCGGATGGGCCGGGTCTCCCCCCGGCCCACCCAAGTCGTCAGCCGCGGGCGTGGAGCCAGACGGTGCCGTACGCCACGATGGCGCCGCCGACGGCGGTTGCTGCGCCGCGGATCAGGTAGAGCCCGGCCTCGTTCCGTACTCGCCGTGCGCGTGCGGCCCACCGGCTTCCTGAGGACGGGGTGGGGGGTCCCGGGGCTTGGGTGTTGCCCGTACGCTCGCCCTTGGACATGAGCTTCTCCTTCGTCGGGGATGTTCGGTCTTCTGTAGACGGCTCCCTGTTCGCGCAGGGGGCCGTCGCCCTTTTGGGCAACGACCAACGCCGTGTCGAACTTGCTCCGGGTGGAGACGAGTTCAGCTGTACAACACGGTAGGACTAGATCTGGGGTTTGTTCCCCCTGCTCTGTTCGTCTGCCCGCGAGATCAGTTCACCGCAGCCTGGCCCCGGATCCAGTACTGCGTGGGAAAGCGCGCAAACGGCTGCAGGGAGACCTCTGTGACAGCAGTCTTCACTGTTCTGCAGCCAAATCCGGAGTTCTCCGACATGCTCCAGCGGCATCGCTCTAACCTGAACTTTTGCCACTGGGGGAGGCTGATGGTGCAACCAACGACGAGTACCTCACCAGCAGAACGTGGGGTCTTTGAGGTAGAGCGGCGGGCCGCCGCTGCAGAACTGCGCAGATTGAAGGCCGAGCACGGCTCCCCGACGGGGAAAGAGATCGCCGCTCGGGCTTCCCACGGCGGCCGACGTCTATCCGAGTCCGGAATCAGCGGGACCCTGAAAGGAAAGGACCTGCCCGGGCTCGACTACTACATGACCATCGTCAGAGTGCTGCTCACGTACGAGACCGGACAGATCGCCACACGCCAGCACAAGGATCTATCCGCCTGGCGCGATCGCTGGCTACAACTCCAGGCTCTGAAGGAGCAAGCGAAGATCGACAGGAAGACCCCCGACCCTTGTGGCCCCGACTTGCATCCAATGGCATCGTCTGGCGGCTTGGCGGAACAAGTCGTGCTGGCTGCTATGCGTCGCGGCGAATACCTGGAACTGCGCCCCACCGCCTCTGACACTGGGGGAGTGTGGGCTGTGGCTTTCTCCCCGGACGGGTCTCTGATGGCCACAGGGCACGGGGCGAAAACGGCTCAGCTATGGGACACGGTCACTCAGCAGAAGGCTGCGGCCCCGCTTCTGGGACATACCGACGTTGTTCGTACAGTGGCGTTCTCGCCGGATGGTCGCCTTCTTGCAACCGGCAGCCAGGATGAGACCGTACGCCTATGGGACGTAGCCAGCCGCACCTTGGTTGCCGACCCTCTGAAGGGCCACGGCGACATTGTCACGACAGTGCTCTTCTCACCCGATGGCCGCCACCTCATAACCGTCGGTCGGACCATACGGCTGTGGGACCTCGCAGAAGTGACTCAGCCCCGCAAAGTTGGGAAGCCCTGGGCCAGCAGTCTGACCGCGCAGCCCGCGATCTCTGCCACGGGACTACTTGCCACGGGCCATCCGAACGGCGTTACCCACCTGTGGGACCCCATCAAGCAGAAGAAGCTGGGCGAGCCGCTTCGAGGCCACGCAGAAGAAGTGTCCGCAGTCGCTTTCTCACCCGATGGACAGCTCCTGGCGACGGCCAGCCATGACGTCCAGCTATGGAGCGTCCACAGCCGCGAGATGATCCACGAGCCCCTGAGCTGCAAAAAAGATCGAGTGAGCACAATGTCCTTCTCACCCGACGGACGTTTCCTCGCAGTTGTCAGTGGCCACATCGATAGAGAAGAAGAAGTAGGCGATCACGTCGTCCGCCTCTGGGACACCGCCACCTGGCGCGAGATCGAAGCACCACTCGGCGGACACACAGGAGTTGTCGATGCGGCCGCATTCTCTCCGGACAACCGCCTCTACGCGACCGGAGGAGACGACGGCTTGCTACGAGTCCGCATCCTCCCCTCAGCGCGCCTGCTGTGAGTGGGTCTGATGGTGGGCATCGTGTGGGCTCAGTGGGTTCTGCGCACCTGGTCATGAGGCGGTTGCCGCCTGATTCTGCTGTCATGGAGCGACTAGAGAGCTGCTGATTTCTGACCGATGTGGGATGAGTCGAGTGCCCGTGGCGGCGGCTGTTCTATCCGGAGACGGCGTGGAGGCCCCGACCTAGTGGTCGGGGCCTCCACGGCGTACATGGGTAATGGGGCGCAGGAGCGCGTGTGTGACGTGCGACGTAGACGGCTATCGCATGGCGGTGACGAGCACCGCGAGCACCGCGATGCCGATGGTCAAGGTCCCGGCGCAGACGATAGCGCCGCGGACCACAGCGTCGGGGATAGGGGAGCCGGCCCACCGGGCGACTCCGAAGCCGATCACTCCCGCCAGGATGGCCGCCATACCGAGCACGGCCAGAGTGAGGAACAGGAACAGGAGGCCATTCATGCTCATACGACGCTCCGCTGCTGCTCGCGGGCGCCGTTGACGTGCAACTGCGCAGGGATCCAAATCTTCCGCTCGCTGGCGGCCTGATAGAGAACCTTCTTGAAGCGGTACCGGCGGGTGCGGACGGCGCCAGGCGTCGACTTGAGCCGGTCGGCGATCTCCCCGTCCGCGTACCCCTTGCACGTCAGACGCACCACGGCCCGGGTCTCGGCCGGCTGGGCTTCCAGCAGTTCCGCGAAGGCCCCCGAAAACAGGATGGCCTCGGGCTCACCGTGGTGAGGCAGAGCCGTCAGCAGACGGAAGAACGCCTCCGGTTCAAGCAGGGCGGCTTCCACCTGCGCGATGCGCTCCCGCTCCTTGACCCAGCGAAGGTAGACACGGCGGAAGTCCCACATGCACCTGCCGATGAAGTAGGTCATCAGGCAGCAGGCTCCCTCAGGGCCTTTGAAGTTAGGATTCCAGCCGCCTTCGAGGAGCGCCCTCGTCCGGAACGTCTTCCGTGCGTGCATCAGGACGTCAACGATGATGTCGTCCCGCTCAGCGTCGCTGCTGTGCAGGAGCTGCCGGTTCTCGCTGCTCACGAAGAAGGGGATGCTCAGCTTCTCGTACCTCTGCACGGAGAGCGTGATGAACGTGCCCGAGCGGAGCATGCCACGCAGGATCGGCATGCTGTCCCGGAGGAGACGATCCTCGAACACCTGGTACTCAATGCCCTTGAAGCCGCCCAGAGCAAGATCCGCGACGAGCGCGGCATCGTGCTGGATACGCAGCGTGCGAGGGTCAGTAAGGAGGCTGTCCACGGCCTCCGCAATCACATCTGTGTCAGACATTAGAACCCACCCCGGTTTGTGATGTCCCCTCGACTGGCCCATATTTCAGACTTGTCGCGCGCGCGGAGACACCAGTCTGGTTGTACGCGCTCAGTCGCTCTTATGCAGGGCGGACTTAAGAACGTCACACCTGGCCGACTATTTTTTTCGCCGTCAAAAAGCTTCGGAGCTCGAACCAATTGGCACGAGCTCCACAAACGACCATCGTGAGCTTGCTAAGACCACCGCATGCCGATCGCGGACAGCTGCTCAACCCGTTCGGGGGTGAGTGTCGCGGCGCGGCTGCGCTGGTTCCCGATCCACGCCCCGAGCCGGAGCTCCCGATCTTCCTTGTCCTCGCCGACGATTCGCTCTACGTGCTTCCTCGGCACCCGCAGGTGTCCCTCGCGCTCGAAGAACTGGCGGGCGGCCTCATAGTTCATGCCCCACTTGTCCGCCTGCGTGCGGCGCTTCGGCTTCTCGTCCTCGGTGGCGGGTGTGATGCCGAGGACGTGTTCGCACATCCACTGCTGGACGGTTGTCAGCTTGTCCCACCCGTGCCGAACCGACGTCACCCACCGGCCGAGGTCCTCGCCCTGGTGCAGGACGACGCCCGCCGCGGTGGGCAGCTCGCCGCCGGCGTCTGCCCGCCGCGGTGGGCAGCTCGCCGCCGGCGTCCAGGTGGAGCCGGACGAGATGAAAGGCCCGCTGCCACTCCACCGGCCAGGCCGGGCACCACGATGGGTCAATCTCCTCCAGCTGCTCGCGCCGCGTGTCCGACAGTGCCCCGGCCGACGACTGGACGGGCAGGCCCTCGGCACGCCGCTGCTCAATCTCGGCCGCCTTCCGGGCGGCGGCCCGCGCGTTCTTCAGCCAGATCCCCACCCGGTACCCCTGGTGGACGGCATCGAGTGGCGCGAGGAGGTGCCCGTTCACCTCGGCCCACCCGCGCGCCGCTGCGAGTCCTTCCTCCCACGCGACGTCGAAGTGCGACCAGATCATGCCGAGCTTCTCCAGCTGGGCGGCGCGGCTGGTGTCCATGTCCCCGCGGGTGTAGAAGCGCCGGTTGTCGGCGATCCACTGCCCGAGGGGGAACCGGGCGAGCGAGGCCGGCCACCCCTCGGCCTCCACCGCCTGGTCGTCCCCGGCCGGAACCCGGTAGGTGAACGGAACCTTCAGATCACTGTGCAGCCGGCTGTAGATGACGGCGGCCTCGATGCCGCGCCGCCAGTGCTCGTGCTCCGGGTTGAGGACCCGCAGGTTGATGAACGCGGCGAGGGCGGCCGGGTCGCGGGGCGTGGAGAACTTCAGCAGGGCCCTGGCGGGGGCGCTGACGCCCCCGGAGCCCCCACCCCTCCCACCCGTGCTCTTCCCGCTCTCGTCCTTCGCTACGGGCTTGTAGCGGCTCGGGACCTGCTGTTCCGCGAGGCTCTCCACGATCCGCGCGTCGTGGGCCCGCAGCGCCTCCAGCAGCTTGGCCAGCCCGCCGAACGCCCGGGAGGTGAGCATGTTGTCCGCCGTCTCCCCGGGCCCGAGGAGCACCGGCACCACCAGGCTTGCCACCTTGCCCTCGCCCGGCTGCATCCGCAGCGCCCGGCCCACCGCCTGGACCAGGTCCGGCATCGAACCGTGCACGTCCGCCCAGTACACGGAGTCGCAGTTTTTGGTATCGACGCCCTCGCCCAACACCTTCACCGAGCACAGGAAGCACTTCTCCACCACGGTGCCGTCCGCGGCGACCCCAGCCGCGAACTCACCCAGGAGACGCCGCCGGTGGAGAGGCTTGTGGTCACCGCACAGCCAGTCCGCCCAAATCGTGCGCGGGTACGGCTCCGGGTCGGCGGCGTGCAGCTGTGCGGCGACGCTGGGAAGGCCGGCCGCGAACGCTTCGGCCTCCTTCACCATGTGGTGGAAGACGAGCGTGTGTCGCGGCTCGTTCGATCTGATCAGTGTTCGGGGTGTTGAGCTGGTCTGATCAGTTGGCTGGTTGGGGCTGGCGGTGTGGTCTGTGGTGGCGAGGGGCTTGACGTTGCTTGCGGGCTGGGGCTGGGCGGGGTCTGTGAGCTGTGGGTTTCCTGCTTCGGGGTGGCCGTAGGTCCGTTGGTCAGTTCTATTGGTTGGCCGGTCAGTTTCGTTGGGCGGCTGTTGTAGCTGATCAGGGGTGTGGGTCCGTGGATGCCGAGGGTGGTCAGGAGGTGTTGTTGGTGGGGGTGGAGTTGGTTCCAGGTGCGTTGCTGGGTGCGGATCCACTTGGTCGTGGTGCCAGGGAATGGGCGGCCGGCGGCGTGGTGGGTGTGGGCTTGGTGGTAGCTGTGGTTCCAGGAGGCCCGCCAGGGTGGGTTCCACCACGGGTCGAGTGCGGTGAGCTGTGTGTCGTGGGGCCAGGGCCGGCCGGTGCGGCGTAGGTGGGCGACGGCGCGTTTGCGCTGCTCGTACAGCCACCAGCCCAGGGGAAATCCGTCGTGTTCGGTGGTGTAGTGGGCGGTGCCGAGTCCGCCGTGAGTGTGTGCGTAGGAGCGGACGTAGGGCAGGCCGCCATCGATGGACGAGGAGACGGTTGTGGGGCGCGACCGGCTGGCGCCGGTTCGGCGGCGCGTGCGTGTTTCCTGCTGGGGGCGGGCGGCTTGTGCGGCCTGGGGTGTTATGCCGAGTCCGGTCAGGAGTTCCTGCTGGCCCGGGTGGAGGTCGTCATAGTTGGTGCACTGGGTGAGCAGCCATCTGGTGGCGGCTGGAGGGAGTCCGGGGAAGCCTGCGGCCGCGTTCAGAGCGTGGCCGTAGATCTCGTTCCTGACGGCATGGTAGGCGATTTGCCATGGTAGGCCCCAGGATGGGTTCCACCATGAGTCAAGGACGTCGAGGGCCTCGGCGCGGTGGTGGGGTAGTCGGCCGTTGGCAGCCCGCTTGCGTTGGTGGGCGAGCCATGTCCCCAGCCGGTAGCCGTGGTGGTTCGCGCTTCTGGGCACGGCGAGGTGTCCGTGTTGGGCGGCGTAGGAGCGGGCGTGGCCCAGGCCGATGTCGAATGAGGATTGCTGGGTGACGCGACGGGGCCGTGCGGTGGGGGCATTGGTGGCGGTGATGCCGAGTTGAGTGAGCCTGTGTTGCTGCCCCGGGTGGAGGTTCTGGTAGGCGACGCACTGGGTGTAGAGCCACTGCCCAGTCCAGTCGGGGGTGCCGGGGAAGCCTTGGTCGGGGAGGAGCCTGATCCCGTTCTCGACGAGTTTGCGGGCGGCGCGGTGGTTGATCTGCCAGTCCCCGTTCCACGGTGGGTTCCACCATGGGTCGACGGCGGCCAGCAGTGGGCCGGCCGGGTAGGGCGCGGCGAACTTGGCGGTATGAAGGCCGGCCTGGCGCCGCTGGCGGGCCAGCCAGCCTCCGACGGGGAAGCCCTCGTGCCGGTCGGAGGGTGATGCGTTGAGGTCGCCGTGCAGTGCCGCGTAGGAGCGGGCGTAGTGGAGACCGGTCTCCAGGGACGGCCTGTGGGTGGCGGGGTTGGGGCGGGCGGTTGCGGCAGTCTGCTCAGTCAGTCCGACGGCAGCGAGCTGTCGGCGCTGTTCCACTGCCAAGCCGGGGTAGGACACACATTGGGTGTATAGCCATTGACCGAGCCCGTCGTCGAAGGCTGCAAAGGCGCTTCCGGGGTCGAGGGGGTGGCCGGAGCGGACGAGTTCGGTCACCGTGTAGCAGGCTCGCTGCCAGTCGGAGGGCCAGGGCGGTGCCCACCACGGATCCATTGCGTCCAGCTGCTGTGTGAGAGCGGGATCGAGAATGCCGCGTCGGGCGCGTACGCGGTGGTTGGTCAGCCATTGGCCGATGGGGAAGCCGGCGTACGTATCAGCAGAGCTCGCACAAAGGTGACCGTGCTCCTTCCAGTAGGCGCGTGCGTTGGTCAGGCCCTGGTCACGGGCCTCGGCGAGGTTGCGACGCCGCGGCAGTGCGTGGCGGGCGGCTTCGGCACTGATGCCGATCTGTGCCAGTAGTCTGCGCTGCTGGGGGTGGAGGCTGCTGTAGACCTGGCACTGCCGGTACAGCCAGGTGCCGAGATTCTCGCTGGTGCCCGGGAAGCCCTGCTCGGGTCTGATGTCGGTGCCTGAGTCCAGCAGCCGTCGTGCGCGCAGATAGATGCGCTGCCACAGCGTGCTCCACGCAGGATTCCACCACGGGTCAAGAGCGGCCAGGGCCTGGCCGCGCTCGGGGGAAAGCTGGGGGCCTGCGGCGCGCTGGTTGGACAGCCACAGGCCGAGTTGGAACCCGTCCTCTTCGTGCCGGTAAGGAATGCAGAGGTGGCCGTGTTCGGTGGCGTAGGCACGGGCGTGGCGCAGACCGCGCGCGAACCCCGTGGCGGTCTCAGCCACGTCTGGGGCCGACGACCCCGCCGACTCCGTTTCTCCGGGCGCTTCGTCTACGGGCCGGGTTTCGGCGAGGAGCCGGGTGATCGGTGCGGGCCGGTGGGGCGGGGAGACGTGCCACATGCTGCGTGTCTTCGGCTTGTGCCCGGCCTGCGTGCGTACGCAGGCGCGTACCCAGGCGTTCAGTGGGCCTGTCGTGATGGCGCTGAGGCGACCGGCGAGCCATGGCCGCTCAAGGCGCCGAGCCAGTTCGTCCACGAGGCCGGGGACATCGGCGAGCGCGTGCGGCTGATGCCGCCCCGCGTCATCGAGTAGCCGCTGCTGCAGGCTCGGGTCGGCGAGAGCCGCGGCCAGCGTGACGGCCTCGGGATAGGTCACCGCATCCCGCGCCGCTGCACGCCAAGCGAGGTCGTTGCCGGGGGTCATCAGCCGCAGCCGATCAGGCCAGAGGATCTCTTCCGGCCAGGGCTCGTCCCACCACGAAGCCATGATTGCCTGCGCCACGGTGAACGCTTCGCCGGCATGCGCAGAGCGCCGCAGCAGCCGTACATGACGGCGCTGGGCCGCCCCGATCTGCGGCACATACCGCAGGTCCAACTGCCCGAGGACGGCCGCTGCCCCATCGACGACGGGTGCTTCCAGCATCCAGCACTGGTGCTTGACGCATACCCGGCCGTGCGGCAGCAGGTAGCGGCGTGCTTCTTCCCGGCCTCGTGTGGCGGTCGCGGTGCAGGCCCGGCATCCGGGGCCGGTCGGCGGGATCGTGGCTGCGGTGCGGACCCAGGCGGCCGGCCCGCTGCCGAGCCTGCTCGAAGGGACGTCCCTGCCCCAGGCCGGCAGGGCACGGTGCAGGTGTTCTTCGGGCATGCGGCAGAAAGCGGCGACCACCGCCCGGGCCTCGGCGTTGAAGACCACTTCGCCGTCGGGCCGCACCGTGAACAGATTGGGCCGCCGCCCCACGTCCACGAGCGCGCCGATGAGTTCTTTGGCCGTGAGCCTGTACCGGGAGGCGACTCTGCTCATGAACGACAGCGTCGTCTCGCCGTTCAGCGGAGCGACACGCACCGCTCCCAAAGGCGTTCTGTGCAGGGGTAGTTCGTTCTGCTCGCGCTGTGATGGCTGTGAATAATCCCTGACGGCAGGTTCCATTAGAGGACTGGTGGTCTTCTTCACCGCTGGTCCGCCTCGTCAGGATCCAGTGCCGTTGTTGCGGGGGCGCGGGAGGCGTTTTCGGGGCGGCCGGGCTTGTTGCTCCGCGCGGATGTCGAGCTGGATGCCGGCCAGGAGCCGTTTGGTGATCTTCTCGCTGCCGTCGAGAAGGGCGGTGAGGGCGGCTTCACGGATGAGGTGGGAGAGGCTTCCCATGACTCCGCCGGTGCGCTGGTGGAGGTAGTCGGCGTGCCGGGCCAGAGTGCCCCCAGTGTGGCGGCGCAGGTGCAGGGCGTTCTCCATGTCGGTGACCAGGTCCAGCCAGACGGCGCGCTGTTCGGCGGTGCCGCAGGACAGTGCGGTGTTGCGGATCAGGGTGAAGCGGCCTGCCAACTGTGCGCCGCGCGGCCCGTTGAGCAGGGGGGATGCCTCGACGTCGACGCCTGCGTAAACGAAGGTAGCCGGAATCCTCTCGCCGAGGTGCTTCATCTGGTCGGAGGTCTCCGCGCCGGCCCGGGTGCGGGTGTCGAGCAGGTGGACGTCGTCGACGAGGACCAGCGCGGTGCCCAGCTGGCACAAAAGGTGGCAGACGGCGTCGGTGATCTGCGCCTGGTTCATCCGGACCGCGATGGGGATACCGAGGAACCGGGCGAACTCCGATACCAGCATCTTGGGAGTGGAGGCGGGCGGCACCGCCAAGAACACCACGGGCAGCCGGTCGGCGCGGCCGGGGTGGCGGCGCTGCTCGGCGAGCTCGAAGGTGCGGCCTATCTCCAGCAGGGTGGTGGTCTTGCCGGTGGTGGGCGGCCCGGACACGATCAGTCCGCGGCGCGCGGTGCCCTGCTGGCGGCGGTTGAGGAGCATAAGCCGCCGCACCGACAGCGAGATGCGCTCCATGGCCGGTGTGGTCAGGACGACAAACCGGGAGTGGTAGTCCAGGCGTTCCTCAAGCGACCAGTCCTCGCCGGCGTCTGGCGGGGGCTGCAGTGGGGGAGTGCCGACGAACTGCTGCCAGCCCTCCCGCGTGGTCGGTGGTGCATAGGCCGCCATCTGCTGCTCCTCGTACGGGACGGGACCGGCTTCGGGGACTGCTACCACTGGGTTGCCTCCTGGCGGGCATCGTAGATCCGCGACGGGCGGGGGACTGCGGCCCGCCCGGATGGCTGCTCGTCTCCGGCGGGGCCGCCGCCGACATCGTCTGATGTGCCGAGCGGGTCTTCGTCCTCGTCCCAGCCGTCCTCGAACTCTTCGTCGTCGGGCTCATCCAGGCTTGCTGGGGTGAAGGCGCCGACCAGGCCGTAGGAGAGGGTCGGGGCGGTGAGAGGGTCGGGCGGCTCCTGCTGGTTTGGGACGGGCCCGGCGAGAGAGGCTGCGGCGCTGGCGCGTGCCGCGACGGTCCGCTCGCGGCGGGTACCTTCCCCGTTACCGGCCCGCCGCAGGAGACGGTTCAGGGCCTGGGCGAGCTGTTGCTCGTGCTCATCGCGGTCGCCGCGGCGCTCGACAGTCGCGCGGATGTGGCGCCAGGTGAAGTCGGTGAAGGGCAGGCTTACCCGCTCCTTGTGGATCCAGGGCACCTCCTCCCAGCCGCCAGGCAGCCGCACCCAGATCTGCTGGGGGTCATAAGGGTTGTGGTGCACCTCCCACATCCCGTCCGGGGCCGTCGACTGGAACCCGCGGTGCGGGTTGAGGACCTCATGGTCGTAGGTGCGATAGTCGAAGCGGATGCCGTAATCGTTGATGCCCACCCGCTTGACCGGCATGAGCTCGACATAGTCGTCTTCGCTGAGCAGCACCGGCACATAGCCGGTCACGCCGACCAGCGCGGCCCACATCTCGTTCGGCGACACCGCGAGCTTCGGGGCCAGCGGATGACGCAGGGATGCGTGCCGACGGTGCTGCCAGTCTGCGACCAGCCACTCCTCCAGCAGATCCTGCACCTGCGGCAGCGTCCAGCACGCCTCGTCCTCGACGTGAGAGCCGCGCTGAGTGACGTCGGATCCGGTGTAACCGGCCACGTACTGGGAGAACCGGTCGCCGATGGTGCGGAACATCCGCTCGACATTTCCCTTGGCCGGGCCGTTGGCCGGAGGCGCCGGCTGCACCGACACCCCCAAGCTGTCGCACGCCGCGGTGAACGAGGCGGAGATGAACACCCGGCCCTGGTCGACGACGACCCTCTCCGGCGTGATCACCGGACGGGCTGCCGCACCCTCCAGCCGCGCGTCCAACGACACCAGCCGCTCGTAGGGGATGACCGACCGCGACATCGCCAGCGCCTCTTCCCACCCTCGGCGCATCCGCATAGGCGTCACCATCTGCGCCAGCAGAACCGCCGCATCCACCGACCTGGTGCCCATCGGCCGCAGCACGGTCGCACAGATACTGCGCGTCGCCACATCCAGGGCGATCGTCAGCTCGGCCTTACCCACCACCCCGTCGGCCAGGACCACCATCACGTCCAAAGGGGTGCTGTCCAGCATCACCAGCTCACCGGGCCGCAGCGCCACCGTCGGGGTGAACGGCGGAGCCGGCCGTGAGGAATGACGGCGCCGCTGCGCCGCTGTCCCCAGCAGCCCATGACGGTCCGCAAGGGCGTGCACCAGCCGGTTGAACGTCGAGGCCGGCGGCACCTTTACCGTCCCCACACCGTGGGCGTCCTCCAGAATCCAGCCGACGGTTCGCCGCAGCCGGCTCAGCGTCCCGGTCGACCGCTCCCGCTGCGCCTGGAGTGCCTGCTCGATCGCGGCGACCACCCGCTCGTCCGCGCGCCCCACCGGCGAGCGCCGCCGGGCGGCCCGGCCGTCCACCAGCCCCCACAGGCCCTACTCCCGATAGCGGGCCCGCATCCGCCGCACCGTCACCGCACTGGCCGGCTGCCCGGCCGCCGTCAGCTCGGCGGCCTTGGCCTCCTCCCGCTCCGCCATGGTGCGCCGGGCCGGATCGAACTCGGCACGCGGCACCTGGGCCTGACCCGGAACGGGGCACCCGGTCTCCACCTCACGCACGTGCCGCTCCCAGGCATACGCACGCTCGCGCACCTGCTCCGGCAGTTCCTCCAGGAGCCCGAATGGCGGCACGCCGCGCTGCGGGGCGCCCACCACTTCGAAGTCGGGGTCGGCGAAGAGGAAGTTCGCCAAGACCGTGGCCACGGAGTTGTCCGCGTCGATCAGCTTTACGGACGAGCCTTCCAGCATGACGACCGTCCAGGTCCGCTTTGCGAAGCGGAGTTGCGTTCCGGGCTCCAGTACCGTGTCGTTCACCTCTGCCCCCGCGCCTGGGGGACCGCCGTCACGTTCACCCGCTCGTGCAGGGGCGCGTCGAGCGGAGCCGACAAGTCGCCATGCCACAGCGCGTGGAAGACCACTGGGAAGACCTGAACCGGATCGCCGAGTTCACGCACCCCCTCGATCAGCGGCTGCGGGCGCCGGAATGCCGCAGCCGCGCGCCCGGCCAGTTCGCCGCCCCTGTAGCGGGGGTGCCGGTACCCGGCCAGCCAGCGCAGATTGGCCGCCAGCACCGGATCCGGGGGCCGCAGGACCCGGTACTGCCACCCCACCGCCGCGGCCGCGGCCTCCATCACCGCAGCCCGAGCGGCCAGGCGCGGTGAGATCTCCCCGTGCCCGGCGCAGTCCGCCAGTAGACCCCTGCCATCCGCGAGCCGGGCCATCAGATGCGGCGCGTGCCGCACCCGGCCCCCGTCCCGCGAATACCAGGTGAGTTCCACCGGGCGGCACGCGATCGCCACCACGTGAGGATCATGGTCCAGCCGCATCACCTGGGTCCGCATCACCCCGGACGCGTAGTGCACCAGCCGCCCGTCGGTCGCCGACCACCACCACCCCGGCGCCATCCGTTTGCCGTGGCGCACCGGGAACCGCCGCACCGGGCCGCTCTCCTCCAAGCAGACACCACGCGCGGCGTCCGCCCACGTCATCCGCTGCTCGTTTCCGGCGGGGTCGACGAACCGAGCCTCCACTTCGCTGATCCCGGCCGCTAACACCCAGGGTGCCTCGGCATCTTCAGGCATCGCGCCAGACAGCCCGGCGGGGTGACCGGATGCGCGAACCGGCTCGCGGACTGCTGCCGGTGGCGGCTGGTCGCATCCTCCGACTGCCGGACCGGACGTTCGAGGACCGCCCTTCGCTTTGGCCTCCGCACCGCTGTGCGCTCCCGCGATCTGCCGTGGCGGCGGGGGTAAGCCGGGGCCGCCGGATGCCGGCGGGTGGTGCGTGTCGATCATGTGCTCCAGTCAAGCGTGCCCGTGTGCGCGAACCGCCGAATTCGGCCAACTTTCGCCGGACACCGACCGGTTCGCCCAGACTACCGATAATGACGCCGACCGGCTGCCGGTGTCAGTGCAGACCCCTGCCCCGCCCATCGCCCCGCCCCGCCCCGCCGGGCCAGCCCCCGGATCGAACCCGTCACCGGGCCGGTAGTACGCCGGCCGGCGCGCCCGTACCGGTCGCGGAACAGCCGCCCGACTGTCGGCAAACCGCCGACGTCCGGCCGGGAAGTGCCGTCCGCAACGGCGCGGCGCGCGGCCGCGACCTGTTCGGCCAGGGCGCGCAGTTGGACCCGGGCCGAGGCGGGGCGGTGGTCGGCGCGCAGCCACCACGGGTCCAGCCCGAACCCACGGGGATCCTGCTTCCCACGGCGGACGCGGGTGAATGCGCCCATGCAGTCCAACAGCGGCCCGGCGTGCAGCGGCCCGCCCAGCACCAGTCCTCGCTGCGGGGCCCGGCCAACGTCGGCCAGCCAGGGCCGCCCCAGCCGTACCGCCAATTCGCGGAAGAACGCCCCGTCCGGCCGGAACGGGCGTACCAGTCCGCCCGCCCCGTGGTCCTCCCAGATCCGCTCCTGCATGCCGGAGTCGAGCAGCACGCGCGCGAGCGCCACCGTCTCGGGGAAGACAACCGCGTCGCGGGCGATGATCCGCCACCACCAAAACCGCGGCCCGGCATCCCCACCGGCAACCGCATGCAGGCGGGCCGGCCAGATCCGCTCCCGCTGCCACTGCAGGGCCTGCTCCCACCACGCACACACCGCTGCGTGAGAGAGGGCGAACACCCGCCCCGGATCGGTCCCGGCCGCAGCCGCGGCCCGGGCGACCTTCGGCCAGGCCCGCTGCGCCGCGGCGACCTCTGGGGCCGCGAGCAGGTCGAGGTTGCGGTTGCGGTGGCCGTCCCCGGCGGTGAGCATCCACCGCTGGTGGCGGGCACAGACCTGGTGCCACGGCGCGACGTACCGCACCACCACGGCGTCCCGCCCGGTGCGGGCCGCGGTGCACAGTGCGCACCCGTACGCCACCGGCCCGTGCGGCCCGGCCGAGGCGACCTTCCACCGGCCTGCTGGTCTGCCGGATTCGGCGGTCTCGCCGGTCCGGTCCGGCGTGCCTGATTGCGGCTCGTCGTTGAGCGCGGGCAGTGCCCGAGCCAGATCGTGCTCGCTGACTCCGCCCAGCTGGGCGAGTAACTGTCGGCCCGCCGGGCTTAGCAGCACTTCGGCGTCGTCGCGCGGGCCGGATTCGTCCCGTGGCCGGGAGCCGGCCCAGGTCCCCCAGGGCAGGGGCGCGGCGGGGTTCATGCCGTAGTGCCTGGCGAGCCGTGACATGTACGACCACGTCGTCTCCGCGGCCACCGGCGGGACGCGGAACGCCGTCGGTACAGGTGCCCGTGCGTCCGTGATCGCCACTGGCTAAACCGGCGGCAGGGTCAGGGCGCAGGCGACCTCGGCGGACATCTGCTGCGCGCTGACGAGGGTGGCGTTGAAGGTCTCGGTCCAGCCGCCGGCGGGCATCTGCGCGGGATTCAGGAACGGGGTGTGGCCTTGAGCGCGCAGGCGTTTCAGGACGGTTTGTTCGATGAGCCGGGCGGCGGTTCCGGCTTCGAAGGGCCATTTACGGACCACGGTCCAGCCTGATGCGGTGAGCCGGGCGATGCGGTCTTCGCGGGTGTGCTGTCCGGTGATGCCGATTTTCACCGCGTCGAGGATCACGTGTGCCATGACGTACAGCCATGCCGGTGCGGCAGGGTCCAGGCCATACTTGGCGCAGTGCGCACAGCATGCCCCGCGCGTGCGGACGTTGTTCAGGGTGGGGGAGACGACGTTGCCGCAGCCCTCGCACAGCGACATCCAGGGCGAGGCGACGTTCCGGAACGGCTCCAGCGGCGTGAAGCCGACCGTCTTCATGTCGGCCACGGCCTGCTTGGGGTCGCCAGGGCCGTGCCGGGTGCACAGCCCGCAAGCTCCGCCGCGGCCGGTTGTGTTGTCGTACCGAGGGGCGACCAGGTGTCCTGCGGCTGTGCACTGCGACAGCCACGGCCTGCCGGTGCCGGGGTAGGGAACCAGGGCCGTGAAGCCGTGGGCGAGCATCGCGGCCGCGGCCGCCACGGGATCGATCGGTGCGTTGGGCGCGCAGTACTTGCAGGCGCCCTGGCCGTTCATCACGTTGTTCCGGTTGGGGTAGATGACCTTCCCGCATCCGGGGTTGAGGCACCGGCACTTCCACGGTTTGCGTGCGCCACCGGGGTACGGCTCCAGGGGTTCGGCATGGCCCAATCGCCTCATGTCGGCTGATGCCACATCGTCCGCTACGGCCGGCACGGCCGCCTCCTCGTCGTCGCAGAATCGGGGGGAACGACACCCTGCCATGGGCCACTGACACTGAGCCACCAAGCGGCGCTGAGGGGGGAAGCGGCCGACCGTCGCCTGGGCTCGTGCGCCTGCTCAGCGCGCCGCGCGCACATCGTGGGTGGTGGGCGGGCGCGGTGTGGCAGAGTCGGGCCGCTGCTCGGTGCTTTGAACGCGTGCGATCGTGGGCTTACAGGGAGCTGGGGTCGCGTTTGTTGCCCTGGACGCGGAGCATGACCAGGGTGCGGGGGCGGGGGTCGCCGGCGGGGCCGGGCAGGGTGCGGATGTGGATGCAGGCGGGCAGAGCGGCGAGGCCGTCGGGTTTGTCGGTGAGATCCAGGACGATGAAGAAGTTGATGGGCCGCCCGCTGACCTGGTACGAGACGGCCTGAGCGGCGTAGTTGGCGGCAAGGCCGTCCCACGTGACGTCCTTCCAGTCCCGCTTCAGCTCGATGGTGATCAGTTCGTCGTGGGGCCGCCAGGCGACGTCGACCCGTCCGGCGCCGACGTTGCTCACTTCCAGCTCGACTCTCAGACCCTGCCCGCGCAGGAAATCACGCAGGTCTTTGCCGAGCTCCTTCTCCAAGGGCTTGTCGGCGCCGGGCGAGAGTTTGCGTAGGTAGGCGCGGGCGTCGCCGCCGTACTTCTGCGTCTCGGACAGGCGCAGGTCCGTGAAGCGCAGCAGGTAGAGCAAAAGGGTGTCGATGTCGGCGGCGAACTGCCCCTGGTATCCGTCGGGGCACTGCTGGGTGAGCTGTTGCTGTGCCCAGCGGTAGGTGCCGGCGATGACGGGCACTTCGTCGACCGCTTCACGTGCGGTGCGTGCTTCGAGCATCGCGCTCATGCGCTGGCTGAGGCCGGGCTCGGCTGCCAGGTGGGCCGTGATGCGTTGGGCGGTTTCCTCCCCGACAAGCCCGACAAGCGCTGCCGGCGCCGGGCTGTCAGATTTTGGGAGGCTCCCTGGCCCTTCGGCTGCGAGTGCTTCACGCAGCGCCTGGGCTTGCCGGCTGATCCGCACGGTGGCCGGGTCGTCGTTGCCGGGCACGGTCTGCAGTTCGTCCAGCCACTGGTCGAGGATCGCCCGTCCGCCTTCGTGCACGAGAAAAGCACGTTCGACGCGGGGCGCCAGAAGGGCCTGCAGGCCCGGCAGGACCTGCGCCGGTGCGCAGGCGTCATCGGCGTCGGACGGATCGCCGCCGGCGGGGCTGAGCAGGGTCAGGGCGCGGTGGGCCGAGTAGACCGAGACGAGGTGGTTGATGAGCGCTCCGGCGTGTAGCCACGAGCCGGGTCGGTCTGCGGCCTGCGCCTGTTCGAGGGTTGTGGCGAGCTGGTGCCAGGCGGCAAGGGTGTCGAACCGGGGGGTGCGCCAGGTGCTGGGCAAGCCCAGCAGGTTCAGCCGGATCTCGAGGATCGCCTCTTCGAGGCGCTGGCGGGCGGTGTCAGGGAAGGGCGCGCCCGCACTGTAGGCCAGGACGGCGTCGATGGCTACGCCGAACGCTTCGGCGTCCGGGCGTGCATCGTCGGCGTAAGCGTCGGTGAGACGGGCGCGTGCGGTGACCAGCAGGGAGCGGGCCTGCTCGGCGTCGGCGGTCTCCAGGGCGCGGCGCAGTGCCAGCATGCCCAGTTCGAAAGAGGCGTCCTCGGCGACGTCGTCGAGGCTCAGCAGCGTCTCGAGCAGCGCCGGTACGTCCGGTGCGGGCAGGTGCTCGGCCACCGCCCCGGCGACGGTCACGGCGCGTCCGGCGAAGTCGTCGTTGAGCCGGGAGACTTCCCGGCGCATTCTCTTGAGCCGGTCCAGCAGCGCGTAGGGGGTGCTGGCGTCGGCCAGGACGAGGCGGGCACTGCCCTCCAGGGCGATGCCGCCGATCAGGTCGGGATGTTGCCGGCTGGTGTCGAGCCAGACGTCCACCAGGTCGTCGGCGAGTTCGGCGACTGCGGCAGGGTGGCCGAGGAATGCCTCGACGACTGCTTCCAGCATCAGCGGCGTGCTGGGTGCGGCTGCCGCCGCCAGCAGGAAATCCCGGCCGGTTTCGCTGTGCAGGACGTCGGTGTCCTCGGCGACGAGGGTGATCAGCTCGGGCAGTTCGTCCCGTGCCAGCAGCGCACCGGTGTGATCCAGGAGCAGGGCGGCCCCTCCCAGATCGGACAGGGACGGAGGAGGCAACTGGGCATCCAGGGCCGCCACGAGGGGGCCCAGGGGGTCCTGCTCGCCGCTCATACCAACCTCCCTCGTTGTGCTGCTTGGACTACCAGAGGCGCTGGCCCTCGGCCGCAAGGCGCATGTTGTCAGCAGGCACGATCTCCTTGACCTCGGTGCCCCGGGCGGTGGCGACGACGACCTGGAGCTCTGGCACCATCTCGGTCAGGGTCACCAGATCGCGCAGCATGTGCTGCAGGTCGCCGGCGTCGACCTCCTCGGCTCCGGGGGAGTCGATGAACAGCAGCCCCGGATGCCGGCCGACCCCGCTGCGGTGTCCGTGCCGGAGCAGGGCGATGGTGGTCACGATCTTCAGCCGCAGTTGCTCCCCTTCGGTCAACGAGCCGTAGCTGTGCTTCTGCCCGCCCTTCCACACGGTCAAGGAGGCGTTCCCGCCGAGCTTCACCTCTTTGAGCATCTCCAGGCCGAGAGCCCGGCCCATGGCGACGATGTCCTTCTCCACATCCTGGAGAACCTTCTGCAGGACCTGGGTGCGCCGGCCCATCGCGAGTTTCTCCGCGGCGGCCAGCACCGCCCCGGCCTGCTCCAGGGGCTCGAGATCGACAGCGGCGTCCAGGTGGGCGAAACGGCCCCGGCGCTCTGCCACTGCCCCCTCCAGGCGGGCGACCACGAGTTCCATCTCATGCCGCTCACGCAGGCCGGGGGAGTGCAACGCGGTCTGCAGGCGCTCGGCTGCCGCTGCCCGGCCCGCCTCGGTGTCCGCAGCGCTTTGCTGCGCCCGGGCCAGCTCAGCCGCCGCAGCGTCCACGGACTGCTGGACCTCGGCGAGGGTCCGGCTCAGGTCCTCTGCGCGCGTCTCCGGCTCCTCTTCCCCGCTGTCGCCGATCGGTGCCTCGTGCAAGTCCGAGGCGCACAGCGAGCAGTGCCCCTCCTTCTCCCTCTCCCACCGGGATCTGTCGACGGCCGTGTCGCACCGAGGGCAGACGGTGGGCATCAGCGTGTGGAAGAACGCCCGGGCCAGCGCAGCCTCCTCCGCGGCGTGGACGGCGGCCGCCAGGTCCACGCGCTGGGCCTCCACAGTGTTGTGCGCCGACCGGGCGGCCACAACCCCGTCCTGGGCCGCGGCAGCCGCTTGGGTGGACACAGACAGTTCCGCGTACAGCTGCTGGACGTCCGCCGCCGCGCTACCTGCCCCGGGGAGGGCCGCCAGCTGGCCACGGGCCCTGTCCAGCCGCTGCGACAGCTCCTTGAGCTGGGCCTTGCGCGCCTCAGCATCGCCGGCTGCGCGGCTGCGGGCTGAGGAAAGCTGCGCCCGGACGATCTTCGACGCGACGGCGGCTTCCACCTTCGTCGACGCCCACGGGGCACCGAGAAACAGCTCGAGCAGTCGGGTCGGGAGCCCGTGCCTGGTGTCGCTGCCGAGCAGCGCCCCCAGACCGGAACGGCTGATGTGCAGGGCACTTGCATACGACGGCCACGACAGCTCGCCGGTGATGGGAGGCTCGTCCGGCCCGCCCGGGGAGGCCTGCGCGGTGCGCAGTGGTTCCAGACTCAGACGCTCCATCATGAAGGCGTCCATGCCTTCCTCAAAGTCACCCAGTCCCTCGAATGCGACCAGCACCGTGCCGGACCGGGCGGACACCACATGGCCGTGCGGCGAGCCGGCCCGCACCACCATCTCCACCCACAGCGGTTCGCCGTCCAGCTCGAAACCGACCCGCACGTCGCGCAGCCAGTGGCGCACGTCGCGCTGCAGATTGCTGCGGCCCCGCAGGCACCACAAGATGATCTCCAAGACGCTGGACTTGCCCGCCTCGTTCTTGCCCGACGACGCCAGGCACCACAGCCCCGGGCCCGGATTCCAGGAGAACGCGAACGGCTCACCGGCCTCGGTTCCGGCCGGGGAGTCCGCAGCCGGCCGCACACCCTCGAACGCGACTGACGTCACCAGCAGCCGGTGCGGGCGCGGCGCAGCCATCGCCGGCCGCACCCGGTGCTGATCAAGAACCCTCGTCACAACAGACAGGGGCTGCTTCGACTTCGCCGCGACGTCGGCCAGCCACGCCTCCACCGGCCCGGTCTCCGGCTGCTCCTCGCTCATGCCAGCCCCTCCCGCTTCAGCTCGGCCGAAAGCCGCGCCCGCACCCGTTCGGAAATACCCGCGATCATCTGGCCCACCGGCGTACCCGCGTACTCGGCATGCTCGTACTGCAACGCCTTGAGCTGCTCGGCCGACATCCCCTCGGTCACCATCCGCACATACAGAACCTGCTGGTCGTACCAAGCCAGCATCGGTACCTCAGCCCGGAGCCTCTGCGCGAACTCCTCCCCGGAAGCCAGCAAGTAGTAGTCCCGGCGCCGGACGTGGGTGTCAGACGACTTGCCCGCCCGCAGCACCCGGATCAGCCCCGGATGCCGCAGCACCGACAGCGCATTGTTCATGGGCTCGTACGCCCCATGCCTGTTCCGCAGCATCCGGTACGTGTGCAGATCCGGCTCCCGCTCCTCCAGCACCGCCCGCGCCTCCAGCAGGCGCTCCTTCGGCAGCCGACCCTCGACACAGGCCGTGATGATGTGGTCGGCCAGGTAGTCCGGATTGCGCACCAGGAAGTCGAGCTTGGCCAGCTTGCGCTGCGCTCGGATCACCCGGACCGCCGTCGGCGGCGCATCCGCGGCGTCACACGGCTCCCCCAGCCTGTCAAGGATGAGCAGAAGCCGCACCGCCGTCTGCTCTCTGGTTGGCCCCACCTGAACGATCGTCACCACCCCCCAAGGCATACACGACCGCCAATGATCTCCGATGCCCGACTAGATCGTATCCACCGCTTATCGGGCATGGCAGACCTTTGGACCAACGTACTCAGCCACGGTGCGGGCCGGGGTCCGAATGGCATTCCCCGGCCGCCGAGCGAAGGGGGTGGGCATGGGGCGATGGGCGTCGGGATACTTGCTGCATGCCGACTCATGTGGAGACGAATGTCTGGCTTCCGGCCTGTGCGCTTGCCGCAGTGAAGGCCATTGCCGCCCGCCGGGACCTGTCCAGGGATGAGACGGTTCGTCAACTGCTCGACGAACACTTGGAGGTGCAGGAGCACCGCGGACCGGACCTGCGCCTCACGCACATCTCCACGGTGCTGCGCTACCCGCCGGCGCTTGGCAGGCGGAAGCACCGGTGGGTCCCGGATTTCGGGGGGCCGTTGCGGTTGCGTCTGCGTCCGGGGGTGGCCGACCGGGCACGGGCGGTGTCGTTGCGGCTTCCCGGCCAGTTCCAGCGGGCGCACCGCGACTACCAGAGCCGTCAGCTGACCGACGCGGTGATGACTGCCATCGCCGTCCAGGAGCCGTTCACTGACACATACCTCGACGGTCTGCGGCCTGTCCTGCGACACCGGTCGGCCCGGGGCCTGTGGAGTCTGGCGGTGGCGGCGACGAGCACTGCACCGGAACTTGCGGTCCACGAGGCGGTGTCCCGGGCGGAGTTCCCCGACGAGGACGCAAGCGCAACCGGCGCATCTGCCGGTGGGCCGGGAGCCAGTTCCCGTCTGCTGCGGGTGGCCGCGGCACTGGAGGGGGAGACGGGCTGGCATTCCGCGGTCCGCTTTTGGGTGGCGGCCAACATCGCACGCCTGCTGCTGACCGGCCCCGGAACGGACGCCTCGGAGCGTATGCTCTTCGAGCAGGGGGAACCGTGGCGGGAACTGCGCCTGGACTACCGGTATGCCGACGCCGCCACCCGCGAGGAACTGCGCCGGGGGATCGGAGACTGGGACGACTCCGGCCGCGGCGGCGGCGCGGTGTGGCGTGCCGACCGCACGGTCGAGGTCGAGGACTTCGAGGTCTGGCTGGTCGCCCGCGGCCGTGCGGCCGCGCGCACGAACCTCCCGCCAGGGTGGCTGGTGCGCACCCCGCCGAACTGGCGTGCCCGCGCGGCCGGCGGGCACGGTGCCGCACTGCGGGAGCCGTACGCCAGGTGGGTGGCGGCGGGCCGGCTGCTCGTCTTCACCTCCGGCGGGGCCCCGGCGGTGTGGCCATTGACTCGTGGAAACGACGGGCGGATGCGGCCGGTGGAGGGCATCGAGCCGATTGTCGCGGCCGCCGCAGGACTCGCCCCGGACCAGACCGGCACCTTCATCGAGGCGATGCTCCTCGACTGGAGCGACGACGGTGAATCCGATCTCATGCCGGTCCCAGCCGTCCTGCGGCTGCCCGCCTCGCAGGCCTACGAATTCGGCTACATCGACGCCGCACAGCGCCGCCGCCTCATGGCAGAGGCCCGCGCGGCGACCCTGAAAGTCATGGACGACGTCCTGAACCGCCTGCATGACGACTTCTACCGTGGCCGCCTCGAGGCGGCCAGGGACAGCGGAAGCGTCACGGACTTCCGCCGGCTCGCCCGCTGGGCCCGCGTGCACTTCAGCCCCAGTCCCGCGACATGGCCGTGGCCGGGCGGCCCGGTCGCCGACGAAGTCGTCGCCAGCACCCGGTCGGAGATCGTGCAGTGGCTGGCGACCCACGCCCACCGGACGACGGCCACGCTGCTCCAGCACTCGATGGGCGAGGCATGGAACGCGGCCTTCGACCACCACCCGCCGAGCTTCTGGACTGACGTGTGACACCGACCATTACAAAAAGCGAGAGAGCACCGTTTTTGATGGGGGCCATGACGTTCCCGTTCCTGCCCCCGCCCTCCACGCTCGGCGCGATCCAGCGCGTCCTGCTGGTCGCCCTCCTCACCCCGGCTGTCCTGCTGGCCCTGGCCGCCGCGGTCCCGGCGCTGATCGTGCTGCCGTTCTTGCCGGGCGGAACCGACCGCGCCATCGCCCTGCTCACCGCGCACACCGCCTACCTCAAGGCGCTGCTCACGGGCAGCCGCACGCCGCTCCCGGACACGGCACCCCGACCGCGCGGCTCGTGACGACCAGACTGACGGCTTCCCGCATTGCCAAAGTGCCCGGTCCTCTGGGCCCAGGGTCTCGGATGAACGCCGGCGCTCTGGAGGGCATCCGGCTTGGCGACCGTCGGCGGCCCCAATCCGTACGGAGTTCGACCGCTACACCTGGAGTCAGGAGTCGAGATGGATGCTCAGCCAACAGTTCTTCGCGCGGTGAACAGCGGAGTCGACTCCTGCGAACCACTGCACAAGGTTGGGCGGGAACTGCGCGCTGGCTGGTCGCACACGGACCCGGGCGAGGAGGAGCACGAGCACTTCGCGGCCCTGTGGGCGGCCATGGAGTTCCGGGTGCAGGACGGCACCTGGGACGTTGTCCTCGGACCGTTCCGCAGCACCGACGACAACGGTGACCTGGTTCCGAGGGCCGTGAAAGACATGGCGCCCGCGGTCCTTGAGGCCTGGGCGGCCTACGCCCCCGAGACGACCCATCCCCTGGTCCGGGCCCGGCTTTACCACCTGCTCTGGGTGGCCCGGCACGGGACACGGCCCATCGAGCACCTCCGCTCTGCGGTGCGCAGCTACCGGGCTGGTGCCTGCACGCTGCTGACGAAGGCCGAGGAACACCTAGAGGCGCTCGTCCACCCTCCGGAGCCGGGAGGGGCGGCACCCTTCGAAGCCGAGGTGGCCCGACTTGCTGCAGCGGATGCCCTGGTGCTCGCCTACGGCCTGGTGGCCGCTACGCGGCAGCCGGAGCGTACCGACATCGTCGGCGAGATGATCGCCCTCGGCCAGGCCGCGCTCGCTTGGAAGCCCCCGTCGCCGGGCGTGCTCGGCCTCATGACCGCCCCACTCGTGGTCAGCACGCACGACAGGTCCGCCGTGCGCCCCCTGCTCGAACGTGCCGTCGACGAGTACCGGGGAGAGGGCCAGTTCCACTACCGGGTGGAGTTCCTTGAAGAGCTCCGCTGCGTGGTGAGCGCCCACGAGCACCGCGACGTGGACGAACAGATCCACCGCACCCGTATGGAACTGGCCGAAAGCAGCACCGGGTTGCGGAAACTCCTCGCCCTGGAAGACGCTGCTCGACATGCCCGCGACAGCGGGCTGACCGACGCCCTTGACGAGGTGCGCCGAACGCAGCAGAAGATCGGTCGGGACGAACTTTCTATGGATGCCATCCGCACCTCGGTCCCCCTGCCGGCGGGCTACCTGGAGGCAGCGAGCGCGGCCATCGACGCCGCCGACAGCAGTGAGCACGCACTTCACTTCATCGCCACCACTGCTCCCACGATGAGTGGCTCCGCGGCCCTGCAGTCCCGGCTGCTGTCCCTGCCGACGGTGTACATCAACCCCAACGGCCCCGTCGTGACGCGCACCGTCGGGAGCGACAGCACCGGAGGCGAGGGCTTCTTCTTTCAGCAGCACGTCTTCGCCCTCGACGTGCACGGCCTGGTCGTCGAAGCCCAGCTGGACCGAGTCCGCGACCGGTTCCGCCCGACAGCGGAGGACCTCGTGCCGTTCCTCGCCAGCCCAGAGCATGCTCCAGAGACTCGGATACGTGGTCTCGCCCGCGCCTTCGAGGCGTTCTGGGAGGGCGATGTCGACACGGCCCTGGCCCTGGCCCTGCCGCGCCTCGAAGGCACACTGCGCCGCCGACTCCAGGCAGCCGACATCGCGGTGATCACGCACGCAAAATGGGAGACCATCGGACAGGTCCAGCAGCTTGGCTCCCTCCTCGACAAGCTGGATGAACTCGGCTTCCCCGAGCCGTGGCCCCTCGTCCTCCGCACAGTGCTGGGCAACGCTGAGGGTCAGATGAACCTCCGCAACAACGTCCTGCACGACCTAATCGACACGCCTTCCCGGCACCGGGCAGCGCTCGTGCTCCAGCTCGCCCTGGCTGTGATCTTCCTCGGGGAGGAGCCACCTGCCCGGACGGGGCCTGCCGACAGCGGCACACGGATGCCGATGCCGTGGAACGCCGCAGCCGATCAGCACCTGCCATTCCCCGTGCCCGACCCCCGGGCCCATCACTTCGTCAACCAGTACGCCGACATGCACGACATCGTCGCCGGCTTGACGGTGCCCTCCGGTATCCCGCAGTCCGCAGTAACGGTGCTGCACACCGCCCGCGAGCTCCTGCGCCACTCCTACTTCTGCTACGAGTTCTCCACTGTGGCCCTCCTGCATGCCCTGATCGCGATGGAGATCGTCCTCCGGGCCAAGATCCCCGACTCCGGCACGAAGCCGCTCCACGCCCTCATCAAGCAGGGCAAAAAGAGTGGCCTCCTGACCGAGCGGCAGACGGAGTTCCTCCACGATGGGCGCAAGCTCCGCAACCGCATTGCCCACGGCCAGAGAACTCATTCCGTCATGCCCCCACACTGGGGGGCCGGAATGCTTACTACATCCTTCACCCTGATCAGCGAGGTATGGGCGGCCCAGCCGACGCCACTGGCCACAAAAGAGGGCACAGGTATCTGAGGTGAACGAGCTCGTCATGGGGCCTGGTTCCTCTGGCGGGGCGCCGTCCGTGGTGGGGCAGCGCCTGCACGCCGTTCTGAATGCGGAGCAGGTGGTGGACGACCTGCGCCGCTACTTCGGGATCGGCCTGCCCCCGGGCGCCGGAGCGTTCACGGGGGGCCGGTTCGAGCACCTGGCGGGCGGGGGTGACCGTCTGCAGGTCGCGGACCGGTTCACCGCAGAGGACCTGGTAGCTGTGCAGACCCTGTCGGTGACCGTCCCCGCGCCCGTCGCTCTTGACCTGCTGGAAGGCCCGCTGGGCACCCAACTGTCCGAACTGCTGCGAAGTATCCCTTCCGACACAGATCTGTCCGACGCTGATGTCTCGATCGTCGTGGACGGCTCGCCAGCGTACCGGGCCTGGTGCTTGTTGGAGGACCAGTACAAGATTGGGTGGGTGATCGCCGGGAAGCTCTTAGCCCGTAAGCGGCCGCGGCTGCTGCCGGTCTACGACCGGGTCGTGCGCTGTGCGCTCGGCCACCCGCCGTCGTTCTGGACCGATCTGCGCACCGCCCTGCGCGGGGACGATGCGGCCTTGCACCACCGGCTCCTTGGCCTGCGGCAGAGCGCGGGCCTGCCCGAGACGGTCAGCGCGCTACGGGTCGCCGATGTCGCGGTTTGGATGGCCCACCCTGCCCCGGGCCACCGTTGCCCCTGAGGACCCACCGCAGGGACGGTCAAATGCTGATGCTCGGAGGCGGCTTGCTGGTGCGTGGGGTGCTGGTTGGCCTGGTGTGTTGTGGGTTTCGGCTCCCAGTCCTACGCCGACGTCGTCCGCGCCCTTGTCACCCACGAGCACCGCGAAGCCCACATTGCAGTGGTCGGCGACTTCGACTGCTCGGGTGAGAACATCGAGCGGGACTGGGTGGAGCGCACGGGCTGCTGGAGCTCGGTGACCCGGGCGCTGCTCACCTACGAGCAGATGCGCGCGTATGGGACCCGGCAACCGAGGGAAAGCGCCGCGACCCGAGTTGGCCGGCCTTCGCCCGCCGTTACGGTTTCGACATCGAGCACCCGGTGCAGTGTGAGGTGGAGGCGTTGGAGTCGGCCGAGCTCCGGCGCTTGGTCTTCGCCGCCGTCGCCCCGTGCATTGTCCGAATTCCTCGGTGGATGGGGCACCACGGGCAACGGAGGAGCCTCAGCCTGCTCCCTCAGTACGTCTCGAAGTCGGGTTCCCAGGCGGGGTCGGGCTCTTCGTCGTCGCTGAGTGTCTGGGCCTTGATTCCAGCGAGGTCCAGTTCCCACCTCGTGAGTGTGAGACCGCACAGGCGGCACCCGAAGCGCCGGGGGAGGAACCAGATCTCCAGGTAGTCGCCCAGCTTGTCCCGGCCGCTTGCGAAACCGGTGTGGCCGCATGCGGGGCATTCTGCGGGTACGGACAGCAGCCCCGGAGCGGCTGTCGGCAGTGCAGAAAGGCTGCTGACGAGTTCGGTGACCTCAGCCTCCGACAGGCTCCGGGTGGTCTGGGCGAAGCGCTCGCGGGCTTGGCGGAGTTTCGCGTGGTACCGGATCTCCATCTCGCTGATGGCCTGGGCCACCAGTGCGGTGCAGGCTTCGAGGTGCGCGCCCCAGAAGCCGTCGGGTCCTGCCGACAGGGCCTTCAGGAGCGCGTTGATGTGCTCGATGCCCGCGGCCAGGAGTGCGCGGCACTCGGTGACGGGCTGGCCCCACCCCATGTGGGTGATGCCGTTGCGGGACTCCCGCAGTTCCTTGAGCTTGGCAGGCGTCTTGTGCTCGGGACCGAGGAGTTGCGCTGCCCTGAGGATGGCCCCTTCACCGCCGATGGTCTTGAGGCCGGCACGGCCCTTCTTCGTCTTGTCTTCGTTGCCGCTCAGGACCAGGAGGTCGTCCACGCTCGGCTGCTTCTCCGACGCGAGGAGCACAGGAGCGATAGACGCCAGGTACGCCTTGGACGCGTGCTCCACCGCGACCGCCATGTGGTGCACGGCGAAGTCCTGGTCGATGGGCTCCTCCAGGTACGCGTCGACAGCCGTACGCGCCCACTTCCGGGCCGATATCAGCAGGTGCTCATGAATCGATTCGTGCGACATGCCCATCAAGGTAGAGGGACGGTGACGGAGTGCACCGCGAGTTTGGCTACTTGGCAAGGTGAGCGGACAGGTGGAATCGTGCCCGGGTGCCGCTCATCATCATGGGATGGGGGACCAGATAGACATCGCGCTGTTGCGGAGGCTGATCGACGGCGTGCTCCTCACGCTGTACAGGCGCTACACCGAGAAGGAACTGCCGGCGCTGTGCGAGCGCCTCGGCCTTCCCGAGCCCAGCGAGGGCAGTACCAAGCACGAGCGCCTGGTAGCCGGCCTGAAAGCCTGCCCCGACGACCGCCTGCCGGATGTCGCCGCAGCGGTTCTTGAGCAGGAGGAGCTCGACCAGGCCGAGCGGATGGCGCTGCAGGATGTTCTATGGCTCGGCCGCCACCACGTGCACATCCCGGGCCGGACCAGGCGCGAGCTGGCCAGAGACTTCGACCTGTCCGACCACCTCGGCTACCCGGACCGCTTCATGAGCCTGCTGGGCCGACTGTGGCACCTGGACAACGATCCACTCGGCGGGTGGACCACCCCGACAAACAGCCTGCGCAGTCAGATCGAGCGCCACGTGATTCGGTTCCCGGACGACTGGACGACCGAGCAGTTCTTCGAGCAGCTTGGTGCCTTCGAAGCACCGCACCCTCGCTTCGGACACTTCCTCGAGGACCTGGCATCCCCCGCCGTTCTACCCGAAGAGCCGGCGCAGCGCCGCTTCGTCGAGATGGCTAACCGGCACCTGAACCTCGCCGGCGCCCAACTGAGCCAGCACGGAGAAGTAGACGGCTACCCCCACTTCCAGCTTGTCCAGCATGGCCGCGGTACCGCACGCCGACCGCGCAACCTCATCTTCGCCACCCTGGGCAAGCCCGACATCCGCTTCACCAGCGCCCTCGACAACGACATCGAGGTAGCTGAGCGCGCCGACGAGGTGCTGGTCTACGACCGCCCCGTCGGCAAGGAGGGACTGCTCTGGCGAGACCTTCTGGACTGGTGGCAGGAAACCCGGGATATCACTGATCAGGAGCAGGCGGCGCGGACCCTCTACAGCCGCATGGAGGCTTCTCTGCCACCAAAATCCCCAGGACAGAAGAATCTGTTCTGGCACTATCACCACGCCAACCGGGACCGCTTGAACGACGTGCCCGCCCTCCTGCCGGCGATCTGGCTGCACTGGGACCCCAAGAACCTTCGCCAACGCGGCGCGCACGCTATGCAGAACCTGCGGATGGACTTCCTCATGCTGCTCCCGGGAAACCGGCGAGTGGTGCTGGAAGTCGACGGCATGCAGCACTACACCCGCAACGAAGGGACCGAACCCGACAGCGCGAAATACGCTGCGACCATGGCCGGGGACCGCGACCTGAAGTTCCTCGGCTACGAGGTGTTCCGCTTCGGCCACGACGAACTCCGCGACCGGGACCGCGCCCAGCCGCTGCTGGCCGGCTTCTTCACCAAACTCATTGACCGCCCACCCGCCGGTCCATCTCGAGTGCCGCTGTCAGCCCGAGGCTGATATGGGTCTCACGGTTCTGGTCACGACGCCGCTGACGACCGCAGGGTGGCTATCGGAGGGAGAGAGGTTGGGACGGGGGGCGGCGTGGATGCCGACTTCACCACCAGCACCAGATCGATCTGGCGACCCTGCGCACGGTACCGGCCTCACGTACCTGGTGATCAAGGTCAGGCGTGGCGACCAGGCGCAGCGCCCAGGCGAACGGTCCGATCTTTGAGCAGGATCACCGGCCCTGACAGGCGTGCTAGTACCGAAGCCAGGGTCTGCCTCGGCTGACACACGCAGAGAGCCGGACCTGCCACAGGTGCCGTCGATCTGTGCCTGCCACCGCAACGCAAAGCCTTCGAAAGTTCCTGCTCGATGTCAGTGGCCTGCGAGATCATCATTCCGGCGTTCGGGCTCTGCCGGACGAAGGCTGAGGGGGACAGGGTGCCGCAGGAACTCTTCTTTGAAACTGTCCAGCGTGACAACTACTCATACACGAGGTTGAACCGCGCGGCCATCAACGAGCTTCGCACCGCCCCGGCTGCCGGCGGTGACGAAGAGGCTGCGCACGCTCTCATCGACCTGCTGATCGACGACTTGCCCCAGGACCCTGAGCACGACGGACTGATGGACAACTCGGAGACGGGAGCGGTCATACGGTGTCTCAAGGCCGTTCTGCGCCGCCTCGGTATCGAGTTCGAGGTCCCCTTTCACGACAAGCAGGGCTACTACTCGTTCCGGATGGAACACAAGAATGACCTCATTACTGACCTGACTAGGGTCTTTGCCCCAGCACGCGCAGCGCTGGAACGACGCGAGCAGACCACCTTCACCGGAGGCTTGCGGGGGCTGCGCGGCGAGCTGCGCAACCTCATCTTCGCCGCCGAGCTGAAGCCAGAGATCGTCTGGAGGGACGTCGCAGGTGGTGTCATCGAGATCACGAAGAACAAGGACCACTGCCTGCTGTATGACCGTCCAGTGGGAGCCTCGGGCCTCACCTGGAGCGAACTCAGCAAGTGGTGGCACCTCCAGGACGGCATGTACGGGATGTCTGAGCACCTCAGGCTGCAGGCGCTTCTGAAGCGGCTGAGGGGGGCACTCAACGTCCCGGAGCAGCTGTTGTTCGACACCTACTGGGATCACGCGATGCAGCGAGGCTTCGGCGACTGTCCTGCTCTGTTGCCACAGGTCTATCTCCATTACGACCCCTTGGCGCAACATCAGCGGAACCAACGAGCGGAAGGCAGGGTGCTGACGCGGCAGCGGATGGACTTCCTGATGCTCGCTCCCGGCGGTCGCCGATACGTTCTCGAGCTGGACGGGAAGGAGCACTACTCGCGTGATGGGAAGGCCGCACCCGACCTATACGCCGACATGGTCCGAGAAGATCGGCGGATTCGTCTTCAGGGGTACGAGGTGTACCGGTTTGGCGGAGCCGAGTTCGTGGATCGGCAGGCTGCCAAGCTCATGCTGAGCGGGTTCTTCGACCAGTTGCTGGCTCCATAAGCTCCTCCCCCCACGAGGAAGCCATACAAGCTGCCGTCACCTCCAAAGTCGGAGCGGGTACAAGCTCGACAGCCCAGGTCATCGCGGCCCGGGCTATCGCGCACTGCGGCTCAGCGCCAGACCGAGTCAGGCCCAGTCCAGCCCCAGTTCCCGCAGCGCATTCATCTGCTCCTGGGTGAGTTTGCCCCGCCTCGATTTGGTGTTCGATACCCATACGCCCAGCTTCACGATCACCGGCTCCGTCTCGCCGTCGACGTCGATCTCCACGACCGCGCCGCGCGGCACGGGCCGGTCCGGGCCTTCCCTCTCTACCCACTGCGCGAGGGCGGTCAGTCCGCGCTGGAACGCTGCCTGGGCCTTGCCCGTCCCCTTCGTCGTACGGCTGGACGCAGGGGCCGGAGGCGGCGCCTGGGCAGGTTCCACGCCCAACCCGGACAGCCGCTGCTGCTGCTCCTCGGAGAGCTGTTTCCAGGTGCCCGGCTGTGTTTGCCGCTGGAGCCATCGTCCGATGTCGTCGCCCTCGAAGGTCACGCCGGGTGCGATGTCGGGCAGGCTGCCGTCGGCGTCGACCAGGTCCGCCAGAACGCGGTGATGGCGTTGCCAGTCGAGGGGCCAGGGGCAGTTCCAGTCCGGGTCGATCGCCGCCAGCTGCGCCGCGCGTGCTGCGGCTCGTTCCGGCTCCTTGCCGAGGCCGCCCTTGCGGCGGAGGTTGGCCATGTGCTGCCCGACCGGCACCAGGCCCTCTCCCTCGCCTTCGCCCCAGACGGCGTCTTGTCGGGGTGCGAGGTGCCCGTGCGCGCGTCGGTAGGAGCGGAGTGCGGCGAGTTTGGTTTCCCATACTTCGTCGCCGGGTTCCCACACCATGCCGGCCTCTGGCATGTCGAGGAGGTCTTTGCGGTGGGGGTCGAGTTCTCCGGCCCGCAGCGTTTTTCGCTGTTGATGGACCCATCGCCCCAGCGGGAACGCCTTCGTCGTCCCGACTACGGTCTCGGTGTCGTAGGGAATGGCGTGCAGGCCGGTGATGCCGTTCTCGGCACGCCACCGCAGGAGGGCTTGGTAGCCCTCGAGCCAGACGAGGGACTGGGGGCGGATGACGCGGCAGCGGGTGAGGGCGGCGATGTCGGCGGCGTCGCGGGGAGAGGCGAAGTTGACCACGACCGAGGTGACCCGGTCGACGTCCTGCTGCGCCTCGCTGACCTCCTCGCCGTCCTCACCACGGTCTGCTCCTGCTGCGCCGCGGTCAGACCGGACGTGGATGCGCCGGCGTTCGGTACCGCGGGTCAGGGCGCGGGAGGCGAGCTGGTCGACCATGCGTTCCGAGTGCGAGCGCAGGGCCTGGAGGATGTCGACCAGGGGCTGGTAGCTGGCCGAGGTGACCATGTCCTTCGGGTCCTCCCCGGGCTGGAGGAAGACGGGGATGATGATCCGCGCCGTCTTGGTCGTGCCGTCCGGGTTGGGGCGCAGGGCACGTCCGATGTTCTGGACGATGTCGACCTGGGAGCTGCGCGAGCCGACGATGCACACGGCCTCGACCCCGCGCAGGCCGGTGATGTCGACCCCGACTCCGAGGGCGCGCACTGAGGAGAGGAACGCCCGGTGTACGCGTCGGTTCTGGGCGTTGATGCCGTTGGCGAACCGGTGGATGACCTCCCGCCGGTGGGCGATGGGGTGGCCCCCGCACAGCCAGTCCGCCCATACCCGGTCCGGGGGCACGTGCCGGCCCTCTTCCAGCTCGTACAGCTCTGCGTCGATCGACGACGCGGGCAGTTCCTCCGCCTCGGCCAGCGCCGCCGCGGAGGCCTCAGCGGCGTACAGCTCGGCGGCCGTCGCCGGCATCTGCTCGGCGAACGCGGCCGCTTCCTCGACCCGCTGGTGGAACACCATGGTGGTGTGCAGATTCCGCTGCGCCGTGTGCTCCAGCAGGGCGGCCTGGAGCAGGGCCATGCGCCGGCCGCGCAGCGCGTCCTCGGACAGGCCGAGGATCGGGTCGGGGTCGCGGATCTCGAGCACGTCGATCTCGAAACCGGCGAGGATCGACCGCTCTACCGCCTCCGCCAGCCCTAGATCGAAAATCCGGGTGCCGTAGGTGCGGGAGTCGTCCTCCATCGACGCGATCACCACCTCCCGGCCGTCTCGCCCGCGCTGCGGCCGGGGCGCTGCGAGGATGCGCGGGGTGGCGGTCAGGTAGAGCCGGAAGTCGACAGGGATCCGGCTGTTGTCGTGGATTGCCGCCCACGGCCGACCCATATCTCCGGCCGTCATGTGCCCCTCATCCAAGATGGCCAGGTCGAACGGGGCCATCCGCTGCCCGTACAGCCGCTCCCCGCCCGCCAGAGCCGATTCCAACGGCCCAGGGACAGTCCGGCGACCAGTGACGTCGGCGGGGTCCTCGCGGTCCACGAGGGAGGCGTACGTGGCGAACACGACCACCGGCCCCGACCCGGCCCACAGGGCGAGCTGGATCGGGTTGGTGGTGGTGCGCACTCCGAGCTGCTCCAGGACCTCGTCCTTGTCCACCGAGCAGACGGCGACCATCGGCGCCCGGTGCCCGACCCGCCGCCAGGACTGGGCACTCTGCACGATCAGGTCAAGCGTGGGCACCATCACCAGAATCCGCCCGCCCGGGAAGTACTCCAGAGCGCACGCAGCGGTGGTGATCGTCTTACCGGACCCGGTCGCGGACACCCCCATAGCGCGCGCCCCCTCCGGGGGCACAAAGGATCTTGCAGGAAATCCGACCCAGCTACGAAAGCGCAATTTCTGGTCGACCTGGTGTTCCTTGAGCGGAACCAAAAGCATTTCCAAGCCCTCCCCGATTCCTATTCCTGTGGTCCTTCAGATGGCCGCGTGCGGAATACAGACCGCACCCGAGCCGTTCCAGATCGACGCACCCGCCCTGTGCCAGCCGGGCTTTCCGTCCCTGAAGGGCGCCTGGTCGTCCAGGTCGTAGTGCCCGACACCGAGCGCGCAGAGGATGCAGTCCTCGTCGCTGTTCACCCTCCGCGCCGCACACAGACCGCCGGCCTCGCCCAGCACCCGGCGCCGCGCCATGGTGCGCGGATAGGCGCGCAGCAGCACGGACTCCCGGACGAATCCGACCGACCGCCGCGCCGTAGCCATCCCGGCCCGCCATGCCCCCGGGCCTCGCTCACCGCCATCACGCCTTCGTCCCAGCCGTCCGCGAACACAGCGCACCCCAAGAAGCCGCCACCATGCCGTCCAGCTCCACCACCTCGCACTGCGCCCCGGCGACCGCCCTGGCCTCCAGGTCGTCCGCTCGCTCGCGGGTACGCCCTGCGCCTCCAGGAGCGCGAACAGCCTCAACCGGGCTTTCACACCCGACGTCTGGTACTGCGTCACCCGACGCACAGAATCGCTGCCCAGCACGGGATCTGGTCCGGTAGATTCGCGGTGACCGGCCATCTGGCCATCCTCTCGGAAACTTGGGAGGTTCCCGAGTGACTGGCGGGTGTCCCATATTTCTGCCAACAATACATGCTGCATCTCCCTGAGGCAGCAACACACTAGAACCCGCCACAACGAACGCTCCCCGCTCCTCATAGCCAGCCAGGCCCGCGCCAGCGGGCCCTTGAGGCGGGGGAGCGCAGAGGACCCGCCGGCCCAGGGCGGAGCGAAGCGGAGCCCAGGGCCGGCGCGGCGAAACCGCGCAGCTCCGGAAGCGCAGCGGACGGAGCGTCACTAAGCCCGCGCAGCGGGCTTAGTGAGCGGGACGCGCGGCGTCCCGCCAGCGCTCCCGCGGAGCGGGAGCGCAACCCCCGCGCGCAGCGCGGGGGTTCGCTTGCACATCGCGCAGCGATGTGGTACCCGCTCCGCGGGAGCGCTGGTGACCCGCTGCGCGGGTCACACACCCCCCAAGCTTTGCTTGGGGGGTGACGGTCCGTTCGCTGCGCTCCCGGACCGGGGTGTGGGCTGCGCCCACTCTTTAGGGCCTTCGCTTCGCTTCGGCCCGGTTGGGGCGGGTCCGCTACGCTCCCCCTTCCCAATAGTCCTTCCGGCTGCGCCTCCAGGACCGTTGAAGGCCCGCTAGCGCGGGCCTGGCTGGCTACGAGGGGGTCGGGATGGTTCGTTCCGGGTTTTAGTGTGGCGGTGCATCACCATGATGCACCACGTAGGTTTGGCGAAAACAGAGGATACCCCCGATCGTCCTGGAGCCTTCTCGGATTTTCGAGAGGAACGAACGAAGATGGCCAGTCACTGCGAATCTGCCGGTCCCGTGTTGAGCACCTCTGTGAACTGGGTGAGTAGGTGTCAGGTGGAGGGGTTCACTGCCTGGTTGGGGCTGTTCGTGCTCTTGGGGGTGCGGGGTGTGCCCCAGGAGGGTTGGATGCTTGGTGGATGTGCTGGAGGCGGGAGTGGTCGCCGGGGCGCAGAGTGGGGTGGTCGAGTTGTGCGGGAGAGCGTCCTGCCCGTGTACCTCTCCGTACCTCAGGGCGCGGGCGGGTGCTGGGGTACTGGTTGAGGCCAGTGGCCTGTGCGCGGCAGGCGGTGAGGAGCGATGGGGAGGCCAGCGTGTGCGAGGTCGGTGCTGGCCGCGGTGACCAGGACCGCGAGCAGGAGGCCGAGCGTGTCAGTCACGATGCTGCGCTTCCTGCCCACGATCTTCTTAGCGTTGTCCGTGCCCTGGCTCGTCGCGGGCACGCTGGTGGAGCTTTCACGCTCTGTGCGTCGATCACACAGGCCGAGGGCTCGGCGTTGCGGCCCTCCCTGCTCGCGGACCAATTCCCTCAACAGGCCTTGAACTGGGCGAGGATGCCGTCCTTCTGCCACTTAGCAAAGTAGCCGTAGACGGAGTTCCAGTGCGGGAAATCGTGCGGCAGGTAACGCCACTGCACCCCGGTGCCGTCCACGTACAAGATCGCATTCATGATCTCGCGCAGGTCGAGCTCGGCGGGACGGCCGAAGCCCCGCTCGGCCGTGGCGCTCGTAGCGCCACGCGGACAGCACCGGCTCGATCAACTCCCAGCGGGCATCGGACAGATCACTCGGATACGCACGACGGTCAGCCATGAACTGGGCATACCGCCAGTCTGGGGCGTGCGCCCAGGCGTGCGTTCGCCCGCGTGGAAGCACGGAACAGACCCGGGCGTCCTGGAATGAGACAGGCGCAAGCCGCTCTCTACCCCAGGTGCCACACCACTCGCCACAACATCCACCACCAACCCGATCGCCTCACCAGCACCGGACAGTAGAAAAAATGGTGATACCGCAACCAATCAGGCAAAAACGACCTCTCAGTGGCTGTTTCCGAACTCTGAGATGTAAAGCCTGTTGGTTGAGAAGTCTGCAGAGGGTTCTGAGTCGTTGGTCGACATGAGCGCAGCCCTATATGCCGTCCCGCGCGGGACGCGTGACGTCGGTGCGCTATGGCGGAGGATCCATGACTCTGGATTGCCAGGGCGGCGTCGCGGCGGCCGAACTGTTGGATGAGGCGGGGTGTGGATCAGGCAACGATCCCTGCTTCCGGAGAGTCGGATTGGGGCGTCCCTGAGGTTCTATCGGCATTGCCTCGTCTCCCGCGTGGAAATAGCGGCACTGTCTGCCGCGACTTGTTCGGCACCCATGTCGGTTGACGACTGAGCTGCCAGCCTGCCTCCAAGGGCTCCAGGCCCCAGTGCTACGGACCGACATCACTTCCTACCCTCGCGCCAGCCGCAGAGACTTCCGTTCGGGGAACGGTCACAGTGACCGTTCCCCGAACGCCCACGCAACGCTTCCACTTCAGGCCGACCACTCGTGACCCACTGATACATGGCTCAGAAACAGGTGCTTCAGCCTCAGTAGCGGTAGTGGTCCGGCTTGTAGGGGCCTTCGACCTGGACGCCGATGTAGGACGCCTGCTCGGGACGGAGCGTGGTCAGCTTCACCCCGAGGGCGTCCAGGTGGAGCCGGGCAACCTTCTCATCGAGGTGCTTGGGGAGCACATAGACGTCGGTCGGGTACTCCTGCGGCTTCGTGAACAGCTCGATCTGGGCCAGGGTCTGGTCGGCGAAGCTGTTCGACATCACGAAGGACGGGTGTCCGGTGGCGTTGCCGAGGTTGAGGAGACGTCCCTCCGACAGCAGGATGAGAACCTTGCCGTCGGGGAAGGTCCA
>NZ_JBEXVD010000036.1:0-66402 GCF_040638655.1 Streptomyces sp. NPDC005963 | reverse complement strand
GTTCCGTCCTCAAGCGCCGGACGGGCTGGGAGGGCTCGGGTTCGGGGGTGCTGGGCTTTGGGGGGCCCGGGTGCGGGTCTGGGTGGGGTGCGGGTGGTGGGGGTGCTTTCGGGCGTGACTCCTCACCGTCGGCGGCCAGCGGCTGATCCGTTGGTTTCAGCTCTGGATGCCGCCAACGCTTCCGGGGACACCCCCTGCGCGCCCCCAGAACGCCAGCCAACAGCTATCGGGGTCCTCAGCCCGATCCACGAGCAGGGGTACGGAAGAGAGACAGGGGCTCGCGCCCCCAGAACACCAGCCAAGGGGTTCCGGGGTCCCCGGCCCGGTCCACGGGTGCAGGTTCGGGTGGGGTGTCAGGCCGTCGATCAGGGGTGCGGTGCTTCGGCTGGTCCACGAACGGGGGCAGAACATCAACCCGGGTTCCGGCAGTCGGCTGGTCCACGAACCGGGCCTCAGATGGGGCCCAGGGCATCAACCAGGGCCCCGCACTCCGGTCCGATCCGCAGGCACACGGGTGGGGGAGGACGTCGATCAGGGGTGCGGTGCTTTGGCTGGTGCACGTGTAGGGGCCGGGGGTTGGTCAGGGGGTGGGGCGGCTCGGAGGCGGATGGGTGTGGATGCGGGGAGGGCCCGGCTCTGGGGTTCTCGTGTGTTGGAGCAGAGCCGGGCCGGGGTGGGTGTGGTGGGGGTTAGGGCTGGGGGAGGATCACGCTGCGCGTGAGGTTGCGGGGGCGGTCGGGGTCGTACCCCTTCGACTCCGCAAGCTCCACCGCCAGGCGCTGGGCGCGCACCAGGTCCGCCAAGGGGTCCACTCCCCGGTTGGCGACCAAGGTCCCCCCGACCCCGGCGACGTCCACCGAGAGCCCCTCCGGCAGTTCACCGAAGACCCAGGCCACTCGTCCGGGCCCGGTGATGGCGATCGGCCCGTGGCGGTACTCCATCGCCGGATACGCCTCGGTCCAGGCGCCCGCCGCCTCGCGCATCTTCAATCCGGCCTCCAGGGCGAGACCGTAGGTCCATCCCCGACCGAGGAAGGTCCACTGTTCGGCGCCCAGTACCCCGTCCGGCAGCGGTTCTGTCACCGCCAGCTCCGCATCGACTGCGGCTTCGGCGATCGACTTCACTCCGGGAACGTCCCCGAGGCCCGCCCGGAGGAACGCCAGAGCCGTGGTCGCGAAACGGGTCTGGACCACTGACTCCTCATCGGCCCAGTCCAGTACGGCCACCGTGTCCGCGGCGTCCATCACGGGCGTGGCGGGGTCCGCGGTCAGTGCAAGGGTCGGAACGCTCCCCTTGAGACGGTGGAGGAGTTCCAGGACCTCGGTGGTGGTGCCGGACCGGGTGATGGCCACGACGCGGTCATACGTCCGCCCCACCGGAAACTCCGATGACGCAAATGCATCGGTCTCGCCGAGCCCGGCTGCCTCGCGCAGCGCAGCGTAGGCGATGGCCATGAACCAGGACGTGCCGCACCCCGTCACGGCCACTCGCTCGCCCGACTGGGGTAGTCCATCGAAGGTTTTGGCGGTTTCTGCCGCGCGTCGCCAGCAATTGGGCTGTGTGGCTATCTCAGCTGCGGTACGGGACATGTGGCATGGCTCCTAGCGACGTACATGCTGTTCTCGGACCGGCACCCAGTCGTGATCGCGACGACGTGCCGATATGTGCTTAGCAGCCCACCACACACACGAGCAACGACCGTCCCTCTGGGCACATCTTTATGAAAGGTTCCTTCGGAAGAGACGTTGCAAAAGTGAGACCAGGGGGCGTAGACCACTGAAGGTTTCATGGTGGAAAATCGCTGCTCATCTCTGGGGCCTCAATGAGGTCGCGAGGGGCGCCACGGGGGTCATAAACGGGGGCGCTACGGGGAGCGGTCCGGAGTAAATCCAGCCATCAGTACCAATAGTGGGGGAAGAGCTGTGCAACGGCACTTCTTGAGACTGACCGCGGCGACGGCCGCACTTGGCGTGGCGGTCGCCTTGGCAGGGTGTGGCGCACCGGGTGAGGCCGGTGCGGTCACCTTGAATTTGATCGCCGCCGACTACGACGTCAACGGCGGCCAGAGCAGCCGCACTTACTGGGATGACGTCGTCCACAAGTTCGAAGCAACGCATGACGGAATCAATGTGGAAGTCCACATCGAACCCTGGACCAGTATCGATCGCAAGGTCGCCCAGTTGGTCAAGAGAGACCAAGCTCCCGACATCGCCCAGATCGGTGCGTACGCCGACTACGCAGCGGACGACAAGCTGTACAGCGCTGACGAACTCCTCTCCATCCCCGTCCAGTCGAACTTCCTCGCCCCTCTCGTCGCGGCGGGCAAGCAGCGCCGCGTCCAGTACGGACTGCCGTTCACAGCCTCCACCCGACTGCTCTTCTACAACAAGGACCACTTCAAGAAGGCAGGGATAGCCAAGCCTCCCCAGACATGGGAGGAACTGAGCGAAGCAGCACGGCTCTTGAAGGCCAACACCAAGGTCAGTTACCCCATTGCGCTCCCCCTCGGACCGGAGGAGGCGCAGGCCGAGACCATGGTGTGGCTCCTCGGAGCCGGGACCGACGGCTATGTCGACGCCGGAGGCGTCTACGCCATCGACTCCGACGAGAACACATCGGCCCTTGAGTGGCTGAAGTCGGATCTCGTCGACCAGAAGCTCACCGGCCCGGTGGCCCCTGGCAAGTTGAACCGCAAGGAGGCGTTCGCAGCCTTCACCCGGGGCGAAGTCGGGATGCTCAACGGCCACCCCTCCTTGATGAAGTCCGCCAGGGCCGCAGGCGTCGACGTGGGCATGGTGACCATGCCCGGCCGTGCCGGACGATCGAACTCGACCATGGGCGTGGCCGACTGGATCATGGGCTTCAAGCAGAACGGGCACCAGGCCGAGATCGGCGACTTCCTCAACTTCCTCTTCACCGACGAGAACGTCCTCAACTTCGCCGCTCAAAACGCCCTGCTGCCGGTCACCACCTCGGCTTCGGAGGCCATGGAGGACGATGCTCAGCACGCGGACCTGAAGCCGTTCCTCGACGAGTTGCCCGAGTCGGTGCTGCCCCCGGTCGACAAGACGTCGTGGGCCACCGTCAGCGATGAGGTCAAGCGGAACATCGGCAATGCGGTGAAGCCGGGGGGCAGCCCCCGGCAGGTCCTGGAGGACATTGCCCAGAAGGCCACCGAGGCGGAGCAACGGGAATAGCGCGACTCCCTGATCTCGCTCCGCTAGGCCGCCCCCACCGATGACGGGGTGCGCCGTCGACCCGGCACAGCCGGGGCGAGGAGCAGGGGGAGGCGTCCGCCGATAGGTTGGATCGCATGACCGACGACCAGGCCGCCTCCCCCGGTCCCACCGAGCTCTCCGAGCGCGATCGGGACGTGCTCGCGATGGAGCGCCGCTCCTGGCCCGGACCGGGTGCCAAGGAACGGGCCATCCGTGAGGACCTGGGGATCTCCCCCACCCGGTACTACCAACTCCTCAACGCGCTCCTCGACGACCAGCGCGCCCTCGCCCACGATCCGATCACCGTCAATCGCCTGCGTCGGATCAGAGACGCACAACGCGCCCGCCGATAGGGTCGGACCATGGGCAGCTCTCCGCACGCGCATCCCCTGCCGTCGCCGTCGACGCCCGCGGGCCGTGAAGGTCTCGCCGCGCTTCTGGCCAGACCACGCAAGGCCGTCGTCGCCCTCGACTTCGACGGCACCCTCGCCGAGATCGTTCCCGACCCGGAGCGCGCCCGTGCGCATCCGGGCGCCGTACCCGCACTGGCGCAACTGGCACCCAAGGTCGCTTCCGTCGCCGTGGTCACCGGTCGCCCCGCGGGCGTCGCCGTCCGCTACGGAGGCTTCGCCGGAGTGTCGGGCCTCGATCACCTCGTCGTACTCGGGCACTACGGATCGGAGCGCTGGGACGCCGTCTCCGGCACCGTGAACACACCGGCACCGCATCCGGGCGTCGCAGCCGTACGCTCCGAACTGCCGGGTTTCCTCGACGGCATCGGCGCCTGGCAGGGCACCTGGATCGAGGAGAAGGGCCAGGCGGTGGCGGTCCACACCCGCCGTGCCAGCGACCCGCAGGGTGCCTTCGAAGCGCTGCGCGAACCGCTGGCCACCCTGGCCGCCCGGCACGGTCTGATCCTGGAACCGGGACGGATGGTGCTGGAGATCCGCCCGCCCGGCATGGACAAGGGCGTCGCCCTCGCGGACTACGTACGCGAGGTCAACGCCGAAGCCGTGCTCTACGCCGGTGATGACCTGGGGGACCTGCCCGCGTTCGCGGCGGTCGAGAAACTCCGCTCGGACGGGTTGCCCGGGCTGCTCGTGTGCAGCGGCAGTGCGGAGGTCCCCGAACTGGCCGAACGCGCGGACCTCCTGCTGCCAGGACCGGCCGCGGTCGTCGACTTCCTCGCTGCCCTGGCGAAGAGCCTGTAGCAGCGGGTCAGCGCTGCTCGCGCAAGGCGTTCAACTGGTCGAGGAACCACCGCTGCGGTGGCAGTGCCGTCGCAGCGGCGGCCAGTCGTGCACTACGGCGGGAGCGCTCGGCGACGGGCATGGTCAGGGCCTCGTGCAGCGCTTCCGCCGTGGCGGTCACGTCATAGGGATTGACCGTGATCGCGTCCTCCCCGAGCTCCTCATGGGCACCCGCCTCCCGGGACAGCACCAGGGCGCAACCCGCCTCCGACACCACCGGGATCTCCTTGGCGACCAGGTTCATACCATCGCGAATGGGGTTGACCAGTGCCACGTCGGCCAAGCGGTACGCGGCCAGGGAACGCGCGAAGTCGTCCTTCACGTGCAGGACGACGGGACTCCAGCCCTCGGTCCCGAACTCGGCGTTGATCGCATCGGCGACCCGCTGGACCTCCGCCGTGTAGTCGCGGTAGACCGCCAGATCCTGACGGGAGGGGTACGCGAACGCCACGTGCACCACGCGCTCGCGCCATTCGCTCCGGGTGCTCAGCAGTTCCCGATAGGCCAGGAGGCCGCGGACGATGTTCTTGGACAGCTCGGTGCGGTCGACGCGCACGATGGTCTTGCGGTCCGTTCCGTCCGGGCCGATCTGCTGCCGGAGGTCGGACAGGCGCTCCTCCACGTCGGGTCGGTGCGCACGCTCGCGCAGGAAATCCGCGTCCGCGCCGAGCCCGTGCACTCCGATGTCGGTGCCCTTGAGCGACTCGGCTCCCAGCAACTCCGTACAGCACTGCGCGAACGCGTCCGCCCAACGACGGGTCAGGAAACAGGTCCGATCGGCGCCGAGCAGCCCGCGCAGCAACTGGCGCGAGATGTCGTCGGGCAGCAGCCGGAAGTAGTCCACCGGGGCCCAGGGGGTGTGCGAGAAGTGGCCGATCTTCAGATCGGGACGCAGGGCGCGGAGCATCCCGGGGACCAGCGCCAGATGGTAGTCCTGCACCAGGACCGCGGCACCTTCACCCGCACGGTCGGCCAGCGCCTGTGCGAAGGCCCGGTTGTACTGCTCGTACGCGCCCCACTGCCGGCGGAACTCCAGGTCGAAGACGGGCTCCAACGGGGTCTGGTAGAGCATGTGGTTGATGAACCAGAGCACGGAGTTGGCGATGCCGTTGTACGCGTCGTGATGGATGCCCGCGTCGATGTCGAGCATGAGGACGCCCGGCTCGCCGACGCCGCGACGCACGGCCTCCCGATCGCCGTCACCGAGGGCCGAGCACACCCAGAGGGCGTCCGCCTCCGATCCGATGGCGGAGAGCCCGGAAACCAGACCACCGCCTCCGCGCCGCGAGTCGAGGGTCCCGTCGTCCCGGACGGTGTAGGAGATGGGGCCGCGGTTCGACGCGACGAGGATCTGGGCAGCTGAGTGCTCGGAGACCATGTCGCGAACCTAGCCCGTCCCGCAAACCCCCAAACGTGCGTTCGCCCTCAAGGCCCCTCCCACACCACAACTGGCTCAATCTCCGCACTACCCACTACTACGACTCCCCGCCAATCCCCCGACCTCTCGACCGATGCCCTGCCCCCACCCGAAGCCCAGCTCGCGCTTCGACCAAGGCACCGGAGCCCTGATTGACGCACTACCCCCACCCGAAGCCCAGCTCGCGAATTCGGCCGAGGTGCCGCAACCCTGATCGACGGCCTGACACCCCGCCCGAACCTGCACCCGTGGATCGGGTCGAGGGCCCCGAAGCCTGTTGGCTGGTGTTCTGGGGGCGCGCAGGGGGTGTCCCCGGAAGCGTTGGCGGCATCCAGAGCTGAAACCAACGGATCAGCTTCGGGCCGCCGACGGTGAGGAGTCACGCCCGAAAGCACCCCCACCACCCGCACCCCACCCAGACCCGCACCCGGACCCCCCAAAGCCCAGCACCCCGAACCCGAGCCCTCCCAGCCCGTCCGGCGCTTGAGGACGGAACCCCCAACCCCCCGAGGCAGAACCAACGAACAAGCCCCACCCGGAACAAGCCACCCCCCCCAAGGCGGAACCCAACAGACGGGCCCCACCCGAATGAGCGAAGCCCTCACCCCTTGCGCCGCCCCCGTGCCGCCGCCACCGCCACCACCCCGGCCGCCGTGAGGCTCAACGCCAGCCCGCCCAGGAGCCATAGGCGCTCGGTGGCGGGGTTGCTCGCCGGGGTCGTGGGGGCGGCGGCTCCCACGAGGGCGACGACGATGACGAAAATTCCGGTACCTCTCAGCGCATGACGTCCAAAGTTCATAAATAGGATAGTCATCAAAAAAGAGGTGCGAGTCATTGCTATGCGGCGCGACGCGCCGCATACTCACCGATCTCGCGCATCGGCGGACGTTCCTCCGTGTCCACCGGATGGGTCCGCGGCACGAACCCCTCCTCGCCCCGTTCGAACTGGGTCAGTGCCGGCCGTACCAAGTGCCCACGCGACAGGCGCAGTTGGGCCGTTCGATAGATCGTCGCCGCCATGCGGCCGAGTGCCTGGCCGTCCTGGTGGCGGTGTTTGCGGGAGCCGACGTCCACCTGCGCCAGGCTGTCGAGCCCCACCGTGTGCAGCGCGTCCACCAGGAGTCCCAGTTCCACCCCGTAACCGACGGGGAAGGGCAGCCGCTCCAGCAGGGAGCGCCGTGCCGCGTACTCGCCGCCGAGCGGCTGGACGAACCCGGCCAGCGCCGGCCAGTGCAGATTCAGTAGCGGCCGGGCCACCAGTTCCGTCACCCGGCCGCCCTGACCTGCGAGCTCGCCGAGTGGACGGTCGTACATCGCCTTGACGAAGTGCACCTCGGGTTCGGTCAGCAGCGGGCCCACGATCCCGGACACAAAGTCCGCGGAGAAGTCCCTGAGGTCTGCGTCCACGAAGCAGACGATGTCACCGCGCGTCACCATCAGGGAGCGCCAGAGCACCTCGCCCTTGCCGGCCACCGCCGGGATCCGCGGCAGGATGGTGTCCCGGTGCACCACGCGTGCCCCTGCCGCCGCCGCGACCTCCGCCGTACGGTCCGTGGAGCCCGAGTCGATCACCACCAGTTCGTCGACGAGCGGTAGCGACTCCATCAGCTCACGCCGGATGACGGTCGCGATCTCGCCGACCGTCGCCTCCTCGTTCAGGGCGGGAAGGACCACGCTGACGGTGGTTCCCGATGCGCGTTTGGCCGCCATCAGCCGGGCCAGCGGGCGGTCGGCTGCCGACCAGGAACGCCTGGTCAGCCAGCGCTCCACCTCTTCCAGCACGTTCGCCACTCCTGCACTTTGTGATCCATCTCGCGGTTCGGACGACTATCTCAACAGTCCGGGCGTTCGGTTACAGTCTTGAGCAACGCTGAAGCCCGGCGCACGTCGGGGTGACGCGTTCACCGGTGTGGAGCGACCACCGCCCCACATGATCAACAATCGAATACCGCTCATCCAGAGGGGCAGAGGGACACGGCCCGTTGAAGCCCCGGCAACCCTCCAGCCGGTCTCCGTCGCATTGAGAATCGCCGCCAGCCACCGATGGTTCCGTACGTTCAGTACGGCAGCCGTCCGTCGTGTGAGGCAGTCGATTCAGCGCCGCGAGGCTCCCGGCTCGGGAAGGTGCCAAATCCGTCTCATGGCGAAATGCGTCATGAGGAAGATGAGGAGAAAGGGCCTCGCCTCCATGGCTGTGCAGACTGTCGCAGACACCACCACGCTCGACCTCGGACCCGCCGCAGCGCTTTCCTGTCGCGAGTGCGGAGAGCGTTTCGAACTCGGCCCGATCTTCGCCTGTGCCTCGTGCTTCGGCCCGCTGGAAGTCGCCTATGAGCTTCCGGTCGGCGACCCGGAGGGGCTGCGCAAGCGGATCGAAGCGGGCCCGGACAGCATCTGGCGGTACGCCCCCCTGCTGCCCGTCCCCGCCGACGTGGCGGACAAGCCCAATCTCAACCCCGGCTTCACCAAGCTGGTGAAGGCCGACAACCTCGCCCGCGAACTCGGTGTGACCGGCTCGCTCCACATCAAGGACGACTCCGGCAACCCGACCCACTCCTTCAAGGACCGGGTCGTCGCCATCGCCGTGGAGGCCGCCCGCGCCTTCGGCTTCACCACGCTGTCGTGCTCCTCCACCGGCAACCTGGCGGGTGCGGTCGGCGCCGCAGCGGCCCGTGCCGGTCTGCGCTCCTGCGTCTTCATCCCGCACGACCTGGAGCAGGGCAAGGTCGTCATGGCCGCGGTGTACGGCGGTGAGCTGGTCGGCATCGAGGGCAACTACGACGACGTCAACCGCTTCTGCTCCGAGCTGATCGGCGACCCGCTCGGCGAGGGCTGGGGCTTCGTCAACGTCAACCTCCGCCCGTACTACGGCGAGGGTTCCAAGACCCTCGCGTACGAGATCTGCGAACAGCTCGGCTGGCGCCTCCCCGACCAGATTGTGATTCCGATCGCGTCCGGCTCCCAGCTGACCAAGATCGACAAGGGGTTCCAGGAGCTGATCAAGCTCGGGCTCGTCGAGGACCGCCCGTACAAGATCTTCGGTGCACAGGCCGAGGGCTGCTCCCCGGTGTCCGCCGCCTTCAAGGCGGGGCACGATGTGGTGCGCCCGGTGAAGCCCGACACCATCGCCAAGTCCCTGGCGATCGGCAACCCCGCCGACGGACCGTACGTCCTGGACATCGCCCGTCGTACGGGCGGTGCCGTGGAGGACGTCAACGACGAGCAGATCGTGGACGCGATCAAGCTGCTGGCCCGTACCGAGGGCATCTTCGCGGAGACCGCGGGCGGCGTGACCGTCGGAGTGACGCGCAAGCTCATCGACAGCGGTGTGCTCGACCCCTCGCTCACCACGGTCGTCCTCAACACCGGTGACGGTCTCAAGACCCTGGACGCCGTCGCTCCGACCACCGGCCCCTCGGCGACCATCCGCCCGAGCCTGGACGCCTTCCGCGCCGCCGGCCTGGCCAACTGAGCCAACTGACCAACGGATCACTGGGAGACCCGAAGATGAGCGTCAACGTCCGCATCCCGACCATTCTGCGCACCTACACGGGCGGCAAGTCCGAGGTCCCGGCCGAGGGTGCGACCCTCTCCGAGGTGATCGCCGACCTGGAGAAGAACCACACGGGCATCGCAGCCCGCGTCCTGGACGACCAGGGCAAGCTGCGCCGGTTCGTCAACGTCTACGTGAACGACGACGACGTCCGCTTCGAGCAGGGCCTGGAGACGGCGACCCCGGACGGTGCGGGCATCTCCATCATCCCCGCCGTGGCCGGTGGCTAATTACGCAACGTCATTTCAATTGCCCCCTCCGTGAGAGAAACGGAGGGGGCAATTCTGCATGGTTGAGCGCGATACAGTTGGGGAAGGCCCCTCCGCTGCTTCCGTCAGCCGAGTAACAGAATGCGCCCCGGGTCCGATAAGAAACAGCCAATGTGCGTCGAAGCTTTGTCGCATAAGTCTTTTTTGTCGGGCCCGACTTGCCCCGGAATTTCTTGAATTCATATCAATTTCCCGTTAGCTGAGCCTGCGAATTGTCGTCCGATTGACCTGTTGCAGAGGGCAGTTGGGCAGATACATTCAGCCGCGGTCGACGCGTTCCGGCGCACGCCTATGAAGTCTCCTCGCCACTCCGGCGGGGAAAACAGAAACAGGTGAGGTCTGACCCGGGTCCGCGAAGTGCGGTCCTGCGCAAGGGCCAGTAATAGGGGAGTTAGGCATGGCTCAGGGCACCGTCAAGTGGTTCAACGCGGAGAAGGGCTACGGCTTCATCGCGGTCGACGGTGGTGCGGATGTTTTCGTCCACTACAGCGCGATTCAGATGGACGGCTACCGCACCCTGGAGGAGGGTCAGCGAGTCGAGTTCGAGATCTCGCAGGGGCAGAAGGGTCCGCAGGCGGACATGGTCAAGCTCGCGGTCTGACTCCGCGGCATCTGCGACGCGATCGGCCACCGACGCGCTCATCTATATGTACATGGGGTCCACATCCCGCCGGGGGGTGTGGACCCCATGTGCGTGCCCGCGCCCGAGGCCCGCGCCCGAGGCCCGCGCCCGAGGCCGCGCCCGAGGGTTTCGCGGCATCCGCACGACACCCCGGTGGTCTTTGCATCTGCACGGCATCCCCGCACGGCATCTCCCGGCGGCAGCATCGAGCCCCCGGCGGCAGCTGCCGGCGCCCGCGCCCGAGACGCTCGCTGACGTACTGCCCGCGCCCCTGTCGAGGACCCCTGCCGCGTTCCCTCCCACCCGTTCCTCGGGTCGGGCACACCGGCATCCGCGGCGCATCGATGGGGCCGGTGATGGCCGTCGGACGAGGTGTCCCGGCGGCGAGGGGAACGGCCGTGCGCCATCACCCGGCCATCGCCGAACTCCCGTCGCACAAGGTTTCCGCGCCCCCTGTGCTCCGCTGCGACACCCCGTACCACCAGGGCGCATACGGCGACGGGCACCCCGCGTGCGGCTGATTTCGTGGGGGTCGCGCGGGGGGTGGTTCTCTCGAAGGCGCTTGCACTCGAAGGGGGCGAGTGCTAATCATTGGCGTTAGCACTCTCCGGGTGAGAGTGACAAAAAGAAGGACCGGGTCGGTGAGGCCCGCAAGCCGGACGGTACAGAAAACCATCCGGCTGGCAGGCCGTCCGTCGCGGGCGCCAGCGCGGTCCCCCAGAGCTTCCCACCCAGTCCGTGGAGGACACTTCACATGGCAAAGATCATCGCGTTCGACGAGGAGGCACGGCGCGGCCTTGAGCGCGGGATGAACCAGCTCGCCGACGCCGTCAAGGTCACCCTCGGTCCCAAGGGCCGCAACGTCGTCCTTGAGAAGAAGTGGGGCGCGCCCACGATCACCAACGATGGTGTTTCCATCGCCAAGGAGATCGAGCTGGAGGACCCGTACGAGAAGATCGGCGCCGAGCTGGTCAAGGAAGTCGCCAAGAAGACGGATGACGTCGCTGGCGACGGAACGACCACCGCCACCGTTCTCGCTCAGGCGCTCGTGCGCGAGGGGCTGCGCAACGTCGCGGCCGGTGCCAACCCCATGGCCCTCAAGCGCGGTATCGAGAAGGCCGTCGAGGCCGTCTCCGGTGCCCTCCTTGAGCAGGCCAAGGACGTGGAGACCAAGGAGCAGATCGCTTCGACCGCCTCCATCTCCGCCGCTGACACCCAGATCGGCGAGCTCATCGCCGAGGCCATGGACAAGGTCGGCAAGGAAGGCGTCATCACCGTCGAGGAGTCCCAGACCTTCGGTCTGGAGCTGGAGCTCACCGAAGGCATGCGCTTCGACAAGGGCTACATCTCGGCGTACTTCGCCACCGACATGGAGCGTATGGAGGCGTCCCTGGACGACCCGTACATCCTGATCGTCAACTCCAAGATCGCCAGCGTGAAGGACCTGCTGCCGCTCCTGGAGAAGGTCATGCAGTCCGGCAAGCCGCTGCTGATCATCGCTGAGGACGTCGAGGGCGAGGCCCTCTCCACCCTCCTGGTCAACAAGATCAAGGGTGTCTTCAAGTCCGTGGCCGTCAAGGCTCCGGGCTTCGGCGACCGCCGCAAGGCCATGCTGAACGACATCGCCATCCTCACCGGCGGCACGGTCATCTCGGAAGAGGTCGGCCTCAAGCTGGAGAACACCGGTCTCGACCTGCTGGGCAACGCCCGCAAGGTCGTCATCACCAAGGACGAGACCACCATCGTCGACGGTGCCGGTGAGAGCGACCAGGTCGCCGGTCGGGTCAACCAGATCCGCGCCGAGATCGAGAGCTCCGACTCCGACTACGACCGCGAGAAGCTCCAGGAGCGCCTGGCGAAGCTGGCCGGCGGCGTGGCCGTCATCAAGGCCGGTGCCGCGACCGAGGTCGAGCTCAAGGAGCGCAAGCACCGCATCGAGGACGCCGTTCGCAACGCGAAGGCGGCCGTCGAGGAGGGCATCGTCGCCGGTGGCGGCGTGGCCCTGCTCCAGGCCACCTCGGTCTTCGAGAAGCTGGACCTCGTGGGCGACGAGGCGACCGGCGCCAACGCCGTGCGCCTGGCCCTGGAGGCCCCGCTGAAGCAGATCGCCGTCAACGCCGGCCTTGAGGGTGGCGTCGTCGTCGAGAAGGTGCGCAACCTCACCCCGGGTCACGGCCTCAACGCCGCGACCGGTGAGTACGTGGACATGATCGCCGAGGGCATCCTCGACCCGGCGAAGGTGACCCGCTCGGCGCTTCAGAACGCCGCGTCGATCGCCGCGCTGTTCCTCACCACCGAGGCTGTCATCGCTGACAAGCCCGAGAAGGCGTCCGCCGGTGCTCCCGGTGGCATGCCCGGCGGTGACATGGACTTCTGATCCTCCCAAGGATCGGTAGCCCTGCACATACGAAGGGCGGTACCCCAACTCCCAGGGGGTGCCGCCCTTCGGCGTGCCCGCGGCGGTCGCCGGCAGATGGAGTTCCCCAGCCCCCGGCCATCGATTCCAAGGGTGATTCCTCCGTAGATGGTCCGGTACGCCGTTCCAAGACGGGGCCGAGTGTGTTCCGGCCGGGACCCGCTTCGCCCCTCCCCGCCCAACTCCTGCTCCGGAACGACCCGTTCCCGTTCTACAGCCATAGGAGGAGAACAGGAATCGGTTGTCCGACCAGAGATGGATTCAAGCCCATCTGAGCGATGGATTCCCCGGTCGATCCCACACGGCAGTGTCGTCATGTCACCTGCATATGCCGGAAGGAATCCCCACGTGCAAAGACGACGACTGGTGCCCCTGCTCGCCGTGAGCGTCATGGCGACACTCGCCCCCGGTCTCGCCGCATCACCCGCAGCCGCCCAGCCGCTGGCCCAGTACACCCAGCAGAAGCCCACCTGGAAGCGCTGCGTCCCCGATCTTCCGGCCACACTCCAGTGCGCCAAGATCAAGGTGCCCCTCGACTACAAGAAGCCGACCGGCAAGAAGACCGAGGTGGCGATATCCCGGATGAAGACCAGCACCGCGGCCAAGCGCCGCGGCGTGCTGTTCTTCAACCCGGGTGGCCCCGGCGGCTCCGGCCTCTACATGCCGTACGACATGATGGGGATGCTGCCCAAGTCGGTCCGCGACCGGTACGACCTGATCGGCTTCGACCCGCGGGGCGTGAACCACAGTTCGCCCGTCAGCTGCGGCCTCACCAACAAGGACTTCGAATGGCCGCGCCCCTACAAGGCGGCCACGTTCAGCAAGGACGTCTCCTGGGCACGCGGGATCGCGGACAAGTGCCGCAAGAAGGCGGGTGACAAGCTCCCGCACTTCACCACCCGCAACACCGCCCGGGACATGGACGTCATCCGATCCGTCCTCGGTGAGAAGAAGATCTCCTACCTGGGCTACTCGTACGGCACCTATCTGGGCGCCGTCTACAGCCAGATGTTCCCCAGCCGGGCGGACCGGTTCGTCCTCGACAGCGCGGTGGACCCGAAGCTGGCCTGGCGCGGGATGATCCAGGTGTGGGCACAGGGCGCGGAGCCCGCGTTCAAGCGGTGGACCGAGTGGGTGGCCAAGCGCCACACGACCTACCGCCTCGGCGACACCCCGGCCAAGGTCAGCAAGACCTACTGGGACCTGGTGGCACGGGCCGACAAGAAGCCCATCAAGCTCGACGGCGAACTCCTCAGCGGCGACGACATCCGTGCCAACCGCCATGTGTTCTTCTTCGTGGAGATGGCGAGCATGGAGGTCTCCGACCTGAAGAAGGCGGCGGCCGGCAAGACCACGTCGGGCAAGCGCACCGCCCCGACCACCGAAGTGCCGCGCTCGTTCGCGACGTTGGACAACCTCGACTCGGCGTTCTGGACGGTCGTCTGCAACGACAACTCCGCCGCCTGGCCCCGGGACACCGAGCAGTACCGCAAGGACGCGGTACGCGACAAGGCCCGCTATCCGCTGTACGGCGACTTTGCCTCCAACATCAAGCCGTGCGCCTTCTGGGACAAGTCCGTCGAGCCGGTCACGGTGGTCGACAACAAGGTGCCCTCGCTGATCCTGCAGAACGAGTGGGACCCGCAGACCCCGCTCTCGTCCGGTGTGGGACTGCACCGGGCGCTGAAGGGCTCCAAGCTGCTCACGGTCAAGGGCGGCCAGGGCCACGGTGTCTACGGCGGCATGAACTACTGCGCCGACAGCATCACCAACACCTATCTCAACACCGGCAAGCTGCCCGCGAAGAACGTCAGTTGTAACGCGTCCGCAACACCGCGCTCCTCCGGTCCGCGCACCAGCCCGATCCCGTCACCCCAGTTGCCCAACCGCTTCTGAGTCCGGGTGTAGGCGGGGAAGGGGGTTCGCCGAGCGTCGGTACGTGACCGTACCCCGCGCGGCCGGGCGCCCTTCCCCGTATCGGTTTCCCGCGCTGGAGTCCCGTACCGGCGGTCACGGAGGATCGGCGGTCACCGAGGATCGGAGAGGGCGGAGTGCAGGAGATCACACCACCCACGAGGGTGGCAAAGGTCACAGCGCGGTCTCGCCGTCCGGGCTGATCGGCTGTCCGCACCCCTGACGGTCCGTCCGAACAGCAGCCGCTTTCCGGTAAAAGGCGTGGTCTGTCGGTGGAGTCGGATGCGTGCAGGGGGAATCCGGTACCACTGTGGGACGAGTCGGGCAGCCTTCAGGGCCCTGGTGCATGCCGCTGGCACACACAAGTGGGGCTTTCCGTCGGACGGTCCGGCACGGCAAAGTCATGTCAGCCCATTCGCCGGGCCGGGACCGGGAGGACTTTTCATGCGTGCACAGCGGTTGGTGCCACTGATCGCGGTCACTGTGCTCGCGACGATCGCCCCTGCGCTCTACTCCGTTGAACCGGCCAGTGCGGCAAGCGCGTTGGACCGTTTCATCCGACAGGCACCGGTGTGGCGCCCCTGTGCCGACACGACTCCCGACTTCCAGTGCACAAAGATCGACGTGCCGCTCGACTACCAAGAGCCCGGCGGCCGGGCGATCAAGCTCGCGATATCGCGGCTCGCCGCGGGCGACCCGGTCAGGCGCCGTGGCGTGCTGCTGCTCAATCCCGGTGGGCCCGGTGCCGGGGGGTTGGGCATGCCGCTCCAGATGACGGCCGCCATGCCCAAGTCGGTGACGGACCGGTACGACCTGATCGGATTCGACCCGCGGGGCGTGGGACAGAGCTCTCCCTTGAGTTGTCGCACCACCGGGGCCGAACGTCAGTGGCTCAGGCCCTTCCGGGGCAAGACCTTCACCGAGCAGGTGGCATGGGCGCGCACCATCGCCAGCAAGTGCCGCATGGAGTCCAGCGATCGGGTGCGCTACACCACCACCCGTAACACCGCCCGGGACATGGACGTCATCCGGGCCGTGCTGGGCGAGCGGAAGATCTCCTACTTCGGCTACTCGTACGGCACCTATCTGGGCGCCGTCTACGGGCAGTTGTTCCCCCGCCGGACCGATCGGTTCGTGCTGGACAGTGCCATCGATCCGGAACTGGTCTGGCGGGGAACCTTCCAGAAGTGGGCTTCGGAGGCCGAGCCCGCCTTCCAGCGGTGGGCGGAGTGGACTGCCGAGCGCCACACCACCTATCAGCTCGGCGAAACCCGTGACGAGGTGATCCAGACCTTCTGGGGGCTGGTGGTCCGGGCCGACCGCAGCCCCATCGTGTGGGGCAAGCACTCCTTGACCGGGGTGGAGATCCGCGATCTGTTCCGCGGCACCTTCTTCTCGCCCCGGATTGGTGCGGGATACATCGCGGACCTCAAGCGGGTCGCTGCCGGCGAACCAGTCCCGGAACTGCCCGAGTTGAAGCCCGTCTCGGACAATGCGGTGGCGGCCCTGTACGCCCTGATGTGTGGCGACAGCCGTAGCTGGCCGCGCGACCCCGACACCTATCGACGGGACGCGTACCACGACGCGGGCCGCTATCCGTTGTACGGGGATCACCCCTCCAACGTCTCTCCCTGTGCGTTTTGGACGAAGGCGATCGAGCCCGCAACCGAGGTCGACCACGGTCGCAGTGCGCTGATCCTCCACAACGAGTGGGACTCACAGACCCCCTTGTCGACGGGGATCGCCATGCACAAGGCGCTGAAGGGCTCGCGCCTGGTGACCGTGGACGAGGGCGAAGGGCATGGCGTGTACGACCTCAGCGGCAATGTCTGCGCGGAGACCGCGGCCAATGCCTATCTGATCACCGGCCGGCTGCCGGCGAGCAATCTGAGCTGCCCCGCCCCGCCGGCCCTGGAGCGCACCGGGTCGCTGCCTGGGCCCAGCAACCCCCTCACACCAGGGTTCTCCTGACGGTCGGCCCCGAGGCCGTGTCAGCGCGCGCTCCTGGCGGACTGTCGGGCCAGTTGGGCGTGGGCGTGCACCCGTGACGGCGGTAGGGCGGCGGGGCCTCTGGGCGGGGCGTGCTCGCCCCGACAGGAGGCGCAGGCGCCGCCCGGCAGTGCCTCCGGGCGCCCGGGCGTCCCGCAGGTGTCGCACTCCAGCACCCGCAGGGCGGGCGGAGTCGCGGGCACAGGCGCAGGCGCTTCGAGGGGGAGCTTGTTCGTCAGCCGGTTGCGGGTGAAGGCCGCCGGGCTGTGGATCGGGTCCGGGAGACCGGTGGTCAGTGCCCGCAGCACCTCGGCGTCCGTCGCGCCACGGATGAACCACCGGGCCACCAGTGGCTCCAGGGCGACGCATTCCGCCGCTGACAGGGAGAGCGAGGGAGCCGTGCGCCCGAGCGCGGCCAACAGGATCAGCGCCCGGGAGCGGGTGGGCCGGGGCGGGTCGTCCTCCCGTAGCTCACCACCGGCGAAGGCCGTCCACCAGGTGTCGTCCCGTGCGGTGCGCGAGAACCAGGTGCGGGTCACCCAGCGGGCGCTGTTCGAGCCCTTGAGGTGTTCGCGACCACGCCGTAAGTGGCCCGTGCGGGCCAGGTGGTTGAGTGCGGTCCGCAGTGCGCACTGTCCGTACGGAAGCACTTTGGCCAGGGTCTTCACGGAGATGTCCGAGCCGTCCGCGAGACGGTCGATGTAGGCGGCGACGGCGGCCTCGCGCCGCGGGAGGTGCGCGAACGTCTGCTTGGTCGGGGCCAGTTGGTTCGGAGCCGAGCGTTTTCCGTAGCCCGGATTGGCCATCGGGTGCGTGTGGGCGTGCACTTGGGACGGGACAGCACTAAGCTGGGTATCAGCCATCTGGATCACTCTTCTGATCTTGGTTGGTCAGACCCCCGCAGGTGTTGCTAGCGCCTGGCGGGGGTTGTTTTGTTCTGAGGGCACGGGGGTTGTGCCTTGTGGGCACGCTAGAGCCTGATGACGCTCCGTGGCAAACCGGTAGCCCGTGGTCAACTGCACGGGTGGGTGGGTGGGTTGGGACCCGCCTCCCGTTCCTTGAAAAGAGGGCTTGCGGCTCGGGGCTCAAATCCCGGCGGCTCCGGAATCCGAAGACTGGCTGCCCTTGGCGGAAGGGCACCAAACGCGATCTCCGCGACTCGAAGCTCAAGCTCCGAACGTCGGTTCACCTTTCGGAGGCGCGTCGAAGGCTGGGTGCGTCGAAGGCTGGGCGCGCCAAAGGCTGGGTGCGTCGAAGACTGCCGGAAGCAGCTCGGCCCGGCGTTGAACTCCCCGCCCGAAAAGTAGGACTATTGGGGCGAGATTGTCCTTGTTCAGGCGGGGCAGTTCTTGGACACGCTGTGTACGTAAGTCGCATGCACGGCGTGGAGGTGAAGGACGTATGACAACGCAATCGGCGGAACGCCTACGGGCTGCCGAAGAGGTCGTCGAACAATTGAGGACCGAACTGAAGGAAATGGGAGTCACCTTGCCGTCGCTTCGTGTCGACCCCATTTCGCTCGCCAGTGACGATCCCTATCCCCTGGTCGATCTGGGTCGGTGCAATCTGGATACGGCGATGAGACTCGCCGTCGTACTTCACCAGGTCAGGGGCTGATCGAAGGCCGATACTCACAGGTGGACGCGGGGGCGAGCCGGGCGGGAAATCCCGGTGCGCCCCCTCCGCTTTTCGATGAGACTCGGACCCATGACTGAACGCATCACCCGGATCAACCCCGACAACCTCCACCCGACCCCCGGCTATCACCACATCACCGTCGTCGAAGCGGCCCGCACCGCATATCTGGCCGGTCAATGCCCCCTGGATCCGTCCGGCGAACTGGTGGGGGAGGCCGACCTCAACGCTCAGATCGACCAGGTCGCGGCCAATGCCCTGGCCGCCCTCGCCGCCGTGGACGCCACCCCGCAGGACGTGGTGCGCTCGGTCATCTATGTGGCGAGCGACGATGCGGAGGTGCTGGCGGCGGCCTGGTTCCGGCTCAACGAGTCCGTGATCGCCCCGGCCTTCACCACGGCGAGCACCCTTCTCGGCGTGGCCCAACTCGGCTACCCGGGACAGCTGATCGAGGTGGACCTCACCGCTGCACTCGGCTGAGCCGGGGCGGGCCCTGTCGGAAGGCCCTGCCGCTACACGGCAGGGCCCGTTCGCGCAACCCCCTTCGGCCGCTCCTTCGGCGAGTCCACCGCGACCAAGGAGAACGTCGAGGCTCCACCTCACAGTCGATGTCCTATGCATCCGGCTCGGGCAGGGTGGGCCCATGAGCAGCCACCAGGACCCGAGCCCGACACCGACCGTCGTCCCACCCGACTGGATCACCGTCGGTGTGCTCGGCGCCGCCCGGGGTGCCCGCGACGACGACGGGCCCATCGGTACGGAACAACTCCTGGCCGCCCTCGCCGACGAGGGCTCGGGAGCCAAGACCGCCCTGGCCGACGTACGGGTCACCAAGACCGTCGTGCTCAGCCTGCTGCGCGACCGCGCTGGTCGGGCCGACGCCTGGACGAGCACCGACGACATCGACCGGAGCGTGGACATCGAGGTCGCACTGGGCGAGCACGGAGGCAGCGGGGTCCAGCTCACCGGGGCCGCCCGACGGGCCGTCGACACCGCGATGGCCCTCGCCGCAGGCCAGCGCGCGAAGAAGTTGACCACCGTCATGCTGCTGAGGGCCCTGCTCCAGGACGAACAGAGCCGGGCAGCGGAGGCGCTCAGGATCTGCGGAACCACCCCCGCGGCCGTGATCGCCCTCCTCGACGGCGCGGAGCCCGACCCCGACGACGGCCTCGACCTGTTGCTGTGGCAGACCCGCGACGGGCTGCTGGGATACCGCGCCTACCGGAGCCTTGGATTCTTCAAGCGGTGGCTGGTCGCATCCGCGGGCGTCAACTGGGCCTCCACTCCGATCACCTGGGTCAAGATGGAGACCGAGGAGCACGTGAAGTGGCTCGGTCGCGACGAAGGACGCACCGAACACCTGCTGCTCGCCGTCCTCGCCACCCATGAAGTGGCTCTGCACTATCCACATCTGGCGGCCGAAGGGCTGGGCGGCGCTGACCTCCTGGACACCCGGTACGCGGGCGGGCGACGGCTCCACGAGGCGGGTGTCGACTACGTCTCGGTGCGTGCGGCGATCGATCGCGATGAGCTGGACCTCGGGGGCGACGACCCGCAGTCTGTCGCGAAGTACCTCGACGCGGCGTCGTCCGACAGTGGAACCGGCCCCTTGGTGGACGCCCTCTTGCGGGACGGCACGCGTGCCCGCCGGCTCGTCGAAGCACTGGGAGCCGCCGGTGGTTGAGACGGGGCACGGCACGCCAGCCCGTGTCGGCTGAGCGGACCGTCGATCCGTCCGAGGCGCCCGCTCAGCGCCCGGACCTCAACGAGGTGCACAAGGAGATCAACCGCAACACTGCGGTTCTGGTGCGGGCCATCACCCGCTCGACGACGGCACGGCTTCGGCCGGGTGTGTTCCCGCGTGTTCGCTGCCTCAGCCGGTGGCGGCAAGGGCGGCGCGGAGATGGCCGTCGGACTGGCTGAGCAACTGTGCTGCCGTAGAGGCGTCCACCTTTGCCAGGATCGTCAGGATCGCGCTCTTGACCTCGCCGTCGGTGGCGAGGAGCGCGGCTTCGACCTCTTCGTCCGAGGCGTCGGTGGCGAGGGCGACGATCCGCCGGGAGCGGGCGTGCAGCTTCTCGTTGGAGGCGCGCAGATCGACCATGAGGTTTCCGTAGGTCTTGCCCAGCCGGATCATGGTGATCGTCGAGATCATGTTGAGGACGAGCTTCTGGGCCGTACCGGACTTCAACCGGGTTGAGCCGGTGAGCAGTTCGGGCCCGACGACGACTTCGATGCCATGGTCGGCGGCGGCGGACAGGGCGCTGCCCGCGTTGCAGGACAGTCCGACCGTGAGCGCGCCCCGGGAGCGGGCGTACTCCACGGCACCCACGGCGTAGGGGGTGCGGCCGGAGGCGGAGACGCCGACCACCGTGTCGTCCGGTGTCAGCGCCAATCCGTCGAGATCGGTCTCGGCCAATTGGGCATCGTCTTCCGCGCCTTCGACGGCTTCGGCGATCGCCACCGTGCCGCCGGCGATGAGCCCCACGACCTGGGTGGGTCCGGTGTTGAAGGTCGGGGGGCACTCGCTGGCGTCGAGGACGCCCATCCGCCCGGCCGTACCGGCACCCGCGTAGACCAGCCGTCCGCCGTGGGCCATCCGTTCGGCGATGGCGTCGATGGCGGCGGCGATGCGGGGCAGTTGGGCCGCGACCGCGGCGGGCACGGTCTGGTCCTCCCCGTTCATGATCCGCGCGATGTCCAGGGTGGGCAGTCGGTCGATATCGGCCAACTCGGGGCGGAACGCCTCGGTGGTGAGGGAGTCGAGTTGGGCGCGCAGCTCGCGGTGGGTCGTGGAGGCCGGTGCGGGGGTCGTGGTTCGTGTCGACGTTCGTGCCGACGTGGAGGTCATGGAACCCTGCTCTCTCTCGGGTGGTCCGCCGCTGCTGTTCATCTCGGGTTGCGGTGGTTGTGGCGGTGGGCGAGGGCTTCGTAAGAGGCGGCGAGTGCGGGCGCAGCGGTGTCGTAGGTCCGCTGGGCCACCCCTATGAACAGGCAGTCCACGACGAGCAGTTGTCCGGTGCGGGAGGACATGGCGGCGGGCCGCAACTCGCTCTCCCGCGCGGTGGACGTGGTCAGCACCTGGTCGGCGTACTGGGTGACCGGTCCGTCCGGGCGGCCGGTGACCGCGATCGTGGTGGCGCCGCGGTCGAAGGCCACCCGCAGTGGCTCGATCACATCGCTGGTGCTTCCCGAGTGGGTGATGGCGAGCGCGACATCGCCGGAGCGCAGTTGTACGGCGTTGGTGATGGCCAGGTGTGGATCGGCGTGGGCGTGGGCGACCAGGCCGATGCGCAGGAGCTTCTGGGCGAGGTCCATGCCGACGAGGCAGGACGCGCCGACGCCGTAGATGTCGATGCGGCGGGCCGTGGCCAGGGCGGCGACGGATGCCGAGAGCTGGGAGACGTCGAGTCCGGCAGCCGTGTCGGCGAGGGTCTGTTGTTCGTCGTAGGCCAGTTTGGCGACTACCTCGCTGATCGGGTCGTCGACAGCGATGTCAGCCGTGACGCTGGGGGATCGACCCGACTGCTGGTGGGCGGCGAGGCCGGCCAGTGCGAGGCGTAGATCGCGGTACCCGGGGTACCCCAGGATGCGCGCGGTGCGTACGACGGTGGCCTCGCTGGTCCCGGTCAGTTCGGCGAGTCCGGTGACGGTCAGGGCCGCGCAGCCGGCGGGGTCTTCGGCGACGGCTTCTGCGACCCGTTGCATGGAGCGGGTCATCGAGGGCGCGAGGGTGCGGACCTTCGCGGCCAGGGCGGCCGGGGCGGGGGGCGTGTGCCCCCTTGACCCGGTAGGGGGAAGCGTGCTGAAAATATCCTTCACGGAATCACTCACATTATGAAAGATATTTTCAAAAATACCCTCACGTCAAGACCCTGTACGGGGCCGTGGTCGGTACTCCAAAGGGGTGACAATGGCTGCATGGACGACGCCGACCCTCTTGAGCAGGCCCTTCATCTGGCCCGGGCCCTCGTGCTCGCGGATCTCGCCGCACGTGACGTGGCCGACGCGGCGGTCGTATCACTCGTGGAAGACTCCGTGACCCATCGACGCTGGTGGGTCGAGCAGTGGCCACAGGGCATTGAGTACATCACGGGCCTGGTCGCCCAAGACGTACAGGACGCCCTTTTGGAACGACACGGCCGCTGGCCGCTGTGCCCCGTGTGCGATCAGGGCGATCCCCACGCGCTCGAAGTGGAACCGGAACTGGGATCCGATCCCCAGTGGGTGTGTCATAAGGCGGGCGTGGTGGTGGCGCAGGTCGGCGGGCTGGCGTGACCGTGTACATCGACCCTCCGACCTGGCCGGGCCACGGCCGGCTCTGGTCCCATCTCATCAGCGATCTGTCCTACGAGGAACTCCACGCCTTCGCCGCCTCGATCGGTTGCCCGCCGAGGGCGTTCGAGCGCGATCACTACGACGTGCCGTCCCACCGGTACGCGGACGCGGTGGGGGCCGGTGCGGTGGAGGTGTCGAGCCGTGAGATCGTACGGCTGCTGGTGGGGGCTGGCCTACGCCGCCCCAAGGGCAGGGCCTGGTAGCCGTCTGCGGCGGGTCAGTGGGGAAAGGCCGCGGTGTCGAGCTTGAGGTCGAACGGCACCGGCAGCCGGACCTGCTGCCCGAAGGGCACCCGCTCGGCGTGTTGGTAGGCGCCGTGGTGCGGCTTGGTGAAGAGGGTCGAGGTCGGGCCGTGTTCATCGAACCGGTCGATCAGCAGATAGACGGGCACGGGTGCGTGTGCGTAGGCCCAGAGCTTCTTGGTGCGGTCGTCCTTGGCGTTGCCCTGCGAGGTGATCTCCACGATGAGGAGGGCTTCGGCCGCATCGACGGGATCGGTTCGATCCGGCGGTGCCGAGGCGATCAGCTCACCGGGGGCCACCACGAGGTCCGGGATGTACAGCTTGCCGAGCGGGGCGATGTGGACGCCGAGCGTCTGGTAGATCTCCAGGTCTTCGGGGAGCGTCGGGTACAGAGCACGCTGCACCTTGGCCGCGATGTGGTTGTGGTGTGCATGATGCGGGGGTACCACGTGGATCTTTCCTCCGTCGATCTCCGCACGCCACCCGTCGCGCACGTCCAGCTCACGCCAGGCCTGGAGGAGGTCGTCCCAGGGCTGTCCCTGGGGCGGCCGGGCGTTCCCGGCTGTTGCGGAGGTCATTCCGACTCCCTTCTCCGTGGCCCTCTATGGGTTCCGTCACCCGACTGAGCGGGCGTAGATCGATGGGTTTCCCGGCCGTGGCCGTTTCGTTCAGCGTCCCACGGCCGGGTGAACCGTGCACCGGGTCAGACGTGTTCGGGGCTGGGTGTCGCCGCCGGCGCCGGGGAGCCGGACGTCGGTGCGGAGGCGGCCACCAGACGGGAAGTCCCCTGGAGGCGCAGGGAGACGGCCACCAGGGCCAGTGCCACGATCGTCATTCCCGCGCCCGCCCAGGCCGTGGCCGCGGCGCTGAACCCGCCGTCGATCACCTTGCCGCCGAGCCAGGGGCCGCCCGAGTTGCCCAGGTTGAAGGCAGCGGTCGTCGTCGCGCCCGCCAGGGTGGGGGCGGCGCCCGCCACGTTGAACATCCGGGCGTTGAGCGCCGGCGCGGTGTAGAACGCGGAGAGGCCGAGCAGGAACGCCAACGCGATCGTGACCGCGGGCGTCGACGCGAAGACGGCGAGCACCGCCAGGAAGACCGTCGAGGCCGCTATGCCGGTGAGCAGCACCCCGAAGAGGTGCGCGTCGGCGACCCGGCCGCCCACCGTCGTACCCACCAGGGCGCCGAGACCGAACAGGCCCAGCACGATCGGTACGGAGCTCTCGTCCATGCCCGTGACATCGGTGAGCAGGGGCGCGAAGTAGGTGAACACCGCGAACACCCCGCCCGCGGCGAGTGCGGTGACCGCGATGGACAGCCAGACCTGGCGATCGCGGTAGATCAGCAGTTCCCGCTTCAACCGGGGCTTCTCGGCCGGGAGCGGGATGTGCGGGATCAGGGTGATCACACCGACGAGCGCGATGGCCGAGGCCAGTCCCACCGCCCAGAACGCGGACCGCCAGCCCAGGTGGTCGCCGAGGAAGGCCCCGGCCGGGACGCCGAGGACGTTGGCTATGGAGAGCCCGCCGATCATCACGGCCATGGCTCGGGCCCGGGAGGTGACCGGAACCATGGCGATGGCGACCGCAGCGCCGACCGCCCAGAAGCCGGCGCAGGCCAGGGCGCTGATCACCCGGGAGGCGAAGAGGATCTCGTACGTCGGTGCCAGCGCACCGGCCACTTGCCCGAGGCCGAAGACGGAGATCAGGGTGATGAGGGTGGTCTTGCGGGGGAGCCGGAGGGTGGCGACCGCCAGCAGGGGCGCCCCGATCACCATGCCGATGGCGAAGGCTGAGGTCAGCAGGCCGGCCTGGGGGATGGAGACGTCCATGTCGTCGGCGATGGGAGGGAGCAGCCCGGAGAGCATGAACTCGCTGGTGCCGAGGGCGAAGACGGAGAGGCCGAGGATGTAGACGGCGAGGGGCATGCGGGAGCGCTGGGTGGAGTCGGGCATAGCAGTGGCAACGGGACACCTGTGGGTCTGCATTCCCGCCAGGGCGAATTTCGGCCGTGATGATCCGTGATGACTGTGGTGGAGCGGTGGATCCAGGGGCCTACGGGGGTGGGGCAGCGGGGTCCAGTCGGTCGATCTCGGCCGTCAGGTTGGCATGTGCTCGGGCTTCCCACTCCCGTGCTCCGTGCGGGGTGTGGAACAGGGCGGGCAGTGCGAGGAGTTGGCGCAGTACCGCCGCGCGGCCGGTGCGGAAGGCGTCGTCCGGGACGAACCCGTACTCCTCGCGCACGGCTGCCGCGTAGGCCGCGTACTCCGTCGGGGGCGCGGCGAGGATCGCCAGGTCGGCATCGCATAGGACGGCGCCGTTGTCGTCGGACGGCTCGGGTGCATGGGTGACGGTGAGCCGGACGAGGCGGGCGACCTCGGCGGTGGCGGAGTCGGAGAGGCCCGCCTCGCGCAGGGCGCGTTCCGCGAGCCGGGCCGAGCGCTCCTCGTTCTCCGAGCGGTCGGGGAGGTAGATCGCGTCGTGGAACCAGGCCGCGAGCCGTACGAGGTCGGCGTCCGCTGCGTGGGCGGCGAGCAGGTCGATGTGATCGAGGACCGCGGTGAGGTGAGCCGTGGAGTGGTAGCGGCGCTGTGGCTCGGCCCAGCGGGTGAGGAGGGCGTCGGCGTACGGCAGGGGATCGGGGCCGCGGGCGTCGGCGCGTGCCGCCAGCAGGGCGCGGGAGAAGCGCTCGCCCAACTCGCGGTCATGGCGGTCGCGTGCTTCCCCGGGGTCGCGGTCGGCAGGGCTCATGGGTCTGACTCTAGAGCGGGCCGATGTGGGGCGTCCCCGTTGGGCGGGGGCCGTCTGCGTCTTGTTCGTGCAGGTCAGGACGGCTACCGATAACTCGATCAGACTAAAAGGTGCAAATAGGGCGATACTGGAATTCAAGAGAGGTGCGTGCCACCCCGTACGGAAGGCAGACACCATGATCGCACTCATGCTCATCATCGGAGTTTTCCTGGTGGCCCTGCTGACCGCGGCCATGTGGTGGGACTCGCGCCGCCGGGAGGAGTACGAGCCGCCGCGCCCCGATGAGCAGCCGCACAAGCCGGACCACCGGGAGCACATCGAAGAGGTCCGCGAGGAAGACGTCGACGACTTCCCGCACGGTGGGGAACGTCTGCTGCCGTACAACATGAAGGCGCACAGCTCCCACAGCACCGGCAAGGGGCGGGAATCGAGGCCCCAGCACGGCAAGAACGTCGGTGGCGGGGCATTCGGAAGCGGGAGCCTGGGCGGTTGACGCCCTGACTCCCGCTGGTCCGGTGTTCCTCGTCGGTCACGCGGCCCGGTCGATGCCGTTCCGCTGCCCGCCGGGGTTCAGCCCCTCCTTGCTCACGCGGCGGACTTGAAGCGGCGCAGCCGCAGGCTGTTGCCGACCACGAACACCGAGGAGAAGGCCATTGCCGCGCCCGCGATCATCGGGCTGAGCAGTCCCAGCGCGGCGAGCGGCAGGGCGGCCACGTTGTAGGCGAAGGCCCAGAACAGGTTGGAGCGGATCGTGCCCAGGGTGCGGCGGGCGAGCCGGATGGCGTCGGCCGCGGCCCGCAGGTCGCCCCGGACCAGGGTGAGGTCGCTGGCCTCGATCGCCGCGTCCGTTCCGGTGCCCATCGCCAGTCCCAGATCGGCCTGGGCGAGCGCTGCGGCGTCGTTCACGCCGTCGCCGACCATGGCCACGCTCCGGCCCTCGGCCTGGAGGCGCTTGACGACGTCGACCTTGTCCTCCGGCATGACCTCGGCGATCACCTCGTCGATGCCCACCTCCGCGGCCACCGCTTCGGCCACCGCCCGGTTGTCACCGGTCAGCAGGATCGGGCTCAGTCCCAGGGCGCGCAGTCGGGTGATCGCCTCGGCGCTGGTGTCCTTCACCGCGTCGGCGACCTCCAGGACCGCACGTGCCTCACCGTCCCACGCCACCGCGATCGCGGTACGGCCCGCGGCCTCGGCCGCCGCCTTGGCCCGCTCCAACTCGGTCGGCAGGTGGATCTCCCACTCGGCGAGCAGCTTCTGCCGGCCGACCAGAACGGCGTGACCCTCCACGATCCCCTGGACACCGAGTCCGGGGATGTTGGCGAAGTCCTCGGGGGTCGGCAGTGCGCCGGTCTTCTCGACGGCCCCGGCGGCGACCGCCTGGGCGATGGGGTGCTCGGACGCGTTCTCCAGGGCGCCGGCGATCCGCAGGACCTCGGTCTCGTCGGTGGACCCGGCGGAGTGGACGGCGAGCAGGGTCATCTTGCCGGTGGTGACGGTTCCGGTCTTGTCCAGGACGACGGTGTCGACCTTGCGGGTGGTCTCCAGGACCTCGGGCCCCTTGATCAGGATGCCGAGCTGGGCTCCCCGGCCGGTGCCGACCATGAGGGCGGTCGGAGTGGCCAGGCCCAGTGCGCAGGGGCAGGCGATGATCAGTACGGCCACAGCGGCGGTGAAGGCAGCGGCCCAACCCTCTCCGGTCGCCAGCCACACCCCGAGGGTGCCGAGGGCGAGCAGGATCACGATCGGGACGAAGACCGCGGAGATCCGGTCGGCCAGTCGCTGGGCGGACGCCTTGCCGTTCTGGGCGTCCTCGACGAGCTGTGCCATCCGGGCGAGCTGGGTGTCGGCGCCGACGCGGGTCGCCTGGACGACCAGCCGGCCGCCGGCGTTCAAGGTGGCACCGGTGACACCGTCGCCGGGGGAGACCTCGACGGGCACGGACTCACCGGTCAGCATGGACGCGTCCACGGCGGACGAGCCCTCGACGACCACGCCGTCCGTGGCGATCTTCTCTCCGGGGCGCACCAGGAAGTGGTCGCCGACCGCGAGCTCCGCGGTCGGTACGCGGACCTCCTTGCCGTCCCGCAGGACCGTGACCTCCTTGGCGCCCAGGTGCATCAGCGCACGCAGGGCAGCGCCCGCCTTCCGCTTGGAGCGCGCCTCGAAGAACCGGCCGGCCAGGATGAACGCTGTGACGCCCGCCGCGGCCTCCAGATAGATGTTCGACGCGCCGTCGCTGCGGGAGATGGTGAGCTCGAAGGGGTGGGTCATGCCGGGCATTCCGGCGTGGCCCCAGAACAGGGCGTACAGCGACCAGATGAACGCGGCCGAGGTGCCGACCGAGACGAGGGTGTCCATGGTGGCCGAGCCGTGCCGCAGGTTCTTCCAGGCGGCGCGGTGGAAGGGCCAGCCCGCGTAGGTGACGACCGGGGCGGCCAGGGTGAGTGAGAGCCACTGCCAGTACTGGAACTGGAGGGCGGGGATCATCGCCATGGCGATGACCGGGACCGAGAGGGTGACTGCGGTGATCATGCGCTGGCGCAGCGTGATCAGTTCGCGGTCTTCGCCCTCGTCCTCCTGGTCGCCGTCGGCCGGCGTACCGTGTACGGGGGCCGGCTTGGGCTCGGTGGCGCTGTAGCCGGTCGCTTCGACCGTGCCGATCAGGTCCTTGACGGAGATCTCGCCCGCAAAGCTGACCTTGGCCTTTTCGGTGGCGTAGTTGACGGTGGCCTCGACGCCTTCCATGCGGTTGAGCTTCTTCTCGATGCGGGCCGCGCAGGAGGCACACGTCATCCCGCCGATGGCGAGTTCTACCTCTTGGTGGGTGGCTGTGTGTGCCATGAGTCCTCCCTGTCCCGCGCTTCATACCCCTAGGGGGTATCTCTTCTGGGTTCATGTATACCCCCTGCCCGTATCTCATGCAAGTAAAGATCCCTGGGGGTGCTGCTGCGGCTGTGCAGGCTGAGCACTAGTCTTGTTTATTGGACTAGACCTATTGGAGCGATAGCCGTCTCCCAGGAGGAATGGGGTCACATGAGCAACCGTGCAGTCCTAGAGGTGATCGCTCTGGACGCAGAGGACGCGGTCGCGGCCCAGACCGGAGGCGCGGACCGGCTTGAGCTGGTCACCGACATGGCGGCGGACGGGCTGACCCCGTCCCGCGAGACCTTCGCCCGCATCCGGGCCGCCGTGGACATCCCGCTGCGCGTCATGCTGCGACTGACCGACGGATTCACCGCAGGCTCCCCCCAGGACGTCGAGAACCTGGTGCAGGCCGCCGCAGGACTGCGGGCCGAAGGCGCCGACGAGTTCGTCCTCGGCTACCTGGACGCCGCAGGCAATCCCGACCTGGTCACCGTCGAACGGCTGCTGGTGGAGATCTCCGGCTGCGCCTGGACCTTCCACCGGGCCATCGACCGCGCCACCGACCGGGACGCCCTGCGCAAACAACTGGCGGACGTCCCCGGTCTCGACACCTTCTTGACCGCGGGTTCGCCCACCGGCGTCGACGCCGGGCTGCCGACGCTCCTCGCGGAGTTGGCCCGCGCGGGCGAACCCGGGTACGAGGCTCAGATCCTGGTCGGCGGCGGACTGCGCCTGGACCATGTGCCGGTGCTGCTCTCGGCCGGGATCGAAGGCTTCCACATCGGGGGCGCGGCCCGCCCCGACGGCTGGGACGGGCCGGTGTCGGCCGCAGCGGTACGCGAATGGCGGTCCGTGCTCGACGCCTGAGTGGGCCGCGAGCCGGGCCGCCCTGAACGGGCCTGTCAGGGCCACCACCCGTCGCGGTGGTGGCCCTGTGGCGTACCGGCTACCGCAACTGGGCCGGCAGCTCGCCCTCGTACAGCACCGTCAGCCCCGAGACCGCACGCGTCAGCGTCACGTACAGCCGTCGCAGGCCCGTGCGCTCGTCGGGCTCTGCGGCCACGATCGTCGCCGGATCGTCCAACACCACGTAGTCGTACTCCAGGCCCTTCGCCAAGGACGCAGGCACCAGGGTCAACCGGGAGTCCGCCGTGGTCTCCGTGCCCGGTGCGAGGAAGACGAGCCCGGCTGCGGACAGGGCGGCGCCCAGGGCCTCCACCCGACCGTCCGCGGCGATCAGACCGATCGACCCCTCATGGGCCAGCGCCTCGACACAGGCCGCGACCACGGCCGCGTCGAGCGCACCACTAGCACTACTTGACCTCGGTGCCACTGAAGGCCCAGCTGGCCCGGCCGACTCCGCCGACTCAGCGACGCGGCGTACAACGAGCGACCCGGGGGACTCCCGCACCGAGCGCACCTCCGCCAGACCGGGCGACATGTGCGGCAACAGCCGGGAGGCGTACGCGATGACCTCCCGGGGCACACGGAAGCCCGCGGTGAGCTCCTCCACCACGGCATCCGACTTGCCGAGGTGCGCCAGGGCCTCGCGCCAGCTCCCGGTTGCCCAGGGCGTGGTGCCCTGCGCCAGATCACCGAGGACCGTGGCCGATCCGGTCGTACAGCGCCGACCCACCGCCCGGTACTGCATGGGGGACAGGTCCTGCGCCTCGTCCAGCACCACATGGCCCAGCGACGGCGTCCGGTGCACCAGATCGGTTGCCTCGTCGATCAGCACGGCGTCCGCCGCCGACCACTTCGCGCTCCGCACGCTCCGGGCCGGCTTCGCCAGGAGGATCGTGCGCTGTTCCTCCGCGGTGAGGACCCCGTCGGCGTGCTCCGCGAGGAAGTCGGCGTCCGACAGCAGCCGCAGCACCAGCTTGGCCGGGTCCACCGGCGGCCAGATGGCCTTGACCGCGGCTTTGACCGCGGGATTGCGGGCGACCGCGTCCTGCACCCGGTCATCGGGCGCCTCCCCGGCCGCCTCCATCCGGACCAGCACGGCGTGTGCGATGCGCTGCGGCAGGGCATCGCGGGCCGCGCCGTACCGGATGTCCCGGTCCAGCAGTTCGCGGACGATCTCCTCCAGTTCGTACGCGGGGATGCGCCAGCGCCGTGAACCCCGCACCACCATCACCGGCTCGGTGGGAAGGTTGACGTGGGAGCGCAGGGCCGCCCGCAGCACCCGGGCCAGCCGGGCGTCCCCCTTGACGACGGCCGCCGCCGCCCCGTCGACCCCGCGCACCTCGACATGGGCCACCAGATCGTTCACGGTCGCCTGCTTGACGTCCAGTTCGCCGAGCGCGGGCAGCACCTGTTCGATGTAGTGGAGGAAGGAGCGGTTCGGCCCGATGACCAGGGTGCCGGTACGGGCCAGGCGCTCCCGGTGGGCGTAGAGGAGGTAGGCGACCCGGTGCAGGCCCACGGCCGTCTTCCCGGTGCCCGGCCCGCCCTGGACGCAGACGGTCCCGCCGAGCGACGACCGGACGATCTCGTCCTGCTCGGGTTGGATCGTGGCGACGATGTCCCGCATGGGACCCACGCGGGGGCGTTCGATCTCCGCCTGGAGCAGCTTGCTCGCGTACGGGTCCTCCACGGCGGGATCGGTCAGGTCCTCGTCCTCGTACGCGGTGAGTTCGCCACCGGTGTAACCGAACCTGCGGCGCATTCGGATGTCGAGCGGGTCCTTGCGCGAGGCCCGGTAGAACGCCTGTGACACCGGGGCGCGCCAGTCCACCACCATGGGATCGCCCTCGCCGTCGTGCACGTGGCGGCGGCCGATGTAGAAGCGCTGGCCCTCCTGGGTGGTGTGGCGGAAGTCGAGCCTGCCGAAGAACAGGGGCGTGTGGGAGAGGTCGGCCAACTCCGCGATGCGTCCCTCGATCTGGGCCTGGAGGACGGCCGCGTTGACCCAGTTCGCGGTGACGTCCTTGATGTCCAGCGCCTGCACCTCCTCACGCATGGTGCGCAGGGCGGTGCGCGAGGCACGCAAGTGGGCGCGCTCCCGTTCCAGCGGATCGGCGTCGGGGCCGAGGTCGGGGACGGCGGGGTCGGGGGACAGGGGGGCGTGCGCGGGCACGGGTCGCCTCCGGAGCTACAGCAGTCGGGCATGGCTGAGCCGTCCGGTTTCCGTCCGGACGGCGGCGCTCCACGAGGGGAGGCGGGGAAGGCGCGGAGTCTAACCGGCGGGCGCCTCGCGGGCGAACGGTTTTCCCCCGGCCGGTGACGTGCCGCAAGCTGGCCGTTGCGCTGTGTCGCAGCCGGCGTCCGGGCCCCGCGGGTGGAGGGGTCCACCCGCGGATCGGTTGCCTGCCGCAGGGATGACCCTTCGGTCCTCCCCAAGTGCCGTGCCCGTAGGGGAACCCCTATGTCTGGAGTCGTAGGCGGGTGGGGAAGCGGTTCAGCCCTTGGTTCGATGTTCTCGAACGGTCCGACGGCCACCATGGAGGTATGAGTACAGCGACCTTCACCCCCAGCGCCCAGGTCCCTCGCCCCCGCGCCCACCACGGTGCGTCGGCGAGCGGCGTCCCCCACTCACCCCACCGCACGGGCAACGCACTGCGAGCCGTCAAGGTCTTCCTCGGCACCGTCTTCAGCGTTGCCGTCCTCGGCGAGTACGCGGAGGAAGCGGGTGTCCGGCGCCGCTGAGCAGCCGCCGGCACCCTCCGTACCGCGTCCCCTCCGAGCGAGGGCACCGAACCGCTCCTGACCCGCCGCCCACGGGCGGCTCGCACGGGCCGATCAGTCGAGCAGTTCGTCCGCGTCCATGATGCGGTACGCATATCCCTGCTCCGCCAGGAACCGCTGGCGGTGCGCCGCGAAGTCCTGGTCGATCGTGTCCCGCGCGACCACCGAATAGAACCGCGCCTCATGGCCGTCCGCCTTGGGCCGCAGCACCCGGCCCAGCCGCTGGGCCTCCTCCTGCCGGGAACCGAAGGTGCCGGACACCTGGATGGCGACGGTCGCCTCCGGAAGGTCGATCGAGAAGTTGGCGACCTTCGAGACCACGAGCACCGAGATCTCGCCCTGCCGGAACGCCTCGAAGAGCTTCTCGCGCTGGGCGTTCGACGTCTCGCCCTTGATCACGGGCGCGTCGAGGTGCTCGCCGAGCTCGTCGAGCTGGTCGATGTACTGCCCGATGACCAGGGTCTGCTCGCCCTTGTGCTTGGCGACGAGCGCCTCGGTCACCTTGCGCTTGGTGGCGGTGGTGGCACAGAAGCGGTACTTCTCCTCGGTCTCAGCCGTCGCGTACGCGAGCCGCTCCGAGTCGGTGAGGTTCACCCGCACCTCCACGCAGTCCGCCGGTGCGATGTAGCCCTGCGCCTCGATCTCCTTCCACGGCGCGTCGAACCGCTTGGGACCGATCAGGGAGAACACGTCCGACTCGCGTCCGTCCTCCCGTACGAGCGTGGCGGTCAGCCCCAGGCGGCGTCTGGCCTGGAGGTCGGCGGTGAACTTGAAGACGGGCGCGGGCAGCAGGTGCACCTCGTCGTAGAGGATCAGCCCCCAGTCGCGCGAGTCGAACAGCTCCAGATGCGGATAAATGCCCTTCCGCTTGGTCGTCAGCACCTGGTAGGTGGCGATGGTGACCGGGCGGATCTCCTTCTTGGTGCCGCTGTACTCGCCGATCTCGTCCTCGGTCAACGACGTGCGCTTGATCAGCTCGTGCTTCCACTGACGGGCGGAGACCGTGTTGGTGACCAGGATCAGCGTGGTGGCCTTCGCCTGGGCCATGGCCCCCGCGCCGACCAGCGTCTTTCCTGCACCGCAGGGCAGCACCACGACGCCCGAGCCGCCGTGCCAGAAGCCTTCGACGGCCTGCTTCTGATACGGGCGCAGCGCCCAGCCGGTCTCGTCGAGATCGATGCGGTGGGCCTCACCGTCCACGTATCCGGCGTGGTCCTCGGCGGGCCAGCCCAGCTTCAGCAGGGTCTGCTTGATCTGACCGCGCTCGGAGGGGTGCACGACGACTGAGTCGGCGTCGATGCGTTCCCCGACGAGCGGCTGCACCCGCTTGGACCGCAGGATCTCCTCCAGCACCGGGCGGTCGGTGCTGGTGAGGACCAGACCGTGCGTCGGGTGCTTTGACAGGGTGAGCCGGCCGTAGCGCGCCATGGTCTCGGCGACGTCGACGAGCAGGGCGTGGGGCACGGGGTAGCGGCTGTACTCGACGAGGGCGTCCACGACCTGTTCGGCGTCATGCCCGGCGGCCCGGGCGTTCCACAGGCCGAGCGGGGTGATCCGGTAGGTGTGGATGTGCTCGGGGGCGCGCTCCAGTTCCGCGAAGGGAGCGATGACGCGGCGGCAGGCGTCGGCCAGCTCGTGGTCGACTTCGAGGAGGAGGGTCTTGTCGCTCTGGACGATGAGGGGGCCGTTCACACCTGTGCCCTTTCGGTGAGCCAAACCTCCAGTGTGCCGCATGGACGGCGGCGCGGGGTGTGACGTGGGCCGCCCCGCCCGGTGGCCGTCGCCGCCGGACACGGCGTCGGCACCTGTGTTCGACATGCCTGATCGCCGCCTTCGGGGGCATCTGCGAGACATGACCGGACCCAGGGGAGCACACAGTGAAGGGGGTACCCCGGCAGTCGCTGTCTCGGCGGACGATTCGGGTGCCCCATGGCGTACGACCGCACTGCGGCTGTTGATCATGGCGGTGGCGCTGGCGGCGCTGGTCGTGTTCTCCGTCGTGCTGGCCAGACTGACCCTCACCCCCTCGACGGCTTCGGCCGACATCGCCGGCGCCAATCTCCAGCCCGGGAAGTCGATGCGGCAGTACGCCGAGGAGTACACCTTTCTCGCCGCCTGCAAGCAGGTCGGCGGCAATCTGCTGCTCGGCGCCCCGTTCGGGCTGATCCTGCCGGTGCTCGTGCCCCGTCGGCTGCGGATGCTGCGGGTCCTGGTGTTGACCGCGATGGTGATGGTGTTCGTGGAACTCACCCAGGGGGCGCTGGTGGAGGGCCGTGCGTTCGACGTGGACGACGTCATCCTCAACACCAGCGGTGCCCTGATCGCCTATCTCGTCCTCGGACGGCGGCTGAGCCATCGCTTCCACACCCTCGCCGAACCGACACCTTCCCGTACCGTCGATGACCGCGAGGCCGTCGAAGCCGACCGGGAAGCGAACGCACCGGAGCCCGCGCCCACCGCACCCTCACTGAGCAAGCCGGCGGGCCCGGGCGGTGGCCGCACCAAGGCGCTGACCCGGCTCAGGCTCAGGTTCCGCGACGGATTCAGCTCGGATCGTCCGCGAGCTCCGCGACGCCCGTGATGCGGTGCAGGGGATAGGTGCGGACCTCGTCGGCCGTGTGGTCGTACGCGGTGACGAAGCCGCCCTCCACCCGCACCGGGGCGATCACCCGCTGGCTCGCCGCACCCTCCGCGTTCACATAGCCGATCCAGACCGCCGACCCCGTCATGGCAGCCGCCTGCACCGTGGCGAGGGTCTCGGCCGGGGTCGACCGGGGCAGCTCACCGCCCGTCGGTTGGGGTGCGTCGGCGGCCACGGGCTTCAGGGCGACCGTCGCCGCCAGATCGCCGGCGCGAATCGCCTTCACCGCAGCCCCGAGCAGCGTCGCGTCCGGCACCGGAGGACCGTCGGGCACCGGGGTCGGCGGAGTGCGCGGCGGGGTGCGGCGGGCATGGGCGCGGGCGATCATCACATCGCCGTCCGACGACTCGGCGGCGGGCGCGTACCCGAGGCCGCGCAGTCCGGTGAGCAGTCCGGCCGGGTCGGCCTGGGCCGCGAGGACCGTGGGTGCGATGCGCCGCAGGCCCAGCGACTGCGAACGCCGGTCCGCGAGGATCTCGTCCAACAGCGCCTCGTCGTCACAGCGCACGTACGAGGAGGCCGAGCCGACCCGTAGGTGTCCATGGCGACGGGCCATGTCGTCGATGAGATAGCTCAGCGGCTGCGGCACCGGCGTCCGCGAATGGGCGGCGAGGAAGGCATGCAGGTCGGACGCCGAGCGGCCGGCGTCCAAGGCGCGGCGCACCGAACCGGGGGTGAAGCGGTAGACCGTGGCGCCACCCTTGGACTCGACGTCCGCGAGGACCGCGAGGGTCTCCGCGAGAGGACGCTCCAACGGGCCCGGGGCGACCGCCGTCAGATCGGCCTGGAGCAGTACGTGGTCCAGCGGGTCGGGCAGCAACGGGGTGAGGACGCCGGCGACGGTCCGAGCCGTCTCGGGGCCCGCGGTCGCTCCCGCGCCGGGGGTGGCCGTCAGCAGCGCCCGGCCGTGGCTCGCCAAAGCGCCCCGACCGGTCACCCCCAGCGATTCCGCCTCGGCCAGGGTCCAGGACGCGATCTTGGAACGCAGATCGACCGGGCCGCCCGCCCGGTCGGCGGGGTGGCCGCTGGTGAGGGTGTTGCTCGGGGTCTGCGACCGCAGGGGACGCTCCCAGTGCAGCCGGGCCAGCAGGGTTTGGGGAACCGGTGCCGTGCCCTCCGGCAGGGCGGCCAGCAACTCCAGCACCCGTCGTCGGGTCTCCACCGTCGCCGAACGGTCCAGATCGGAGCCCAGCACCGCATAGGTGCGGCCCTTGCCGTCCAGACTGCCCACCAGACCGGACGTGCGCGTCGCCGTGAGCCAGGCGCGCGCCAACTCGGCCCAGCGTGCCGCGGGCGTGAGGGTGAGCCACTCGTCGTAGGCGGGCGTGGGCGCGTACCGCTCGTCCGCTTCACCGTCCGACGCGAGGAGCCCGGCCGCGTACGCCAACTCCAACCAGAAGGCCGCCATCGCCTCGGTGGTGTCGAGCGCGGTCGCGGTCCGCTTGAGGTCGCGCACCGAGAGGCCGCCGGCGCGCAACACGGCCGGTCCGCCCTCGTGCCAGTCCTGGAGCAGATCCTCGACCGTGGTCAGGGCGGTGAGCGCCTGGCCGGCCGCCGTCGCGTCCACGAGCTGCGGACGGCCCTCGCCCAGTGCGGAGACGGCCGGTTCGACCGCGGGCGGCACCGGCTCCGGCGAGCGGTGCGCGCGACCGGCCCGCAGGTGGAGCGCCACCTCGCGCGGCAGGACCATCGTCCGCGGCGAGGTGGGCAGCAGCAGCCCGCGATCGCGCAGCCAGCGCACGGGCGGTGTGGGACTGGACGTCACCTCGCCGTACGGGGGTCCCCAGACGAGCCGGTCCAACACGGTCAGCGCCTCGGACGGGGCGGTGTCCAGCAGGGCGGCCATCCGCTGCCGGTCGGTGAACAACGCCGTCAACCCGGCGACCGCCGACACCGGATCGTGGGTGGTCGGCAGTCCCGCCGCCGTGACGATCTCCTGGAGCCGCCCGGGCGACATCCCGGCCGTCGACTCCGCGACCGTCGGACCGAGCCCGGTGGGCGATGGACGGCTGGGGGAGGGGGCGAGCAGTTCACGTGCCGTGCGGACCAGCCGCAGCCGGTCGTCGCCGCCCCACAGCAGTGCCTGGGTGCGCAGCAGCGTCACCGCCTCCGGCAGCGCGGCTTCCACCGCGGCGTCGCCGTCGTCGCCCGCCATCAGGGCCAACAGCGTGTCGTACGACGCCTGATCAGGCGCCACGGCCAGGGCCTCCGCGGTCTGGAGCGTGAAGCGGTCGAGCCGCTCCAGGGCGCGTACGACCGAGGCCCGGGTGCCCGCTCGGGTCGCCAGCTGGGTGAGATCGCTGGGGACCGGGGACAACAGGTCGGGGCGTGCGCGCAGCAGTGCCGCGAGCTCCCCGTCGTCTCGGGAGCGCAGGGCCTCGGCCAGTGTGCGCGGGCTGCTTCCTTCGGGTGTGGTCCCCATCCGCCCCACGTTAGCCCCTGGAACGCTACGGTCTGGTGCAGGGCGGGCCGGTCCGGGGAAGACGGGACGGTCCGGGGCAGGGAACGGCAGGGGAAAGCCCGTGGGGATCGAGAGCGATCAGCTCGTCTACGACTATCTGAGCCGGGTCGGGGATCTGGCACAGCAGCGGCAGCTGCCGTCCGGCACCCGTATGCGGTTGGTGACGTCGCTGCGGGGGGAGATCGACCGGCAGCGGGCGCGCCCGCTCGGCGACAGCCCTGCTGCGGTGCGGCGCATCCTGGGGCGGCTCGGCACCCCGGACGAGGTGGTGGAGCGCGCCGGTACGGAAGATCCGTCCCCCTCGGCCGCGCCCGAGCCCTTCACCCCGCAACAGCCTGTTCCACCGATTCCACCGGCGAAGCCCGCGGATGGCGCTGAGCCGGGTGCTGCTGCGCCGGCTCCTTCTGCTGCTGCGTCTGCTCCTGCGCCTGCGTCTTCGCCGAACGGGTCTGGAAAGCCGGTGCGCCGTCGGATTCCGCGCCCGCGGAGCTGGCGCTCGGCCAAGTCCAACGGGGCCGGCGAGGTGACTGCGGAGCCGCAGTTCCCGGACGGCGGGTTGCCGCCGCACCGCGCGGGCATCGAGGAACTCGGCGACACCGACTCGGGTCTCGACGTGGACTGGTGGCGTGTCGAGTCCACACCGTTCGGCGTGGGAGAGCGGGTGCCCGGCTTCACGGGCGGGGTCGAGATCCCGGAAATACTGAAACCCCCGCCGGAAGAGGACTCCGACGAGGAAGAGGAGTCCGCCGAAGAAGGCGAGGCGACGGAGGCCGCTCGCACCGGCTGGCTGCGCTTCGTGCCCCGGCTGACGTTCGTCACCAAGCTCCGGCGCCGTCCGGTCGCCGCGGCGGTCGAGCCCGCCGCGGTTGAGCCCGCCGCCGTTTCCGGCCCGCGGTTCGGCAGTCCGCTGCTGCTGGTGGCCGCGCTGTCACTGCTGGCGGGAGCGCTGCTGGGCTCGTTGATCGCGCTCGGCCTCGGCTGGTTGCTGGCGTGGGCCTCACGAAGACTGACGGTCGTCCAGAAGAAGATCGCGGTCTTCGGTCTGCCCGGTGCCGCTTTGACGGCGGGGCTGGTCTGGCTCTGGGGGCGTTCGGCCGGGCGTTGGGGAGACGTCGTACCGCCGGACGGGATGCAGGACGCGATGGTGGAGACCTGGCCCTGGATGCTGAAGGGGGCTGCGATCGCATCGGCGCTCTATCTGGTGTGGCGGGCCCGCAAGGTCGCGGTCTGAGCCATGCACCGAGCCATGCACCGAGCCATGTACTGAGCTCGCCGTGGGACGCGGGCACAGACGTACCGGCACAGACGTACCGGCACGGACGCGCCTTGCACAGACGCACCGGCACAATGGACGCCATGGCTTCAGATCCGTCGGGTACGCCCCTCACCATCGGTTTCGACCTCGATATGACGCTCATCGACTCCCGGCCCGGAATCCATGCCGCGTTCACCGCGCTCTCCGCCGAGACCGGTGTGTGGATCGACGCCGATCTCGCGGTGAGTCGACTCGGCCCGCCGTTGGACCAGGAACTGGCGCACTGGTTCCCGGAGCAGCACATTCAAGCCATGGGGGACCGCTATCGCGAGATCTACCCCGACTACGCGATCGCCCCCACCACAGCCCTACCGGGAGCCCGTGAGGCGGTGGCCGCCGTCCAGGAGATCGGAGGGCGGGCGATCGTCGTCACCGCCAAGCACGAGCCCAACGCCCGTCTGCACCTCGCCCACCTCGGCATCGCTGCGGACGCGGTGATCGGATGGCTGTGGGCGGAGGGCAAGGCGCTGGCCCTGCGCGAGTACGGTGCCCGCGCATACGTGGGGGACCACCTCGGCGACATCAGAGGAGCACGCACCGCAGGGGCACTCGCCGTGGCAGTGCCCACCGGCCCGTGCAGCAGCACAGAGCTCCACGACGGCGGTGCCGATGTGGTCCTCGAAGACCTCCGGGCCTTCCCCGGCTGGCTGCGCGCGCACGCCGACGCATTGGCCTCGGCCGGCTCCGACGACGCATCCGGCTCCTGACGCGTTCGGCCCGCGCCTGCCCCCGCATAGGACGGGCCCTACGAGATCGAACGTGCCGCCCGTCGCTGGGCCGCGATCGACCGCAGCACCCCGGCCGCGGAGATCATGAAACCGACGCCCATCAACATGCACACCGCGTACGCGACCGGCGGAAACGGCTCGGTCCCCAGGAAGAGGGGGGCGAAGGTCACCAAAGTGGCCACCGCGCCGACGATGAAGACGACGGCCCCGATGCGGACGAGCCCGTCACCCGGGTCGGAAGGAGTAGCTGTCATCCGGCCAGGGTAGTTCCCGCCGGCGCAGGAACGATCCGGGGGCGTCGGATCGTCGCCGCCGAACCATCGGACCGGAGGCGCACCGATGGACAGCCGGAGTCGACCGCATCGACCGGGCCGAACAGGTGCCGGGCCGGTGCTTCGACGATTGCGTTCCCTGAGGGACGGTCGCGTTCCATGAGTTCCGTACGCGGATCGCGTGCGCACGGGCCCGTACCGACGCACCACACCGAACGACGCACCGCACCGAACACCGACGCAATGCGGAAGCCCGTATCGAGACATGCGCGAGCATCGGCCCGCTCCTCTTCCCCCGGTGGCTCGTTCCTTGCGGAAGGGCCCTTTCCGCACTCGTTCTTCGGGGCGTGAACGGCCTTACGCGATTCGCCGGTCCCGTCGCGCTCCTGCGGTGTCGTCGGATGGTTTTCCGATCTCCGTACCCCCACCTGTCCAATCGCCCTCCTGCATTCACCACGGGAGGGGGATTCGCCGTATGCGCGAGGGGTATCCACTGTCGGGTCGTCACCGACATGTGCTGTGATGTGCGTGCCTTCTCGCCTCCGAGCGAGCTGCGATCATTGTCGGCCACCGCCAGTGGCCCGATGGGTGGAGCGGCTTGACGGGGGGTATCAAGCTGGGGAGGCTTCAAACGGCAGGCACGAGCGAGCGCTGGATAGCCTGACCCGCGGAAACAGTGGTTCGGCTGACTGGTGGAATGGGGTGCGTGCTTTGCCTACCGGCAAGGTCAAATGGTTCAACAGCGAGAAAGGCTTCGGCTTTCTCTCCCGCGACGACGGCGGCGACGTCTTCGTGCACTCGTCAGTGCTGCCCGACGGCATCGATTCGCTCAAGCCCGGTCAGCGGGTGGAATTCGGTGTGGTCGCCGGACAACGGGGCGACCAGGCGCTGTCGGTGACCGTCCTCGACCCCACTCCTTCCGTCGCTGCCGCCCAGCGGCGCAAGCCCGATGAACTGGCGTCGATCGTGCAGGACCTGACGACCCTGCTGGAGAACATCACCCCGATGCTGGAGCGCGGTCGCTACCCCGACAAGGTCCACGGCAAGAAGATCGCGGGTCTGCTCAGGGCGGTGGCGGATCAGCTCGACGTCTGATTCCGACAAGCGTCCCGGGCCGCCGAACGGCCGGGGATCTCACACGAACGCGAGTGCATGCGGGCCGAGGGGCGGTACCAACCCCTCGGCCGCTGCGCGTGTCAGCAGTCCGCGCACGGCCGCGTAACCGTCCTCGCCGAGGTCCGCCGTGAACTCGTTGACGTAGAGACCGATGTGCTGATCGGCGACGCTCGGGGACATCTCCTGGGCGTGCGCCCGCACATAGGGCCGCGACGCCTCGGGATCGTCCCAGGCCATCCGCACCGACGTGCGGATCGTGGCGGCGAGTTGCCGGAGGGTCTCCTCGCCCAGCGAGCGCTTGGCGATGATGGCGCCCAGGGGGATCGGCAGACTGGTGGTCGACTCCCAGTGCTCCCCGAGGTCGGCCAGCCGGTGCAGCCCGTACTCCTGGTAGGTGAAGCGCGCCTCGTGGATCACCAGACCGGCGTCCACCTTGCCCTCCTGCACCGCGGGCATGATCTCGTGGAAGGGCATCACCACGACCTGCCCCACCCCGCCGGGCACCAGGTCCGCCGCCCAGAGCCGGAACAGCAGATACGCCGTCGAGCGCTCGCTCGGCACCGCGACCGTCTTGCCCGTCAGATCCGTGCCGGGCGCACGGGTGAGCACCAGGGGGCCGCAGCCGCGCCCCAGTGCGCCGCCGCAGGGCAGCAGGGCGTACTCCTCCAGAACCCAGGGGAGCACCGCGTAGGAGACCTTGAGGACGTCGAGCTGGCCGCGCTCGGCCATGCCGTTGGTGATGTCGATGTCCGCGAACGTCACGTCGATGGCGGGTGCCCCGGGCACCCGGCCGTGCGCCCAGGCATCGAAGACGAAGGTGTCGTTCGGGCAGGGCGAGTACGCGATGCGCAGGGTCACGGCGACTCCTCTAGGAGCGGGCGAAGGGCGCGGAAGGCGCCCTCCAGCGAGGTGAGGGCCTCTTTGATGCGCCAGGCGGACCGGTCGCGCGGGCCCACCGCATTGGAGACTGCCCGGATCTCCAGTACCGGAACGCCCTGGGCGGCTGCTGCTTCGGCAACGCCGAAGCCCTCCATCGCCTCGGCGCCGGCGCCCGGATGACGGGAGCTCAGCTCGGCGGCGCGGGCGGCCGTGCCGGTGACGGTCGAGACCGTGAGCACGGGGGCGTGGAGCGCATCGAGCGCCCGCGCGGCGCGGGCGGCGAAGGCGGCGGGCGGGCGGTGGGTCGAATGTCCGAAACCGAGCTCGACGACGGGGATGAAGCCGTCGGCGGTCTCCGCCCCGAGGTCCGCGGCGACGATGGCGTCGGCGACGACGAGCGAACCGACGGGCGCCCCGGGCTGGAAGCCGCCGCCGATGCCCGCCGAGACGACCAGGTCGTACGCGCCCTTGGCCAGGGCGGTCGCGGTCGCCGCCGCTGCGGCGCCAGGACCCACGCCACCCGCCACGACATCAACCCGGTGGTCCGGATCGACGCCGTCCAACAGGGCAGCGGGAAGTCCGGCGGTGACGGATTCGGCCTCCGCCACCACCGCGGTCACCACGAGTACGCGCACGCTCGGCCTCCTGGGGTCAGGACTTCTTCTCCAGCGTGAAGTGCCAGATGCCCAGGACCTTGCTGCCCTTGCTCTCCATGATGCTCACGTTCACCTTGTTGACCGGTTCCCCGGTCTGCGACGCGAAGAAGGCGCTGGCGGGGATGGTCCGGTACGTCTTCTTGTACGGCTCCTCCTCGGCGCGCTGGCCACCGAGGAAGAGGGACCAGCCGTTCTCCGCGATCTCGGTGTCGACACCGAAGCGGATCTTGTCGTCCAGTGCGACCTTGACGGTCTTTCCGCTGGACTTGGACAGGCAGCCCTGGACCTTGGACTCTGCGAGGGCCTTGCCGTCGTTGTAGCAGGCCGCCTCGGAGTTGACGGATTCCGTCCCCACCGTGATGGTCGCCAGCGGCGTCGGCTTGTCGCAGGCGGAGAGTACGAGGAGCCCGGCGGAGACGGCACCGATGGTGGCAGCGGCCCGGCGGCGCTTGCCCGAGAAGAACGCAACGGTCATGGCCGAAAGGCTATCGGTCCCGCCGCGCCTGGTTGTGTGGGGGTCCGGCGCGCCGTGCGGACACCGTGTCCGACCCCCGCTTTCACCGGGCAGCCGACCGGGTGTCGGTGGCGCTCCCCGCAGCGATCCACGGACCCTGCGGCCCACCGGTTCGGTGCCCGCGACCGGTGCTCGTGGCCGGTGCGCTTCTGCTCGTGGCCGGTGCACTTCGTGCTGGGGGCGCTAGGCCACGCGCGGTCGGGCGTTGCCGCTGCCGCTCCCCCGGGCCGCCTCCAGCAGCCCCCGTACGGAAGCGGTCGCTCCGGTGAGGATGATGGCGGCGGCCACGGACATGCCCAGCACCCCGTTCAGCGGTAGGACGATGCCGATCGCCCCGCCCACCACCCATGACATCTGCAACAGGGTCTCGGAACGGGCGAAGGCGGACGTGCGGATCTCCTCGGGGACGTCCCGCTGGATCGTCGCGTCCAGCGACAGCTTCGCCAGTGCCTGGCAGAGGCCGGCCGTCGCTCCCAGCACCGCCACCATGCCGGCGCCGAAGAAAATCGCGGCCAGGATCGCCGCCGTCAGGACCATGCCCTGTACGGTCGCGATGATCATTTCGGGGGCGCGGGCCTTGAGCCAGGCGCCCACCGTCGTACCCAGCGCGTTGCCCAGCCCCGCTGCGACACCCACTATCCCCAGGGACAGGGCGGCGCTCTGCCCGTCCAGCGGATGTTCGCGCAGCAGGAAGGCCAGGAAGAAGATCAAGAAACCGGAGAGCATCCGGAACGCCGCGTTCGCCTGGAGTCCGTGCACCACGGAGGGGCCCACCGACCGCAGGCTCGGCTTCTTCTCGCCGTGGGCGAGGATGCGGACCTTGCGCTCGCCTTTCGCCGAGTCGACCTTGGGCGGCATCCGCAGGGCCCAGAAGGTCCCCAGCAGAAAGAGCACGCACGCCCCGTACAGCGGCCACTGGTGCCCCACCTGTTGCAGTCCGGCCGCGATGGGCGCGGCGGCGCCCGTGGCCAGCAGGCCCGCAAGGGTGACCCGTGAGTTCGCCTTCACCAGCGAGAACCCGGGGGGCAACAGCCGCGGAACGACCGCGCTGCGGACCACCCCATACGCCTTGGACGCGACCAGCACGCCCAGCGCCGCCGGATACAGCTCCAGCCCGCCCGTCGCCACCAGCACCGACATCATGACCGCCAGCACGGCCCGCGTCAGCATGGCTCCCGCCATCGCAGCGCGCCGACCGTGCGGGATGCGGTCCAGCAGCGGCCCGATCACCGGCGCCAGCAGAGCGAAGGGCGCGAGGGTGATCGCGAGGTAGAGCGTGACCCGCCCGCGCGCCTCGTCCGTCGGTACGGAGAAGAAGACGGTGGACGCCAGGGCGACGGTGATCATGACGTCGCCGGCGCCGTTCACGGCGTGCAGTTCGATCAGTTTGCCGAGGCCCGATTCGCCCGCGCCGTGCGCGTGGGTCGCCTTGCGGATGCCGCGTGCCGTGCCCGTGAACGGCAGGTGCAGCGCACGGCCGATCGCCCGGCCCGCTCGTGCGAACGGACCGGGCCTCTCCGATGAGCTCGCGGCTGCCACCTGGCCCATAGTGCCCCAAGGGCGGGCCCCAAGAGGTCTGATGCGGCGTTGTTCCGGTGTCCTTCGTGGTCACGTACGGCCGCAGGGACCCACCCGTGCGGGGGTGCGGGCCACCGGTGCGCAGTAAGCGCGGGCCTGCCGTCCCCGGGAGTCGTCGGCGACTCGTTGATGTCTCGTTGATGTCTCGGGGACGTCTCAGTGGTCGCTGATCAGCTGTTGATCGGCCCCTTCTTGGAGCGCGCAGGTGGGCTCGGCGCTGCGGAGGGGGTAGCGTGCGTAGGGCGCCACCGGCGATTGTTCTCGGCCGCGCTCCTCTTCGGCATCCCGCAGAATGGATGACGGTAGGTGTGCCCGGGACGCTTTGGTTCGGGCGCGGACGTCGATGCGGCCCCCTGGTCCGCTCCGCCTGCGGCTCGAACCTCACGAATCGGTCGGCGCACCCGTGAGACGGCGTAGGAGAGAAGCGAGACCTGTGAGTGCTGCGACGACGCGAAGCCGTACCCCCGACCGCCTGTGCGCCGAGGCGGTAGACCTCGCCAGGGAGGCGGCCGAGGAGGCCGCGGCCCCGGGGGTGGTGGGTGAGCATGTGTCCCTGGTCTCCGAGGGGGACCGTGTCGTCACACACTTCTTCGAATCGAAGGAACTCGGCTACCGCGGGTGGCGCTGGGCGGTGACGGTCGCCCGGGCATCGCGGGCCAAGATCGTCACCATTGATGAAACCGTCCTGCTGCCGGGCCCCGACGCGCTGCTGGCCCCCGAATGGGTGCCGTGGAGCGAACGGCTGCGACCGGGTGACATGGGCCCCGGCGATCTGCTGCCGACCGAGGCGGAGGATCTCCGGCTGGAGCCTGGCTTCACCGGCGAGGACGCGCCCCCGCCGAACTCGATCATCGCCGAGACCTCCCACGACCTGGTCGAACGCGTCGACGCGGAGGACGCGGAGCTCGTCGACCGAGCCCCTGCGGACACGGTCCTCAACGCCCGGGGCGAGCTGGCGGCCATCGCCGAGGAGCTCGGGATGCGCCGGGCGCGGGTGCTCTCGCGCTATGGGCTCCACATCGCGGCGGACCGCTGGGACGAGTCCTTCGGGCCGAAGACCCCCATGGCACAGGCCGCCCCCGCTGCCTGTGTGACCTGCGGGTTCCTGGTGCCCCTTGCGGGATCGCTCCGACAGGCGTTCGGGGTCTGCGCCAATGAGTTCTCACCCGCGGACGGACGCGTGGTGTCCCTCGGCTACGGCTGCGGCGGACATTCGGAGGCCGCGGTGATGCCCAAGCCGCCGCAGCCCGCACCACCGGTCTTCGACTCCATGGGAACGGACGAGTTCCGGCTCCACCCGGACCGGGAGGGCGCCACCGTGCCCCCGGGCCCGGAGGGTGTCGAGGATGAGGACCTCGGCCACTCCTGATCCGGCGCCGGCCAGGAAGGCCCTGATCACCCGGGTGGTTCGCGACCACTCGGACACGTCCCGGACGACACGGTTCCCGCCTGGGCGTGCGGTACGGGGTGGCCGTCTGGTCCCGTGGTTCCCCGGCGCCCGCGTTCGCGTATGACGGCCCCGGTGGGAGCGTCGGCACGCGCTGACGGCTGCGGAGCTCCTCGGCGGACATTCACGGCGGGGTCCTCGCGTGCACGGCGGAGGCCACCGGCCGTCCCGCCCGTTCGCGGCACGGAATCCATCTGGTTCCGGCCATGTTCGAACCGTATTCAGGTCGGACCGCGCTGCCCCCGCCCGCCCGAACGGGTGCCCAGCGGTCCCGTACGACCCCTGCGACTCCGTCCCGGCGGTTCGAGGGACGGTCGCCAAGCCGTCGAACCCGCCCGTGGCACGGGCTTGGTGACAGCGGCTCGGATGGCGCGCCCCCGTGCCGAACCTTCCGTCGCCCGGTGGAACCGCACCGACTGCGATGAGCCAGGGCGGGGAACAAGAGCGCCGAGAAGGCCCCGCCGCCGCCCCCTGCCGTACCCGCCGACCAGGTCCGACCAGCCCGTACCTCCGCGGCCTGGACCGACCGACAGCGGCGCACGATAGCGTCACCTCCCTTGCGGGGAGCGCTCCCCGCAACCCAGGCATGTACCTTCGGCCCCAGTAGGGCCGGAGGAGACCGCGTCACCGGAAAGAGCGGAGTCACACCGTGAGCGTCACGACCACCGAGGGCGCCGACCCGTTCGAGACCGCACGGCTGCGGCGCGGCGTACTCGACGCCTGGCGTGCCAGCCCCGCCAGGTTCCGCGAGGACGCCAACGCCGAAGAGGACCTCGTCCTCGGCGGCTACCGTGACCGGCTCGTCGTCGAACTCGCCCAGAACGCGGCCGACGCCGCCGCCCGCACCGGAGCACCCGGCCGACTGCGCCTCACCCTCAAGCCCGCCGTCGGCGACACCCCCGCCGTCCTGGCCGCCGCCAACACCGGCGCCCCCCTCGACACGGCCGGCGTGGAATCCCTCAGCACCCTGCGCGCCTCCGCCAAGCGCGACGCGGCGGACAGCAGCGTCGGCCGGTTCGGCGTCGGATTCGCCGCCGTACTCGCCGTCAGCGACGAACCCGCCGTCGTCGGTCGACACGGCGGAGTGCGCTGGTCGCTGGCCGAAGCCCGCAACCTCGTCGACGAAGCAGCCGCCACCAGCCCCGGGCTCGCCGAAGAGCGACGCCGGCGCGACGGCCATGTGCCCCTGTTGAGGCTGCCCCTGCCCGCCGAAGGCACCGCACCCGACGGCTACGACACGGTCGTCGTCCTTCCGCTGCGCGACGGCTCGGCGGTCGACCTCGTCGAACGACTGCTGACCGACGTCGACGACGCCCTGCTGCTCACCCTCGCCGGACTCGCCGAAGTCGTCATCGAGACCCCGGACGGGGTGCGCACCCTGCGCCGCTCGGAACAGGCCCCGTACGTCGACGTCCAAGACAGCGAACGCGGCGACCGGCGCTGGCGGGTCATCAGCCACAGCGGTGACATCGCTCCCGAACTGCTCGTCGACCGGCCCGTGGAGGAACGACTCCGGCCGCACTGGACACTCACCTGGGCCGTCCCCGTGGACGCCGAAGGCGCCCCCGACCGGCCGCGCACCGCACCCGTCGTCCATGCGCCCACGCCCACCGACGAACTGCTGGGCGTGCCCGCGCTGCTCATCGCATCACTGCCGCTGGACACCACCCGCCGGCACCCCGCCCCCGGTCCGCTCACCGACTTCCTCGTCGAACGGGCCGCCGACGCCTACGCCGAACTCCTCGGCACCTGGCAGCCAGTCGCCCGCACCACCATCGACCTGGTTCCCGGGCCGCTCGGCAAGGGCGGTCTCGATGGCGCCCTGCGCGAGGCGATCCTGCGCCTCCTGCCGCGCACCGCGTTCCTCGAATCCGCCGCTCCCCGCGGCGACGCCGACCACCCCGAGCCGATCGACACGGGACTGCCGGACCGTCAGGTGCCGGGTGCGCTGCGCCCGATCGAAGCCGAAGTCCTCGAAGGCGCCGGCGCAGAAACCGTCCAGGTCCTCTCGGAGGTGCTGCCGAGCCTGTTGCCCGCGGGGCTGGAGCGCCGCGTCGAACTGCGTACCCTCGGCGTCGCCCGCGTACCGCTGACCGAGGCCATCGACCGGCTCGCCGGCATCGAACGTGACACCGACTGGTGGCGGCGGCTGTACGACAGCCTGGCCGGAGTCGACCCCGATCGGCTCTCGGGACTTCCCGTACCGCTGGCCGACGGACGGACCGTCATCGGCCCCCGCCAGACCCTGCTCCCGCTGGCCGACACCCCGCCGCGGCTCGCCCGTCTCGGCCTCAAGGTCGTCCACCCGGACGCCGCCCATCCGCTCCTGGAGAAGCTGGGCGCCCTGCCCGCTACACCACGCGCCGTACTGACGACGCCCCAGGTGCGGGCGGCCGTCGCCGGCTCGCTCGACGAGGGGGAACTCTTCGACTTCGGCGACGAGGACGCACCCGACGCCGAGGAACTCGCCGACACCGTGCTCTCACTGGTCCGGGACGCGGATCTCGAACCGGGCGACGAGCCCTGGCTCGGGGCGCTCGCCCTCCCCGACGAGGACGGCGAACTCGCACCTGCCGGTGAGCTGGTCCTCCCCGGGAGCCCGTTCGCGCTGGTCATGCGTCGGGACGAGCTGGCCCTGTGCGACGGCGACCTGGCGGCGCGCTGGGGCGAACAGCCGCTGGCCGCCTGTGGAGTGCTCGCCAACTTCGCCCTCGTACGGGCCACCGACGTGGTCCTCGACCCCGACGAGCTCGAACCCCGCGAAGGCGATTACGCGGAACCCGATGACGCCGGGCTGCTCGACGCGGTCGACGTCTGGTGCGAGGACGCGCTCGACCGGCTCCCCGAGACCGCGGTGCCACCCGTCGCCACGGAGATCGTCGCCGTACGGGACCTCGAACTGGTCGACGACGACTGCTGGCCCCAAGCGTTGGCCCTGCTGGCGCAGCCGCCGCTGCGGGACGCGCTGACCCAGCCCGTGCGCGTGCTCCTGCCGGACGGTACGACGCAGACCGTGCGCTCCCACACCGCCTGGTGGCTGCGCGACCACCCCGTACTCGACGGTCGGCGGCCGGCGGGTCTGCGCGCGGCCGGCGGTGACCCCCTGCTGGACGGGCTGTACGAAGCCGTGGACGCGACCGGTTTCGACGACGTCCAGGTACTGCGGGCCCTCGGTGTGCGGACCTCGCTCGGTGTGCTCCTCGACGAGCCCGGTGGCGCCGCGGAGCTGCTCGGCCGCCTCGCCGACCCCGATCTGCCGGTGCACCCCGCCCAACTGCACGGCATCTACACCGCCCTCGCCGACCTCGACCCCGAGCAGGTCACCCTGCCCGACGATCTGCGGGCCGTGGTCGACGGCGTCGTACGGGTCGTCGACGCCCGGGACGCCCTGGTCGCCGACACCCCCGATCTGCTGCCCCTCACCGGAGGGCTGCCCCTGCTGCCGGTGGCTCCCGAGCGCGCAGCGGACCTGGCCGAACTGTTCCAGGTGCGCCGGCTCAGCGAGAGCGTCACGGCCGAGGTCACCACGGAGGGCGAGGAGCACGAGGTGCCCGAGTCGGTACGGGTGCTCCTGGGGCCGCTCGTGCCGCGGAGCTACGTCGAGCACGAGGAACTCATCGCCGGCGGGGCGGAGCTCCAGTGGCGCCGCACCCCGGACGGAGTGGTGCACGCGGCGACGTTGGAGGGCGTGGCGGCGGGGCTGGCCTGGTCGGCGGGGCAGTGGCCGCGCCGCTTCGAGGTCGCCGCACTGCTGGAGGACCCGTCGCGGACGGCCGAACTGGGTCGGGACCGCTGGTTCGACCCGCTGCGCTGACCGGCGGCGGTCGACGCTGACGGAGGGGGAGCGGCCATCTCGCCGTTCCCCCGCCCCGCCCGCGTCAGGCGGGGTGCTTGCGGTCCACCCAGCGCCAGCTGACCTCCAGCAGGACCGCCCCCGCGGCGGCGACCGCCACCGCCGTCCACGGCAACTGGACGCCCACGAGCTTCAGCGCGAAGAACTCCTGGAGCCACGGCACGACCAGCACGATCACAAAGCCGAGGGCCATCGCCGCCACCAGGCACAGCCGCCACCAGGTGTACGGCCTGGCGATGATGGCGAGCACCCAGATGGAGACCAGGAACAGGGTCAGCGTCGCGGCGCTGGTCTCCGCTTCCAGGGAGCCCGGGCCGCTGTAGTGGGAGCGGGCGAGCAGATAGGTGCTGAAGGTGGCCGCCGCGGCGATCACCCCCGCGGGCACGGCGTACCGCATCACCCTGCTGACGAAGTGCGGCCGGGCGCGCTCCTTGTTGGGGGCGAGCGCGAGGAAGAACGCCGGCACCCCGATCGTCAGGGTGGACAGCAGGGTGAGGTGCCGGGGCAGGAACGGGTACTCGACCTGGCTGCACACGACCAGGACGGCGAGGAGGACCGAGTACACCGTCTTCGTCAGGAACAGCGTGGCGACGCGCGTGATGTTGCCGATGACCCGTCGTCCTTCGGCCACCACGGACGGCAGGGTCGCGAAACTGTTGTTGAGCAGCACGATCTGGGCGACCGCCCGGGTGGCCTCCGAGCCGGAACCCATCGCCACGCCGATGTCGGCGTCCTTGAGCGCGAGGACGTCATTGACCCCGTCGCCGGTCATGGCCACCGTATGACCGCGGGACTGGAGCGCACCCACCATGTCCCGCTTCTGCTGGGGCGTGACGCGACCGAACACCGAGCCCGCTTCTAGGTCGCTCGCCATCGCGTCCCGCTCGGTGGGCAGCCGACGGGCGTCCACGGTGTGCTCGGCACCGGGCAGACCCAGCTTCGCGGCCACGGCACCCACCGAGACCGCGTTGTCCCCGGAGATCACCTTGGCGGCGACGTCCTGTTCGGCGAAGTACCGCAGGGTGTCGGACGCGTCGGGCCGCAACCGCTGCTCCAGCACGACGAGCGCGATCGCCTCCGCGCCGGTCGCGGCCTGTGGGGAGTCGAGCTCGGCCGCGGACCGGGCGAGCAGTAGGACCCGCAGTCCCTGCCGGTTCAGCCGTTCGGTGGCGGCGAGCGCCGGATCGCCGTCGGCCAGCAGCACATCGGGGGCACCCAGCAGCCAGGTCGTCGTCCCCTCGCCGTCGAAGAGACGCGCACCGCTGTACTTGCGGGCCGATGAGAACGGCAGCGACTGCACGGGCTTGAGGGTGCCGTCGTCGGGATGTGCGTCGATGACGGCCGCGAGCGAGGCGTTGGGGCGCGGGTCGGAGGCACCGAGCGCGCCCAGTACCCGGCGTACGGACGCTGCGTCCGCTTCGCCGAGGGGTCGGACCTCGGTGACGTCCATCCCACCCTCGGTGAGGGTGCCGGTCTTGTCGAGACAGACCACGTCGACCCGGGCCAGTCCCTCGATCGCGGGCAGCTCCTGCACCAGGCACTGCTTGCGTCCCAGCCGTACGACCCCGATGGCGAAGGCGACGGACGTCAACAGCACCAGACCCTCGGGGATCATCGGCACGATGCCGCCGACGGTCCGGGCGATGGAGTCCTTGAAGTTGTTGTCCTTGACAATGAGCTGGCTGATGATGAGCCCCGTCGCGGTGGGGACCATCATCCAGGTCACGTACTTGAGGATCGTGCTGATGCCGCTGCGCAACTCGGAGTGGACGAGGGTGAAGCGGGACGCCTCCTCGGCGAGCTGTGCCGCGTACGCCTCGCGTCCCACCTTCGTCGCCTCGAACGCCCCGCCGCCCGCGACCACGAAGCTCCCGGACATCACCGGGTCCCCGGGTTGCTTGACCACCGGGTCGGCCTCGCCCGTCAGCAGGGATTCGTCGATCTCCAGACCGTCGGCCTCCGCGACCACGCCGTCGACGACGACCTTGTCCCCGGGCCCGAGTTCGATGAGGTCGCCGAGGACGATGGCGGAGGTCGAGATCTCGGCGGCGCTCCCGTCGCGCCGGACGGTCGGTTTGGCCTCGCCGATGACCGCGAGTCCGTCGAGGGTCTTCTTGGCGCGCAGTTCCTGGACGATGCCGATGCCGGTGTTGGCGATGATGACGAAGCCGAACAGGCTGTCCTGGATCGGTGCGACGAAGAGCATGATCACCCAGAGGATGCCGATGATGGCGTTGAAGCGGGTGAAGACATTGCCCCGCACGATGTCCACGGTCGACCGGGACGACCGTACGGGTACGTCATTGACCTCGCCCCGCGCGATGCGCTCCTCGACCTCGGCGGTGGTCAGCCCACCGGGCGCGGTCGACACCTCCCTGCGACCCGCGGGCGGCTCCACGGGGTGTACGGGGTCGAGTTCGGCACCCGCACTGATGGAGGGGCCGCCCGGCTCCGGGCCTTCCGCGTCGATCCTCGCCCGCTGACTCATGGTTCGTACGGTACGGCCGGTGCGACGGCTTCACCCGCCGTGGCGGGGCGGTCGGCCGGAACGGATCAGCAAGGCCGTGGGGCCGCTGTGCGGGGAGGGCGGGCGACCAGTCCAGATCGCGCCAACTCGGGGTGCCTCTGCAACACCCTCAGAGTGCAGGGGGTGTCGCCGATCGTTCCGCGGCTGCCGAGCGCTTGATGGCCGCGTCCCGCTTGCGCACGTACCAGATGCCGATCAGCCCCAGTCCGGCGCCGGCCAGACAGGTCCACACCCACCACATCAGATCGCGGTCGGCGAACCAGTTGTAGAAGGGGATCTGCACCAGGAAGAGGACGAACCAGACGACGGTGCCGCCGGTGATGGTGGCGACGACGGGCCCCTCCAGGGGCTCGGGTGCCTCGTGTCGGGGGGTCCACTTCGCCATGGGGACAGTGTAGGCGGCGGTGATCTAGACCAACCGCGGGCGCGGATGTCCGGAAGTCGGGGGTGTCTACGCGCGGAGATGGCTTTCTCTTCTTTATATGTTCATACTGAAACGGTTTGCTATTGACCGGATTCATTCGTATGAACCCACAAGAACAGCTCTGATGAGGACCGTATGAGCCCCTCGGCACCCGTCGCCGCCCCCGAGAATCAGCCGAAGGGCACGCACAGCGGTCTGGATCGCTACTTCAAGATCTCCGAGCGCGGCTCTACCGTCGGCCGTGAAGTCCGTGGCGGATTCGCGACCTTCTTTGCGATGGCGTACATCATCGTCCTCAACCCGATCATCCTCGGCAGCGCCAAGGACATGTACGGGAACCAGCTCGACAGCGGCCAGCTCGTCACCGCGACCGTGCTCACCGCGGCCTTCTCCACCCTGCTGATGGGCGTCATCGGCAACGTCCCCATCGCCCTCGCGGCGGGCCTCGGCGTGAACACCGTCGTCGCCCTTCAGCTGGCACCCCGGATGTCCTGGCCGGACGCGATGGGCATGGTCGTCCTCGCCGGATTCGTGGTGATGCTGCTGGTCGCCACAGGGCTGCGGGAACGCGTGATGAGCGCCGTGCCACGCAGTCTGCGCAAGGGCATCGCGATCGGCATCGGCCTCTTCATCATGCTGATCGGCCTGGTCGACTCCGGCTTCGTCTCCCGCATCCCCGACGTCGCCCAGACCACCGTGCCGCTCCAACTCGGCCAGGGCGGCCATCTCGTCGGCTGGCCCATCCTGGTCTTCGCCATCGGCACCCTGCTCACCCTCGCCCTGATCATCCGCAAGGTTCCGGGCGCCATCCTGATCTCCATCGTGGCGATGACGGTCGTGGCCATGGTCATCGAAGCCGTGGCGACCGTCCCCAGCTGGGGTCTGACCACCCCCAAGTGGCCCGGCAGCCCGGTGGACACCCCCGACTTCGGCCTGGTCGGCGAGGTCAGCCTGTTCGGCGGCTTCGAGAAGGTCGGCTACCTCACGGGCGTGCTGTTCGTCTTCACCGTGCTGCTGTCCTGCTTCTTCGACGCCATGGGCACCATCCTGGGCGTGGGCGACGAGGCCAAGCTGATCGACAAGGACGGCAACCTGCCGGGCATCAACAAGGTCCTCTTCGTGGACGGCATCGCCGTCGCCTCCGGCGGCGCGACCTCGTCATCGGCGACGACATGCTTCGTGGAGTCCACGGCGGGCGTCGGCGAGGGCGCCAGGACCGGCCTGGCATCGGTCGTCACCGGCTCGCTGTTCACGGTGGCCCTCTTCCTCACCCCACTCGCCACGATGGTCCCCTCCCAGGCGGCGACCCCGGCCCTGCTGGCGGTCGGCTTCCTCATCCTGGCCGGATCCATCAGGGACATCGACTGGAGCGACTACACGCTCGCGGTCCCCGCGTTCCTGGCGATGGTGATGATGCCCTTCACCTACTCGATCACCAACGGCATCGGCATCGGCTTCATCTCCTTCTGCGTCCTGCGCCTGGCCGCGGGCCGCGGGCGTGAGGTGCCGATCGCGATGTACGCGGTCTCGGCGGTCTTCGTCTTCTACTACGCGATGCCGGCGTTGGGCCTCACCTGACGGTGCTGGGACCCCGTGTCATCCGTGCCGCCGGGCGCGGGCGGCACGGGGTCAGCGCAGAGCAGCCCGTGCCCCGCGGTGCGCGCGGGCAGCCGGGTCCGGGCTGATCCGTCCATCCGGTCGACCGCAGGGCGCTTCGGCGTTCAGCCGGCGACCACCACGGACGCGGCGCTCTGGGACCACAGTTCGTCGAAGTGCCGCGACAGGGTCGCTCCCGGCTCTCGATCCCGTGGTAGCTCCACATAGCCGCGGTCTTCCAACTGGTCGGGCTGGGCGGGCGAGAGGGTCCCGACGAAGCCCTGCAAGACCAGGCCGTCCAGCCGGGCGAAGTGCATATTGGGCGCGATCACATACCCGCGGTACTCGAAGTTCCGACGGGCCCGGGCCGGCCACGCGGCCACCACGTTCCTGACCCTCTCCTCCGACTCCACCAGTTGCCGCCGCAGGGTCTCGGCCGGCACCTGGGGCCAGGGCAGCACCATCGACGCCTGTTCGAGGACGCCGTCACTGGACGCCGACGAGATCGCGAGGATACGGATCTTCACGCCGCGCTTGGCCGCGCGCTCCATCGCCTGCAACATGTCGACGTTGGAGATCTGGAGGTTGCGGTACATCAGGAAATCGGCGTTGCTCTGTGCGTTGTTAACCACCTGGCTGTAGAAAGCCGGCGTGTAGTAGCCGCGTTCCACGAGCCGAATCATCCGCTGCTCTCCGGTGCCGTTTCCGCGCATGCGGTTCATCGAATCCAAGGCTCGGCTGATCCCTTCTATCTGGCCGCACATTCTCACTAATTCCTCGGCTAAGTTCCGAGCGTCCTGCTCTCCCTGTCTGAGGAAACCGGCGGCTGATCTCAAATGCCCTGCCAGTGACTCGGTGCCGTACAACCTGCGGAGCAGGGCCCGTTCCTCCGACTGCGCCCGCTGTACGGACTGCACCTTGATCAAGGTGATGATGGTGATGATGAAGCCGATCACACCCAGGACCGTATTGGTGCGTTCGAGCCAGGACATGGCTGGGTTCCTTCGTCGTCGATTGCCGTCGGTGGAACGGGAAGGCTCAGCCCCGGAGCGCGGCGATCGTCCCGCGGACCGCGCTCTCCTGCATGGCTCCGAGCGATTCGACGGTGACACCGGCGATGTGCGGGCTCAACAGGGCACGCTCTCCCAGGGCGGTAGCCGTGCCGTCGCTCGCCAGCTCGAAGTCGTCCACCGCGAACCGTAGGTCGGGCCGGTCCCGGACCGCCGACGCAAGGTTCGCGAGGTCGAAGATCTCCTTCCGCGCGGTGTTGACGACCAGCGCACCCTCGGGGAGGAGGGCCAGGAGGTCGCGGCCCACGAGCCCCCGCGTCTCCTGGGTCAGCGGGAGGTGGATGCTGAGGATCTCGCTGCGTCGGAACACGTGCTCCAGGGGCCGGGTCACCAGATCGGGATGCCTGTCCGGAGTGCGGGTCCACACCTGCGGGTCCGTGCCGAACGCGGTCAGCAGGGGGAGCAGTGCGCGAGCGGTCGCCCCGGCCCCGAGCACCCCCGCGCGGCGACCGCGGATTTCGACGGCGGGTGCCGACATTCCCGCCCGGTCCTTCCCGCTGAGTGCGGCGCCGTGCCCTGCGACCGCCTGTTTGGCCAGCGCCAGGACCATCATCATGGCGTGTTCCGCGACCGAGACCGCGTTGACCCCGGGCGTGGTGACGACCTGGACGCCCCGGTCCCGTAGCGCGGCGAGGTCCAGGTGGTCCCTGCCCGTTCCCACGGAACCGAGGGCACGTAGACCGGGCAGGGAGTCGAGGACGTCGGCGGTGATCCGCTCCTTCACCCCGACGATGGCCGCCGACACCTCGGGGCCGAGGGCCGAAAGTTCGGCGAGGGCTCGCTCCCTGGCTCCGGCGACCTGGACGTCGGAGAAGTTGGCCCGGAGCAGTTCGAACGCCCGGTGGTTGTCGGGAAGGTCAGGCAGGGCGACGAATGCCGTGCCCGGAATGGGGTCTGAAGAGGTCATGCGGCTTCCCCGATGAGGATTCTGCGCAGATGTCGACGCCGGTCGTCGAAGGCGGTCCTGGCGTGGATCATCCGCCAGTTGTCCCAGATCAGAAGGGAGCGTTGCTCCAGTCGGACGGCGATGTGGTGGGCGTTGAAGAACTCCTGCCCCCGGTCGATGTAGGCGGAGGTCAGTTCGCCGTCCCGGTGGAGGTCGCGGGTGCTGAAGCGCATCACGAGCCTGCCGTGGTGCCTCACCAGCGCAGGAGTGCGGCAGGACGTGGGAGCGATGCCTTCCGCTGCCAGGGTCGGCCTGGAGCGCCAGTCGCGGATTTCGTCGAAGAGTCTGGAGCGTTCGTCAGTCGTGAATTCGGCGAGGAAGCGGTAGCCGTCGGCCAGTGTGGTTGCACCACCGTCGGGTAATGCGGGGCGGATGCACCACAGGGCAACGTACCGAGGGGGGATATCCGGGAACTCGTAGAATTCCGTGTGCGGGGTGGCGGCCGATGTGCTCGCGGCGGAGTTGGCGTCGTCCGGTACGGCGGGATTGGGCTGTACTTCGCGGATGAGATCGCCCTGGTACTGCGTCATGAGCGGACCGATCGCAGAAAGCGCGGAGATGTAGTCGAAGGAGTCGGGAACGTGCTCGATATGGCGGTAACCGTGCTGTTCCAAGCTGCCGAGGATCTGCTTTAAAGCAATTCCTGCAATATCCGCCACGGTGAGCCCCTCAACCTGTCGGTAGCAGCGCCGAGGGGTATGTTACGGGGCGTATATGTAGGCCAACAAGGGGACTTGGCGGCTCCGGGGACACCGGCCCGATCACGCCCCACGGCTTCGTACCGCTGGTCTCATGTTGCCCCGCGTCGGGTGTCCGTCGGGTGCTTGTCGGGCCTCCGGGGTACGACCGTGTTCCCCATGGCTCGACCCGCGTGGGCTTCGCAGGTCGAGCGGGATCGGCGTCGCAGGGCTGCCGGGGAGGGTGACCCTCTGGGCGCCCCCGCGTCCGCTCGATCGTCAGTTCACCCCGTAGAACTTCTCCGTCTCGTCGACGGACGCCTCGAAGCGTTCGTCGAAGTCGTCGCGGATGAGCGTCCGGAGTACATAGTCCTGGACGCTCATTCCGCGTTTGGCCGCCCGACGCCTCAGTCGGTCGTGCAGCTCACCGTCTATCCGCAGGCTGAGCACCGTCGATCCCATGCGGTCAGGGTTGCTCCCCGAGCGTGCCGGATGTGTCGCTTTTCGCATTCGTGTCACTCGTTTGGGTGAGTCCTGCTGGTCAGCGCTGGTGGGAGGGGTGGTGCGCGGGTGGGGGCGGACGGGGTGGTTCGGCGACTGGTATTTAGGCAGAGTAATGAGTTATGCTAACGAACATGTCTGATCTGTCCCATGGCAGTGATGCCGACGTCGCCGCTGTGAACGCCCTCCGCTCGGCCGTGATGCGGCTCGGGCGACGGCTGAAGCACCAGCGCGTCGACGAATCGCTGAGCCCCACCGAGATGTCGGTGCTCGGCACCCTCGCCCGGTGCGGCTCGGCCACCCCCGGGGAGCTGGCGCGCAAGGAGCACGTCCAGCCGCCGTCGATGACCCGCATCGTGGCGCTGCTGGAGGCCAAGGGGCTGGTCCAGCTGGAGCCACATCCCGACGACCGTCGACAGAAGGTCGTCAGCCAGACCGAGGAGGCCGAAGCGATGCTCGAAGAGAGCCGTCGCAAGCGGAACGCCTGGCTGGCCGAGCTCGCCCAGGGGCTCGACGAAGACGAATGGGCCAAGCTCCGTGCGGCAGCGCCCGTACTGGAGAAGCTCGCGCACCTGTAACCGCACCACCCGAGGAGGCGACCACTTTTGCGTACGGGACCCGGAGCAGACTCCGCACCCGCGCCTTCCTCCCCCGCCCTCGCGGCGTCGGAAGGAATCCCACCTACCACGATGTTCAGCTCGCTCAAGAACCGGAACTACCGCCTCTTCGCCGCCGGCCAAGCGGTGTCCAACACGGGCACCTGGATGCAGCGGATCGCCCAGGACTGGTTGGTCCTGACACTGACCGGCTCGGCCTCCGCGGTCGGCATCACCGTCGCCCTCCAGTTCCTTCCGATGCTGCTGTTCGGCCTGTACGGCGGAGTCCTCGCCGACCGGCTGCCCAAGCGGCCCCTGTTGCTCGCCACCCAAGCCGCGATGGCCATGACCGGCCTCGCGCTGGCCGCGTTGACCCTGAGCGGTGAGGTGCAGGTCTGGCACGTCTACGTGACCGCGTTCGCCCTCGGGATGGTCACCGTCATCGACAACCCGGCCCGACAGACCTTCGTCGCCGAAATGGTCGGACCGGACCAGTTGGCCAACGCCGTCAGCTTGAACTCCGCGAACTTCCAGTCCGCCCGGCTCGTCGGCCCTGCGGTCGCCGGTGTGCTGATCACCGCGGTCGGCAGCGGGTACGCCTTCCTCCTCAACGGCCTCTCCTTCATCGCGCCGATCGCCGCACTGCTCCTGATGCGGACCGCCGAACTGCACCGGAGCACCCGCACCCCGCGCGGAAAGGGGCAGCTGAGGGAAGGGCTGCGCTACGTCTCCGCCCACCCCGAGTTGATATGGCCCATAGTCCTGGTCGGATTCGTGGGCACCTTCGGCTTCAACTTCCCGATCTGGCTGTCGGCGTTCGTCAACGACGTCTATCACTCGGGTGCCAGCACCTACGGCTTGCTCAACACCCTCATGGCGGTCGGTTCCCTGGTCGGCGCACTGCTGGCGGCCCGGCGTGGCACGTCCCGGCTGCGCCTCCTGGTGGGTGCTGCGGTCATCTTCGGAATCCTCGAAGTCGTGGCGGCCTTCGCCCCGCACTTCTGGATCTTTGCCGCGCTCCTGGTGCTGATCGGGATGTTCGGCCTCACGGTCAACGTCACCGCCAACTCCACCGTCCAGATGGCCAGCGACCCGGCGGTCCGCGGACGGGTGATGAGCCTGTACATGATGGTCTTCGTCGGCGGCACGCCCCTCGGGGCGCCCGTCTTCGGCTGGATCACCGACGTGTACGGACCGCGGATCGGTTTCGCCGCGGGAGGTGTCCTGTCCCTGGCGGGTGCGTTGCTGGTCGGACTGATGCTGGCCCGGGCGGGAGGTCTACGGCTCAAGGTGGACCTGCGCCGGGGGCACAAGCACCTGGACTTCGTGCCGAAGGCCCCCGAGCGGTCCGAGGATGTCAGAAAGCCCGTCACGACGGCTGCCTGATCTGGCTCGACCATGGGACGCCGGCAGGTTCGTCCAGCGGGTGCCCCACCAGGCAAGGGGCCGGGGAAGCGCGCCACCACTGCTCGGTCAGAACCTGGCGGGGCGCTGCTCGGCCCGGCTGGTGCGCTCCCGTCCCCGTGCGGGGGGATGGAACTCCCGGCATCAGCCGGTGGCGAGTTGCGCCGAAGCGTCAGTGGGTCATGAGTTCACATACATGGTGTGGATATGGCGGGTGTTGCTGCCATTCACCATATTGACGTGAATGACCCAGCCAAGGTTTTCCTGGAGGTTTCCGCTCGCCCAGGGGGAACAGTAAATGGCGTTGTGACCACGGGTGTTGACGGTACGTTCCACGACTCCGGTCCGGAACAGATCGGCCTCGATGGCCCAGCCGTCACTCTTCAGGTCGCACACCATCATGGAGTCGCCCGGAGTGGAACCGGCGGGGTCCTGATTCCAGGTTACGGAGCCGACGATGTCGCCGTTGTAGTAGACGTATTCGAGCTGCGAGGACGCGGTGGACTCCTGTGCGGAGGCGGTCGGCATTCCCCACAGCAGCAGGCCGGTAGCGGCGAGGAGGGTTCCGAGGCGCGCGGAGTGACGACGAGACATGGGTTCTCCCTGTGAGCTAGTTGTCAGGTACACAGCTAGGACAGCACTGCCGTGATCGTCCGTATAGGCCGCTGCGCGGGAAAATGATCGACACGGCTACGACCTGGCACATCACGCGGTATCACGCTCAGATCTCAGCAATGGTGGCGCTTCCGCCGCAGTTCGGAGATCCCGACCAGGTCCCCGGTCGCATACGCCAGACTTGGCCGCATGAGGCTGTTCGCCGCCGTGCTCCCGCCCGCCCGGTCCGTCGTCGAACTCGGCGCGGCCGTCGACCGGCTCGGGGCCCTGCCCGGCGCCGAACAGCTGCGCTGGACCGATCGGGCGGGCTGGCACTTCACCCTCGCGTTCATGGGTGAGGTCGACGACGAGACCCTGCCCGACCTCCGGGCCCGCCTCGCGCGTGCCGCCCGCCGCAGCTCCCCCTTTCCGCTGCGCATCCACGGCGCCGGCCACTTCGGCGATCGGGCGCTGTGGGCGGGCGCCGCGGGAGGTCTCGACGAGCTCCGGCTGCTCGCCGAGCGGGCGGACGCCGCAGCCCGGAGGGCCGGAATCGCCATGGATCACCACCGCCGCTACACCCCGCACCTGACGATCGCCCGCAGCCGCACCGGGACGGAGCTGCGGGCGTACACCGACGGTCTGGGCGACTTCGAGGGCACCCCCTGGCAGGTGGACCGGCTCGCGCTGGTGCGGAGCAACCTCCCGGTCAGCGGGGTGCCCGGAGAGCAGCCGCGGTACGAGACGGTCGGAACCTGGCCCCTGGGGGCGGCAACGAGGAGCGGTCCGGTTAACCTCAAGGGGTGAAGACGAAGACCAGAAACCAGATCATGGCGGGTGTGCTCGTCCTGATGTTCGCGATCATCGCCGTGGCATCCGTGGCCGGTATGTGACCCTCGCCCGCTCCTCTACCCCGCTGGCCCCGCCTACCAGGCGAAGGCCTCCGGGGTGGCTCCCGGCCCCGGGAAGATCCCGTCCAGCGAGGCCAGCAGCTCCGCGTCCAGTTTCAGCTCCACTGCGCGCAGGGCGCCTTCGAGCTGCTCCGCGGTCCGCGGTCCGACGATGGGACCGGTGATCCCGGGCTGGGCCAGCAGCCAGGCGAGCGCCACCTCGGCCGGGTCGAGCCCCACCTTGGCGAGCAGGTCCTCGTACGCCTGGATCTGTTCGCGTGCGCCCGGGGCGCCGAGGCGGTCCCCCGTCAGTCCGCTCGCGCGCCGCCCGCCGTCGACCTCCTTGCGGATCACTCCGCCGAGCAGTCCGCCGTGCAGCGGTGACCAGGGGATGACGCCGAGTCCGTACTCGATGGCGGCGGGAATGATCTCCATCTCGGCCCGTCGCTCGAAGAGGTTGTACAGGCACTGCTCGCTGACCAGCCCGTACGAGCCCTTCTGGCGGGCCCGCTCATTGGTCTGGGCGATCTTCCAACCGGGGAAGTTGGATGAGCCCGCGTAGAGGATCTTGCCCTGTTGGACGAGGGTGTCGACGGCCTGCCAGATCTCCTCGACGGGTGTGGCCCGGTCGATGTGGTGGAACTGGTAGATGTCGATGTGGTCCGTGCGCAGCCGCTGGAGGCTGGCGTCCACGGAGCGTCGGATGTTGAGCGCGGAGAGCTTGGTGTGGTTGGGCCAGTCCTCGCGGCCGGGGTACATGTTCCCGTACACCTTGGTGGCGAGGACGACCTTGTCCCGGCGGTCGCCGCCCTGGGCGAACCAGTTGCCGATGATCTCCTCGGTGCGACCGCGGGGGTCGCCGCCGTAGGTGTTGGCGGTGTCGAAGTAGTTGACGCCCGCGTCGAGCGCCGCGTCCATGATGGCGTGGCTGGCCGCTTCGGTGGTGTGGGGTCCGAAGTTCATCGTCCCGAGGACGAGCCGGCTGACCTTGAGTCCTGTGCGTCCTAGTTGCGTGTACTCCATGGGCAGCAAGCCAACGCCTTGGAGTGGACTCGAAGCAAGAACGTTCGCACCCGAACGGCCGGTTGCGTTCCGCATCTGACGCACGGGGCGACGGTGGGACGCGGGAACCGGGCCCCGAGCCGCGTGAACCTTTTCCTCCGGTGCGGCCAACAAGGGGATGACAGCCCCTGCCGCCTACCTTCTGGAGTCGCCGTGACCGGACCACCGGTCGTCCGTGATGACGCCGAGGTCGTCGCCCAATCGCTGGAGCACCCCGAGCTGTTCGCGCTGCTCTACGACCGCCACGCACCCGACATCCACCGCTACGCCGCCCGGCGCCTCGGGGAGGACGCGGCCGAGGACATCATGGCGGAGACCTTCCTCATCGCCTTCCGCCGCCGCGGTCGCTACGACACCACCCGACCCAGTGCCAGACCCTGGCTGTACGGGATCGCCGCCAAGCTCATCGGTGGGCACCGCCGCAGCGAGGAACGCGCCCTGCGCGCGCTGGCCAAGACCGGTGACGACCCCCTGGCCGAGTCCTGGAGCGAGCGTTCCGACGACCGGATCGCCGCACAGGCCCCGCTCGCGGGAGCACTCGCGGCCCTATCACCGGGTGATCGGCATGTGCTGCTGCTGGTCGCCTGGGCCGATCTCAACTACCAGGAGGTCGCGGAGGCGCTGCGCATTCCACTGGGCACCGTGCGTTCGCGGCTCAACCGTGCCCGACGCAAGGTGCGGGCGGCACTGATCGCCGATCCCGCCTTCACCGCAGACGAGCCCGATCGGGACGGGCGGCCCGGCCCGGTGTCCCGGGACTCCGAGCCCACCGACGCGCTTCACCAGCCCGCTTACCCCGCCACCGGCACGGCCGCCAGGCAGCCGGTGGAGCCCGCCCTCACCCCGTCGTCAGGAGCTGATTCGCCGTGGACGAGTTGACCCAGGTCCGTGAACTGCGCGCCGACCGGCCCCCGGTCGACCCCATGACCCTCGCCCGCGGTCGACAGCGCCTCAACCGTGCCACCGCGTCCGGTGGCGGCAGGGGAGCCCGCTTCCGCGCGCTGCGCACCGACTGGCGGTTCGCCACCGTCGGGGCCGCCCTCTCCATCACCGTCGCCCTCACGGCGACCGCCGTGGTCAGCGCCGACCTCGGACCCAACCGCAGCGACGGGTCCCGAACGGCCGCGTCCGCGGGGACGGCCGCCGAGTCCTCGGCCCTGCTGCTGCGCGCCGCCGCGGCCCTTGAGGCGCGACCGACCCCACCCGAACCGCGCGACGACCAGTGGGTCTACACCTACACCGAACTCCTCCAGTCGGACGTGACGCAGGGGACGAGCGCGAAGGGGGTGCGGATCGAACGCGTCTGGCGCCCGGGGACCGGGCCGGCCGCCTGGACCCGGTACACGGCACCCGAGGGCACCAAGGCCAAGGGCGCACCCGTGTACAGCCCGCGCGACCTCTACCGTGCCGTCGACGCCCTGCCCGAAGACCCCGCCGAGGCGTTGGCCGCCGTGCGGGCGCTGTTCCCCACGGACGGCGACCCCACGGTGATGGGCCGCAGGACGAGCACCCCGCCCGAGGACGAGACCAAGGCCCAACACGGTCTGCGCGCCGTCGGCGAACTGCTCAAGACCCATCCGCTGCCCCCCAGCGGTCAGGCCCGCCTCTACCGTGCGCTGGCGACCATCCCCGGGATCGATGCCGCGGAGGTCCGCAGCGGCACGGAAGACCGGATGGTCATCGCGGTCGGGCTGAAGGACACCACGGCCACCGAGCTGCCGCAGGTCCTGCTCGACCAGCGTGATTTCGGTTATGCGGGGACACGGATCGTCGCCGGCGAAGACCATGTGATCGAAACGGCACCCGATTCGAACACTCCGAGGCAACGGATTCCGGCAGGAACCGTCTTGCACTCAGAGACGCGCACTGCCGCGGCAGTGGTGAACAAGAAGGGCCAGACCGGCTGACCATCGGACTGGCCACGCCAAGGCAGCGCTGCCTTCTCGGTTCACGCCCTTGGACCTGCGCACTATGGACCCATATAACGCCGGGGCGGTGAATGTACGGCAGGTCAGGCAGCGGCAAGACGATCGAGGAAAGCAGCGATGCCACAGATTTCACTTGTTGTTCCGTGCTTCAACGAGAGCGAGGTGATCGGGGCGTTCCACGCCGAGTTGGTGAGCGCCCTTGAGCCGACCGAAGCGGATTTCGAGATCTGCTACGTGGACGACGGCAGCGCGGATGAAACCCTCGTCATCCTGAAGGGCCTTGCCGCCGCCGACCCCCGTACCCGTTTCACTTCCTTCAGCCGCAACTTCGGTAAGGAATCCGCCATGTTGGCGGGGTTGAGGATGTCGCAAGGGGACGCGGTCGTCATCCTGGACGCCGATCTCCAGCATCCGCCGCAGCTCATCCCGCAGATGCTGGAACTCCATCGGCACGGCTACGACCAGGTCGTGGCGCAGCGCGACCGCACCGGCGAAGGGGCGTTGCGCACCGCGCTCAGCCAGGCCTACTACCGGCTGGTCCGACGATTCATGGATGTGGAAATCATCGACGGCGCGGGCGACTTCCGCTTGCTGTCCCGGCGTGCCGTCAATGCGCTGCTCTCCCTCCCGGAGAGCAATAGGTTCTCCAAAGGGTTGTTCTCCTGGATCGGGTTTGACACCGTCAGCTTTACGTATCAGAACGTTCAGCGTGCGGCCGGCCAATCCAAATGGGGCGGGCGCAGACTGCTGAACTACGGAATCGATGGACTGCTGTCCTTCAACAGCCGTCCTTTGCGCATGGCGATTCACGGCGGGCTGTGGCTCTTCCTCTCCGCACTCGCCTACGCCCTGTGGATCGTTGCCAATGTCGTCGTGGACGGCGTGGACACTCCCGGTTACGCAACGCTGATCACGGTCATCGTCGGCATGAGCGGCGTACAGATCGCGACGCTCGGCGTCATCGGCGAGTACGTGGGCCGGATCTACCACGAGTCCAAGCACCGACCCCACTACGTGGTGCGGGAGACGAACGAGACGGAACTGCCGCTCTCCGTGCCGATGGTGTTGCGGGGTGGTGGAACCATGCGCCCCATGGCGCCGCGGTTGGGCGAGAGGCGATAGCACACCCATGTCCCTCGACGTCTCCCGCTCGAACGAACCCCACCAGCGGACCAACGACGATGCCCCCCAGCCCAAGCGCCTCGACTGGCGGGGCAATGCGGCCATCGTGCTCGCGATGCTGCCGCTGGGACTGCTGGCCCTCGCCTCCTGGTACGGCCGCCATGTGCGCCCCAGCGCCGACGAGTGGTGCTTCTTGCCGCACGTGCGCGACCACGGCATCACCGGTCTGGTGGACAAGTTCTACTTCACCGACAACGGCCGGGTCGGCAACGGTCTGCTCGTGGGTCTGTACGCCAAGTTCCCGGTGGCGGGCCACCAGTGGTTCGGCCTGGTCAGCGGGGTGCTGATGCTGGTGCTGCTCTGGGCGCTGACGGTCAGGCTGCTGCGCAGGGCCCGACTGGAAGTGCCCCGTGGAACACCGCTGTTGGTCGCCGCGATGGTGGCCGCCGTGTTCCTCTTCGCCACCCCCAACACGTACAAGACGTTCTACTGGCCCGCGGCTTCCGTCTCCCACACCGTCGCTCCGGTGCTGGCGCTCGCGGCGGCGATCCCGCTGTTGGTGGCGCACGGGCGGCGGGGACGCAATCTGGCGCTCGTGGTGGTCGTCGGGGCCGGTGCCTTCATGGGCACCCTCTCCGAGGAGGCGTCCGTCGTCGCCCTGGTGGTGCTCGGCGGGGTGGTCCTCTTCGCGCAGGTGATCTTCGTGCCTGCGGTGCGGCGCTTCGCCCGGATCTGGTCCCTGGCCGGGATGGCGGGGGTCGCGCTCGGCACCTTGATCCTGGTGACGTCCCCCGGTTCGCGCAATCGCCGTACCCGGTACGACGCCGAGAGCGTGTCGATGCTCGCGCCCGAATCGCTCTGGGGTGCGCTGCGGGGCTATCTGGAGATCCTCGGGACGGTCTTCACCACCTGGCAGTACGTGGGTGCGGTCGCCGCAGGGGTGCTGCTGGGACTGGTCGCCCGCCGCGGCGCGCGGCCCGAGGCGGCCGTTCTGCTGCCCGCCCGCCCACCGGTGCTGATCGCCCTGGGCGCCGCGGCCTTCCTGGTCTCCGGCTATCTGTGCACGGTCATCACCTACCCCGTCTTCGGTGCGCGCGTGGTGACGACCGAACGCACCTGGAACGACTACCTCCTGGTGTACGTCCTGGTGTTGGTGGGCGCGGGCGCCCTGCTGGGCCGATGGCTCCGGGCCCGTACCACCGAGGCTGCCGAGGTGCGTGGTGACCGTGTCCACAGGGTCGCGCTGGCGGGGGCCGCGCTGGTCTGTGCGGTGACCGTCGCCGGTCTCGCCCTGCCGCTCATGGACCTCGGACGCGCGATGGAGACCCGCGCCGAGCAGTGGGACCGTCAGGACGCCTTCCTACGGGAGGGCGCGGCCCGTGGGGAGACGGTGTTGCCGTACGCGCCCACACGCGTCGGCAGGATGTTGGAGCCCTTCGG
>NZ_JBEXVD010000035.1:0-69992 GCF_040638655.1 Streptomyces sp. NPDC005963 | reverse complement strand
AGCCGACGTGCTGTTCGCAATGCTCCGCGACGGCACCTTCTACGACCCCCAACCCACCCCCACAGGTTGACGAAACCCATAGGGGCACCCCCCCGGGCGGCGCAGTGAAGGGGGATCGGCGCTTCGCCCCTCCGCCGCACCTGCCACCGGACTGCCACCGGTTCACGCCGGAGTGCTGCGTACGATCCCGTTACGGTCGGCTGCCCGACCGCAGTGCGTCCCCCGGTTCCTTCACGCGGTCGCCCGCCCGCGGTCCGAGCACTCGCGCGCCCACCACAAGCCCGCAGGCCAGTGCCGTCACCAGCCCGAAGGAGAACACCAGACTGGTCACGTCCGCGACCGCCCCGATCGCCGACGGGGCGATCAGCCCCGAGGTGTAGGTGATGGTGGCGACGCCCGCGATGGCCTGACTGGGGTTGGGGCCGCTGCGCCCCGCCGCCGCGAAGGCGAGGGGGACGACCACGGCGATGCCCAGGCCGATGCACGCGAACCCCGCCATCGCGGTGTAGGGGTCGGGTGCCAGGACCACCAGCAACCCGCCGAGTACGGCCACGATTCCGCTCCACCGGACGGTGCGGACCGGCCCGAAGCGGTCGACGACCCGGTCTCCGGCGAGCCGGGCGACCGCCATCGTCAGGGCGAAGGCCGTGGTGGACGCCGCGGCGAGCCCGGCCGACGTGTGCAGTTCGTCCCTGAGGTAGACCGCGGACCAGTCGAGGCTGGCTCCTTCGGCGAACACCGCGCAGAACGCGACCAGACCGTAGACCAGCGCTGATTTCGGCGGCAGCGCGAAGCGGGGCGGCGGCTCCTCGTCGGGCGTGCCGCGCACGTCGAGCACGCGCTCGGCTGCGGTCACCCCGATGACGGTCAGGACCAGCGCCGCGATCGTGTGATGGACCCGGGCGTCGACGTCCAGATGGGCGGCGAACGTCCCTCCCACCGAACCGATCAGTGCGCCCGCGCTCCACATGCCGTGCAGGCTCGACATGATCGAGCGGCCCACCTCCCTTTCGGTCTCCACCCCGATCGCGTTCATCGCCACGTCCGACATGCCCGCCGCGTTGCCCATCAGGAAGAGGGCGCCGCAGAGGGTCAACATTCCCGGGGCGAGCGAGGGCAGGGTCAGGGAGAGCGTCCACAGGGCGAGGAGCGCGCTCAGCGCCTGACGGGCACCGAAGCGGTGCATGATCCTGCCCGCCAGCGGCATCGTCAGGGATGCGCCGAGCGCGGGGAAGGCGAGGGCGAGCCCGAGTTGGCCCGCGCTGATCGCCGTGTGGTCCTGGATCCATGGAATGCGCGTGGCGAAACTTCCGGTCACTGCGCCGTGCGCACAGAACGTCACCGCGATGGCGTACCGGGCCCGTTTCACCCGCTGACGTGCTCGTGCTGCCGCGTAGGTGGTCATGACGAGGTCCCTCCCCGTTGAAGGTGTTGGCGTAAATTATCAGGAAGCCTGCCTGTTAAATAGTGCTCGGGTCAATCTGAAAAGATTGGGCCCATGCCCGCATCTCCGAGCACCGCCCGGGCCATCAACGACCGGGTGGCGCTAAAGCTGCTCCAGCGTGAAGGTCCGTTGACGGCAGGTCAGTTGAAGACCAGGACCGGACTCTCGCGCCCGTCCGTAGCGGATCTCGTCGAGCGGCTCCAACGCTCCGGCCTGATCCAGGTCGTGGGCGAGTCGGGAGCCGAGCGCCGCGGGCCCAACGCCCGGCTGTACGGGCTCGTCGCCGATCGGGCCCATCTCGCGGCCCTCGACATCCGCACCCAGAGCATCGCCGTGGTGGTCGCAGACCTCCTCGGGGCCACGCTCGCAGAGGCTTCCATGCCCATGGACGGCGGTATCGACACCGAGCCGGCGGTGGAGCGTGCCGCGGCCCTGCTGGAGCGCACCGTGCGCGAAGCGGGTGCCGACCGGCTGCACAGCGTCTGCGTCGGCATGCCCGGACTGATCGATCCGACCACGGGGGAGTTGCGCAACACCTCGGGGCTGCCGCGTTGGCACCGACAGTTGGTGGCCGCCCTGCACGAGAGGTTGCCGGCGAGGATCGTCCTGGAGAACGAGACGAATCTGGCGGGAGTCGCCGAACAGCGCGCCGGAGCCGGCCGTGACCACGACACCTTCGTCTTCCTCTGGCTCGGCGACGGCGTCGGCGCCGCACTCTTCCTCGACGGCGAACTGCGCCGGGGCGTATCGGGTGGAGCGGGCGAGATCGGCTTCCTCCCCGTTCCCGGTACACGCGGACTGCCCTCCGCCACGGACTGCGGCGGCGGATTCCACTCGCTGGGGGGCTCCACCGCCGTGGTCGCCCTCGCGGAGGAGCGGGGCATCGACACCGCCGCCATCTTGGGGGACAAGGTGTTCGAGCCGCGGGGGTCCGCTGCTGCCGCGTTGGTCACCGAGGCCCTGGCGGCCGGACGGGACGAGTTCCTCGACGCGCTCGCCCATCGGCTCGCCCTCGGCGCCGCGTCGGTGGTTTCCATCCTGGACCCGGGATTCCTCGTGCTCGGCGGGGAAGTCGGACTGGCCGGGGGCGCGGAACTCGCCTCCCTCGTCGAGAGCCGGTTGGCGGGGCTCACTCCGCTGCCCACCCAAGTGCGTCCGGGGGAGTTGGGCGGGACGGCGGTCCTCCGCGGGGCGTTGATCACCGCCCGGGACGTGGCGCAGGACGAACTCTTCGGCCCCGGCGGCTGACTCCGTCCGGGGCGATTCGCCGGTCAGTCGCCCCTTCGCATCCGCTGTGCCTTCTTGGGCCCGTTCCTTGAGCGGGAGATGGTCCGCTACCCCGCTCCACGCTGGAGGAACTCGGCGAACGTCACCTTTCCCACCGACTGCTCCGGGGCCAGATGGCCACCTGCCCTGAACCCGGCGTAGGCGCGCCCGGCCAGTCGTACCGGGAGGACCGTGCGTCGGCGGTGCGTGGTGGACAGATAGAGCTCGGCCAGGTCCCGGAGGAAGCGGACCTCCGGTCCGCCCATGTCCTGTGCCCGCCCCATCGGCGGCCCCACGGCGAGGTCCGCCAACCGCTGCGCCACCTCCTGCACCTCGATGGGCTGCACGCTGACGCCCGCCGGTACCGCCAGCACCGGGAGCCGAGCCGCCCCCGCCAGCAGGCGCAGCACCAGATCGTGGAACTGGGTGGTTCGCAGCACGGTCCAGCCGAGGTCGGGACGGGTGCGTCCGGCTTCTTCGATCAGTTGCTCCACCCGGCGCTTCACGCGGTAATAGCCGAGGGGCACACGGTCCACGCCGACGATGGAGATGTAGACGAGATGAGGTACGCCGGCCTCCCGGGCGGCTTTGAGGAGGTGTGTCGCCGCCTGGTCGTCACCGCCGCGCGGGGTCGAAGCGCAGTGGACGATCGCGTCCACGCCGTCGACCGCCCGGTCGAGGCCGGTGCCCTCCCGTAGATCCACGGGGTACTCGGGGGAGCGTCGGCTGAGCGCCCGGACGTCCTGCCCGCCGCGGCGCAGCCGCTCGCAGACCTCTCTGCCCAGGGTGCCGGTTCCGCCCGTCACCAGGATCGTGGCCATGCGTCCAGCGTGACAGACGTCACATGGGGAGCGCGAACGGGCGTGCGGAGGGGCCGGGCCCGCTGCCGGTTTCGGGGGGCGTGGTCATGCGCCCCGGATGATGGAAGCCCGACGGCGGCAAGGGCCGGGACTCCGCCGCCGAGCGTCCACTACCCCGCGCGCGTGCGGAGGTGCCGCCGACATTAAATGGACTAGACCATAGGGGTCAATAGGTCGGGATCGAGCCGCCGGCGACCGAGGTTAAGCGGAGGTGTGGCTACCGCTACTGCGTTTGTCAAGAGCTCGCTGTGAGTCACCGCACAACTCGTCACCTGTCTGGTCCACGGGCCCTCATGGCACACTGGCCTTGTTATCAGCAGCAAGCGCACTCCGGGGTCGGTGAAATTCCGAACCGGCGGTTATAGTCCGCGACCCGTCCACTGCCAGTGGCCGGCTGACCAGGTGGAATTCCTGGACCGACGGTTAAAGTCCGGATGGGAGGCAGTGCGCGGCGGGTGGTCCCCTGGGGTCTGCCGGCCGTCATCGGCTGATCGCCACACCGGCGATCGGCGCATTCGGCGGTCCGGCGTGCACCAGAGTTCGACGTCCCGCTCCCTGTCGTCATGACAGGCCCCGGAGTCCATGCCCGAAAGGCAGGAGGACCCGGTGGCAACCGCAGCCGACACCACCGCCATGCAGCGCGCGATCGCACTCGCCGCCCGCGGACTCGGCTCCACCAGCCCCAATCCGACCGTCGGATGCGTGATCGTCGACGCCTCGGGCCGGACCGTCGGTGAGGGCCACCACCAGCGCGCCGGCGGCCCGCACGCGGAGATCCACGCCCTGCGCGAAGCCGTAGGCCGCTCCCGTGGTGCCACCGCCTACGTCACCCTCGAACCCTGCAACCACACCGGTCGCACCGGCCCCTGTGCAGCCGCGCTGGTCGAAGCGGGGGTCAGCCGCGTCGTCTATGCGGTCGCCGACCCGAACCCCCGGGCCACGGGCGGAGCCGACACCCTGCGCGCCGCTGGAGTGCGGGTGGAGTCCGGCCTGCTGGCCGCCGAGGCCGCAGCGGGCAACACCGCGTGGCTCACCTCGGAGCGCACCGGCCGCCCCCACGTCAGTTGGAAGTACGCGGCCACCCTCGACGGTCGGATCGCGGCCCGGGACCGCAGCAGCCGTTGGATCACCTCGTCCGAGTCCCGCGCGGACGTCCATCGGCTGCGCGCCGAAGCGGACGCCGTCATCGTCGGCTCCGGCACGGCACGCGCCGACGACCCCCACCTCGCCGTACGGGGGATACCCGGTGCCGTACAGCCGCTGAGGGTCGTCGTCGACACGGAAGGCACGGCGGTACGGCCCGGGGCGCGGGTCCTCGACGATGCCGCGCCCACCCTGATCGCGGTCGCCGAAGACGCCGTCAGCGACCTTGAAAACCGCACTGAGCGTACTGACCGTACTGACTGCTCCGACCGTACTGACCGCTCTGGCGGGACTGGTCGATCTGACCGCACCGAAATCCTCAGATTGCCCAGGGCCGACCGCGGACTGTCAGTGCCCGCGCTCCTCGACGCCCTGTACGAGCGCGGAGTCCGCTCCGTACTCCTCGAAGGCGGCCCCACCCTCGCCGGCGCGTTCGCCGCGGCGGGTGCCATCGACAAGGTCATCGGCTATCTGGCCCCCGTACTCCTCGGCGCGGGCCCGAGCGCCCTCGCCGACGCAGGAATCACCACGATCGCCCAGGCGTTGCGGCTCGACATGACCGAGACCCGACGCATCGGGCCTGATCTGCGCATCACCGCCGTCCCCGCCACCGCCCCCAAGGAGAGCTGAAGTGTTCACCGGAATCGTCGAAGAACTGGGTGAGGTCACCGCCGTCGAGAACCTCGGCGACTCCTCCCGCTTCCGACTGCGCGGACCCCTGGTCACCGAGGGCGCACGGCACGGCGACTCGATCGCCGTCAACGGCGTCTGCCTCACCGTGGTCGAGACCGGCGACGGCGAGTTCACGGCCGATGTGATGGCCGAGACCCTCAAGCGATCCAGCCTGGGGGCACTGTCCACGGGAGCCCGGGTCAATCTGGAGCGTCCCACGGCCGTCGGCGGGCGCCTCGGCGGACACATCGTCCAGGGCCACGTCGACGGCGTGGGCACGGTCGCCGAGCGGACCCCATCGGAGAACTGGGAGGTCGTCAAAATCTCCCTCCCCGATGGCCTCGCCCGCTACATCGTGGAGAAGGGGTCGATCACCGTCGACGGCGTCAGCCTCACCGTCGTCGAGGCCGGCGCGGACTTCTTCACCGTCAGCCTGATCCCGACCACGCTCGCCCTGACGACGCTCGGCGTGAAGCAGCCCGGTGACCCGGTCAACCTGGAGGTCGACGTCATCGCCAAGTACGTCGAGCGCCTGCTCGACGCCCGGACGGGAGACATCGGCCGATGAGCGCCCTGTCCTGGCTGAACTCCGAAGCCTTCAGCGCCTTCGGACAGGCCATCAAATGGTCCGACATGGTCGGGAACACCATGGGACTGATCGCGCTCGCCCTCGGCTGGCGCCGGTCGATCTGGACCTGGCCCGCACAACTCCTGTCCGGCGTCATCCTGATCGCCGCCTATGCCTCCGCCCAGCTCACCGGGGGAGTCGGCAAGCAGTTCCTGGTGATCGTCGTCGCACTGTGGGGTTGGCGCCAGTGGACCCGTGGACGGCAGCACGCCCAGGACGGCTCCATCGCCATCAGGTTCGCCACCGCGAAGGAACGCGGACTCCTCGCCGGTGGGGCGGTCCTCGGGACCCTCGCCGTCGGCGGTCTGTTCACCCTGTACCCCTCGCTGTCCTGGAGCCCGTGGGCCGACGCGTACATCTTCGTCGGGACGCTCGTCGCGATGGTCGCCCAGGCGCGCGGGCTGGTCGAGTTCTGGTTCGCCTGGCTGCTCGTCGACCTCGTCGGCGTCCCCCTGGCCTTCAGCAGCGGCCTCGCCTTCTCCGGCCTGGTCTACGTGGTCTACTTCGCGCTGGTCCTGTGGGGACTGCGTGACTGGTGGCTGCGCTCCCGCACTCCGGTTCTGGAAGGAGCCCCGGCATGACCTCCCGTCCACTGCCCGCGCCCGTACCGTCCCCCTCGACCCGCGCTGCGCCCGCGTTCCCCGGCGCCGCGATCGCTCCCGTACCGACGGGTCCCGACCGGCTCCCCGACGGCCGGCTCCCTGGCGACCGGGGGAACGAGTTCGAACTGGACGACGTGGAGCAGGCCATCCGCGACATCGCCGCGGGCCGTCCGATCGTGGTCGTCGACGACGAGGACCGCGAGAACGAGGGAGACCTCGTCATCGCCGCGGAGAAGGCCACCCCCGAGATCGTCGCCTTCATGATGAGCGAGTGCCGAGGGCTGATCTGCGCCCCCATGGAGAGCGACGAACTCGACCGGCTCGAACTGCCCCAGATGGTCGAGCGGAACACCGAGTCCCTCCAGACCGCCTTCACGGTCTCCGTCGATGCCGCACCCACCTACGGCATCAGCACCGGCATCTCCGCCGCCGACCGCGCCACCACGTTGCGCCTGCTGGCGAGCGGAAACGCCGAGCCCGACGACTTCGTCCGCCCGGGGCACGTCTTCCCGCTGCGGGCCCGACCCGGTGGCGTTCTCACCCGCAACGGCCACACCGAAGCCGCCGTCGATCTCGCCCGCCTCGCCGGGCTGCGGCCCGCCGGAGCGATCGTGGAGATCGCCGGCGAGGACGGCGCCATGCTCCGCCTGCCCGAACTGATCCCCTTCGCCCGTAAGCACGGACTGACGATCATCTCCATCGAGGCCCTGATCGCCTACCGCCGCGCCGCCGAACCCCTGGTCGTCCGGGAAGCGGAGGTGGACCTCCCCACCGCCTTCGGCCGCTTCACCGCCTTCGGCTACCGCTCCCGCACGGACGGCGTCGAACACGTCGCCCTCGTCCACGGTGAGATCGGCGACGGCGAAGACCTGCTGGTGAGGGTGCACTCCGAGTGCCTGACCGGCGATGTGTTCCACTCCCTGCGCTGCGACTGCGGTCCCCAACTCCAGGCGTCCATGGAACACATCGCCAGCGTCGGCAGGGGCGTCGTCGTCTATCTCCGTGGGCACGAGGGCCGCGGCATCGGTCTGATGTCCAAGCTCCGCGCCTACGAACTCCAAGAACGCGGACGGGACACCCTCGACGCCAACCTGGAACTGGGACTGCCCGCCGATGCGCGCGACTACGCCGCAGGCGCCCAGATCCTCGTCGACCTCGGCGTCCGCAGCCTGCGACTGATGACGAACAACCCCGACAAGATCACGGCGCTGGTCGACCACGGACTCGTCGTCCACGGCCGGGAGACCATGCCCGTCCACGCCGGTGAGCACAACCTTCGCTATCTGCGCACCAAGCGTGACCGGATGGGGCACGATCTGCCCTGGCTGGACGCGCCCGTCGCACCCGCCTGCGGCAACCAGTGACCATCGCCCCAGTCCACCAACCCCGTACCAGTCCCCAAGGAGAAGTGTGAGCGGCCACGGCGCACCCGAACTGTCCGTACGCAACTGCCAAGACCTCCGCGTCGCCGTCATCGCGGCCCAGTGGCACGAAAAGATCATGGACGGTCTTGTCGACGGGGCCCTGCGCGCCCTCGGTGAACTGGGCATCGACGAACCCACCCTGCTCAGGGTCCCCGGCAGTTTCGAACTCCCCGTCGTCGCCAAGGTGCTCGCGGGCCGCGGCTACGACGCCATCGTCGCGCTCGGCGTCGTCATCCGCGGCGGTACACCGCACTTCGAGTACGTCTGCCAGGGCGTCACCCAGGGGCTCACCCAGGTCGCCGTGGACACCGGAGTGCCCATCGGATTCGGCGTGCTGACCTGTGACACCGAGCAGCAGGCACTGGACCGTGCGGGCATCGAGGGATCGAGCGAGGACAAGGGCCACGAGGCCGTCACCGCGGCCGTCGCGACCGCCGCCACATTGCGCACGGTCAGCGAACCCTGGCGCTGAGCAGTCGCCCCGGACCCCGTACCCTGAGACCATCATGGCGAACAAAACCTTCGAAGAACTCTTCGTCGAGCTCCAGCTCAAGGCGGAGAACGGCGATCCCGCCACCTCCCGTACCGCCGAGCTCCTGGACAAGGGCGTCCATGCCATCGGCAAGAAGGTCGTCGAGGAGGCCGCCGAAGTCTGGATGGCCGCCGAGTACGAGGGCAAGGAAGCCGCCGCCGAGGAGATCTCCCAGCTGCTCTACCACGTCCAGGTGATGATGGTGGCGCGCGGGATCAGCCTCGACGACGTCTACGCCCACCTCTGAGCCCCAGACCCTTCCCGTACCAGCCCACATCCCGCACCTCACGTAAGGAAGCCGACCTCATGCTGCGCATCGCCGTCCCCAACAAGGGTTCACTGTCCGGACCTGCGATGGCGATGCTCCATGAGGCCGGCTACCAGCAGCGCAAGGAGTCCAAGGAACTGGTGCTCGTGGACCCCGAGAACCAGGTGGAGTTCTTCTACCTGCGCCCCCGGGACATCGCGATCTACGTCAGTTCCGGCCGGCTCGACATCGGGATCACCGGCCGTGACCTGCTGCTCGACTCGGACGCCAACGCGGAGGAGATCCTCCAACTCGGATTCGCCCGCTCCACCTTCCGCTACGCCACCAAGCCCGGCACGGCGGGCGGCGTGGCCGACTTCGGCGGGATGACCATCGCCACCTCGTACGAGGGGATCGTCGCCAAGCACCTCGCGGACAGCGGTGTCGACGCCTCCGTCGTCCACCTCGACGGTGCGGTCGAGACCGCGATCGAACTCGGCGTCGCCCAGATCATCGCCGATGTCGTCGAAACCGGTACATCGCTGCGCAACGCCGGTCTTGAGGTGATCGGCGATCCGATCATGACCTCCGAAGCCGTGGTGATCCGACGCACCGGCGCCGACGCCGAGGACGGCAAGGTGCAGCAGTTCCTCCGGCGCCTCCAGGGCGTCCTGGTGGCCCGAAGCTACGTGATGATGGACTACGACTGTCGGGTCGAGCACCTGGAACAGGCCGTCGCCCTCACTCCCGGCCTCGAATCCCCCACGATCTCCCCCCTGCACCACGAGGGATGGGTCGCCGTACGCTCGATGGTCGCGGCCAAGGAAGCCCAGCGCATCATGGACGACCTCTACGACCTGGGCGCCCGAGCCATCCTCACCACCGCCATCCACGCCTGCCGGCTCTGAGAGAACCCCGACACCATGTCCACCCCCCCTGCGCAGCAGCCCCCCGCACTCCCGGTCACCTTCCGCCCCACCCACACCCGTGTCGTCCTGCTGACCGTCGGTGCGGTGATGTTCCTCGTGATCACCGCCGTGGCCGTGACGCTGGAGCGGCTGAGCACCGGCGAGCGCATCAGCTTCGTCTTCACCGCACTGCTGTTCCTCGGCGGACTGTGGCTGCTCAGCCGCCCCAAGGTCGTCGCCGAGGAGAGCGGTGTCACGATCGTCAACATCACCCGGGTGCGCCGACTGGAGTGGGCGGAGATCCTCCGGGTGAACCTCCGACCGGGTGACCCCTGGGTCTTCCTCGACCTCAGCGACGGCACCAGCCTGCCGGTCCTCGGCATCCAGCCGGGCATCGCCCGGCAGCGCGCGATCACCGACGCCCGCGCGCTGCGCGCCCTCGCGGACGCCCACTCGGGCACCTCCGCCGCGCAGTAGTCGCCGTGTGCGAGAGCGCCCGCCCGTCCGAACGCGGTGGGCGGGCGCCTCACCCCAGCGGAGGGTCCTGCGGTCCGCGCCGCAGGGGACCGCGCCCCGAGAGCACTTCTCCGTACGCCTGCATCAGATCGGGCAGCCGCAAGGTGGCGAGGTCCTCACGGGTGGGCGTGCCGGGGTAGCCCGACAGCCGCAGGTCCCGGTAGGCGCAACTCTTCTCGTACAGCGTGCGAAGGAAGCGGCCGTTGCCCAACTCGTCGATCCAGCTCTGGTCCACGACGTGGCCGCTGATGGAACGCAGTTCGTCCACGGCCTCCTCGTCCCACATGTCCCCGTTCTCCGCGGCGAGCACCTCTCCGATCGCCGTCAGTTCCAGGGGCCGGTACGACGGGAAGTCGACCCGCGTGGTGAAGCGGGAGGACAACCCCGGGTTGGTGGCCAACAGCCGGTCCATCCCTTCCGGGTAGCCCGCGAGGATCACCACCAGATGGTCCCGGTTGTCCTCGGCGCGCTTCAACAGGACCTGCAACGCCTCGTCGCCGTACGCGTCCCCCTTGGAGTAGGCCGTGTTGGAGAGGCTGTACGCCTCGTCGACGAAGAGCACACCGCCGAGCGCGGAGTCGATCAACTCATTGGCCTTGACCGAGGTCTGCCCGAGGAATTCGCCCACCAGGTCGGAGCGCTGGGCCTCGACCAGATGGTCACCACCGAGCAGACCGAGCGCGTAGAACACCCGGCCCAGGATGCGGGCGACGGTGGTCTTGCCCGTGCCGGAGGGGCCGGAGAAGATGAAATGACGCTTCGGTGGCTGCACCGGGAGTCCTTGCCCGGCCCTGAGCCGCGCCATCTCCAACTGGGCTGACAAGGCTTTGACCTGCCGCTTCACCGGATCCAGACCCACCATCCGCTCCAACTCGGACAGGGCCTGGGCGAGCAGCGCAGGATCGGTGGGGCCCGCGGGGAACTGGGGCGGGGTCGGTTGCGGTGGTACGACGGCCCGCTGGCGGATCGCATCCGACACGGGCGCCGACGGCACGGCGCCGGGCAGTTGGGTCTGGGGGTCGGTGCCCAGTGCGCCGTCGATCGTCCCGGGCTCGCCCTCCGCCACCTCGATGGTGTCCTGCCCGAATCCCGCGAAGGAGACCGCCAGTCCGGCGGGCTCCTCGGGGTCGTGGACACCGTCGAAGCCGTCGAGGCTCCCGAGCCCGTCGAGTTCGGAGATGGCCGCGAGCCGGGCGGACGTGTCCATGAAGGCGGGATCGATGCGGTGGACCGCCCGGTACAGGGGGAGCGCGGCGGCGCTGCGCCCGGCGCCTTCCCGCGCCCGGGCCAGCCAGTACCGCAGTTCCTTGCGCTGGGGCTGTTCGCTGCGGCAGCGCATCAGAGCGGTGGCGAGCAGCGGTTCGGCCTGTCGGTACATCTCCAGCCGCACCCGGGCCATCCCGCCGAACAGCCCGGCCTCGATGCCGAGGAGCGGATCGTTGACGAGGGGTTCGGTGTGGCGCACCAACTGTTCCCAGTCCTTGACCAGGTAGGAGCGGCAGGCGTGGAGGAAGCGCACCTGGGTGTCGGTGTCGATGGGCGGCAGCCCGGCCAGCGCCCGGTCCAACTCGGGGACGTGCCGGCCGTCGAGCCAGTGCGATGCATGGGCCAGCAGCAGGTCCCGGGGGCTCTCCAACACGGGCTGGACCCACCAGCCCAACCAGTACCAGGAGTTAAGGGTGCGACTGTGCCGGGAGCGCTGCTCGCCGAAGCGGTCCCGGGCGCGGTACATCCGCAAGAGGGCGGTCGTGGTGTCCACGCGCAGTGCATGGAGTCCGAGCCAACCGTCGGCCATTTGGGGGTCGAGTCGCACAGCGGTGCGGAACTCCTCCTCCGCTTGGGGGTAGGCCCCCATGGTGTACGCGTCGACGCCACGCACCCAGGCAAGGTCGGCCGGGACCGGTGCGCCCTGTGTGCCGATGTCCATCAGTCCCCCACAAAGAGCACCTGCGATGCTGGTGATCCCCCGCCTGGTGGGCGACGCGGGAAACGTTCTGAACCGCCTTGCCGCGGACGGGAATTGACCCACCGCAGAGCATCGTACCCGCGTGAGCAGGCCAAGCTTAAGGGTGTCCTGAAGTGATCCGGATCCTGGTGACCCAGAGTGATAGTTGCCGGTCGAAGCGGTGCGCGCGACGGGCAGAACGAAGCCCCCGGTCACGGGGGAACAACCGGGGGCTTCGAGTCCTGGGCGACTGAAAAGCCGCACATTGAGAACGTAAGACCTGTTGGCCCGGTCGGTCAAGCAGAGTTCAGACAGTCTTCCGGCAGATTTCCGACCGGCCGGTAGGGCGATTAGCTCCGATTACTCAGTGTGATGAAACGATTCAGTTCTGAGGTGATATCGGGTCCGGGAAGCACCGCATACCCCTCGGGTCGCTCCTGCACCAGTCCAGCGGCGTACGGGCGGGACGGGTCGGCCGAGAAGTGCCCTCTCTCCGCCGCCGTCCAGCCGTCCCAGAACGCGGTGAGTGCCTCTCCGTCCCGCTGTCGCCCCCGCTGCCAGGAACTCGATGCGTCCCGGTCCATCCAGAACAGACCGGCCAGATGGGGTCGTAGGGCACGCCTGCCGGCTCCGACGCCCTCGATCAGGACGACGGGTGCGGCGGCCAGGCGCCGCGGTCGGGTGAAGCGTCGTGCATCCCAGTCGTACGGTGCGTAGTGCGCCGGGCGGCCCTCGGACAGGGGTGCGATCACCTGGGCGAGCATCCGATCAGTCCAGGCGAAGGGCTCGGCATGGCTGGCGAGGTCGTCCAGATGGAGGACGGGAACCGGCTCGGACTCCGAGCCGAGCGCCGCCGCCAACCGGCCCGCGAACGTGCTCTTGCCCGAGCCTGCGTGCCCGTCGACCGACACCAGTCGCACCGGTCCGCAGGAGGGGGCGAGGGCGCGCACCCCGGTGGCCAGCAGTGGGAGATCGTGCATCGGATCAGCCTAGGAGACGTCGCGGACGGACCGCGTCCTCGCCCCCTGCGGTCGGCACCGGTTCACATTGGTCACGGGACGCGAGGGTCGATGCTGGAATTTTCCGCCCGTGACCGGCCATAGTGGCCTCCGCGTATCCATGCACATGCCACGCACCTCAACCTGGGGAACCCATGGCCAGAGCGACCTCGCGCCGAACCCTCCTGAGCGCCGCCGTCGCGGTGGCGGCGGGAGCGGGGACGCTGTCCGCCGCCGCACCCGCGCTACCGCACCCACCGGGCGCCGCGGGCGCGGACCCATCGCGGGACCGTCAGGTGGACCACCGGTTCTGGACCTCCTTCCTGGACTGGCGCCGAGGAGCAGCCGCCGGAGTCCGGACCGTCCCCGGTCGGCGGCCGGCCGTCGCCATCGCCCGGCCGGTGGGAGTCGTGGACCACACCGATCCGCACACCGGACGCACCGAGACCTGGGAGTACGCGACGTGGACCTCGCCCCTCCACCGCTGCCGCGTGCCCGCGACCGAAGTGATCCCCTCCTGGAACGCGGACACTCCGCCCGGCACCTGGCTCCAGGTCGAACTGCTCGCCGCCCACTCGGACTCCACCGAGTCCCCCTGGTTGGTGATGGGCCGTTGGGCGGCTGACGACGGAGACGTCCGGCGCGCCTCGGTGGACGGACAGACGGACGGAAAGGCATCGGTCTGGACGGACACCCTGGCCGTCGACGATCCGGCGAGCGGACGGTGGATCGAGGGGTACCGGCTGCGGCTGACCCTCTACCGGCGGCCCGGTACCCGTGCGACGCCCACAGTGTGGCGACTCGGTGCGATGGCCTCGGCGATCCCCGACCGATTCACCGTGCCCGCCGCACCCCCGCGGCACGCCCGGGAACTGGCGGTGCCGCGCTACTCGCAGAACACCCACATCGGCCGCTACCCGCAGTACGACAACGGGGGAGAGGCCTGGTGCAGCCCCACCTCGTCGCAGATGGTCATCGAGTTCTGGGGACACCGCCCCACCGCGCAGCAACTGGCCTGGGTCCGTCCCGACCTCGACGATCCCCAGATCTGCCACGCAGCCCGGTTCACCTTCGATCACCAGTACGAGGGCTGCGGCAACTGGGCGTTCAACGCCGCCTACGCGGCGACCTACCGCGAGATGAACGCCGTCGTCACCCGGCTCTCCTCACTCACCGATCTGGAACGCCTCATCGGCGCCGGGATCCCGGTCATCACCTCGCAGTCCTTCCTCGCGGACGAACTCACGGGTGCGGGCTACGGCACCGCCGGCCATCTGATGGCGGTGGTCGGGTTCACCCCCGACGGAGACGTGATCGCCCATGATCCGGCCGCCCCCGACAACGAGGCCGTGCGCCGGGTCTACCGCCGCCGCGAGTTCGAGAACGTGTGGCTGCGCACCAAGCGGTACGACGCCAAGGGGAAGGTGACCTCGGGGACGGGCGGTGTCTGCTACCTCTACTGGCCGCAGCGCGCGAGTGCGGGACAGCGACGGGTCCTGCACTCGCTCGGGGTGCGCTGACCGCCCGGGGGAGCCGTTGCTCCTCGCCGAGCCGTTGGCGGGCGCTCGCAGGCATCCTCCGGGCGATGGTTCCGCAGGCCGGTCCCGTGTTCGTGGACGTGGCGTGCGGCACAGCGACGTCCCGTGGTCCTGGCTCAAGGCGCGAGCCCGCCCTTGTGGCGCACGGAGTCGGATGGCCCGCGGCGCTAGCGGTCCGAGAGCGCTCGCGGGCAGGGTGATCTGCGTCTCTACCATCCGGTCGGCGGCGCTGGCACTGTGGTCGGGTCACCGTGCCCGTCGTGGCCGACGCGCACCCCGCCGACCGAGCGAGACGCCCATGAACACCTACGCCAGCGAGACCCGTGCCCGTACCCGCACCGGTGGACCCGACGACGGCTCCCGCGTGCTGGAACACGTCGTCGGATGGACCCTGGTCGTCGTCCTGGCGATGCTCGTCACCCAGCTCGGCCTGCTCTAGGGCCCATCGCAAGATCCGAAAGAGCGATCCCAGGTCCGCTAGGTCAGGGAGTGGCCGTCGCTCCCCGGTGAGCGGGGCCGGGCACCGTCCCCCGGGGCGATCAGACCGGTCTCGTACGCCAGGATCACGGCCTGCACGCGGTCGCGCAGGTCCAGCTTCGACAGGATGCGGCCGATATGCGTCTTGACCGTCGTCGGACTCAGGAACAGCCGCTCGGCTAGTTCGGCGTTGCTGAGGCCCGTCGCGAGCAGGCGGAGCACTTCGAGCTCGCGCGGGGTCAGTCCCGACAGGTCCCGGCGCACGATGGCGGGGCTCGCTTCGTCACGCTCGGCGAACCGCTCGATCAGTCGACGGGTGATCGTCGGTGCGAGCAGCGCATCGCCGGACTGCACCATGCGCACGGCGGCCACCAACTGCTCCGGGCTGACGTCCTTGAGGAGAAAGCCGCTGGCACCTGCGGTGATCGCCGCGTACACGTAGTGATCGAGGTCGTAGGTGGTCAAGATGATGACGCGGGTGTCGTTGTGGTCGCCGTTCGCGACGATGCGGCGCGTCGCTTCGATGCCGTCCATCTGCGGCATCCGGATGTCCATGAGGACGACGTCCGGCCGGGTGCGCCGGACCGCGGCGAGGGCCTCGGCGCCGTCCGCCGCCTCCGCCGCCACCTCGATGCCGTCGGCGGCGAGGATCATTCCGAAACCCGTGCGCACCAGCGCCTGATCATCGGCGATGACGGCCCTCAAGGGCTGCCGGTTCACACGGTCCTCCGGGGGACTCGCGCCGTGATCCGATAGCCCCCGGCGAGGGTCGGCCCGGCCGTCAGTTCGCCCCGGTAGACGGCCAGCCGCTCGCGCAGTCCGATCAGCCCGCGCCCATTGCCGCCCACCGGCCCGGTGGCCCGCACACCACCGGTGTCCGTGACCTCGATCTCCAGACAGGTCTCGGTGTGACCGATCAGGATGGCGGCGGTGGCGCCCGGCGCGTGCTTGATGGTGTTGGTCAGCGCCTCCTGGACGACGCGGTACGCCGTGAGGTCTACCCCGGGCGGCAGCGGGTCCGGCGGCAGCGACACCGCGATGTGCACCGGCGTTCCCGCGGCTCGCACCCGCTCCACCAGGGCGTCGAGCCGTTCGAGTCCGGGTTGCGGCTCAAGGCCGTCCGGGCGTTCGTTGTCCGGGGCGGCCAACAGGCCCATCACCTGGCGCAGTTCGGCCATCGCGGCCCGCCCGCCGGCCTCCACCACGAGCAGTGCTTCCTTCGACCGCTCGGGCGCCACGTCCATCACCTTGCGCGCCGCACCCGCCTGGATCACCATCACGCTCACATGGTGGGTGACCACGTCGTGCAGTTCGGCGGCGATCCGCGAGCGTTCCTCCTCGACGGCTCGGCGCATGGCCTCGTCCTGGTCCCGTTGCAACCGGGCGTACCGTTCCCGTCCCGCTGCCAACTGCCGCCGCCAGATCCGGATCAGGCTCGCCGACACCCCGGCGATCAGGAGGACGACGGCGGGGCTCGACCAGCCCGGAAGGATCGGTTCGGTCTCGCGGAACGCAAAGCCCGCCAGCACCGCGGCGACACCCAGCCCGACCATCGCCCCCGTCCGATAGCGGCTGTGGACGACCGCGCCGTAGGCGCCGATCACACAGGTCACCACGGTCATCCAGGTGGCTTGCTCGTCCAGGGCCAGCGTCGCGCACATCACCACGGCGAACGCGGCCAGCGGATACCGACGCCGGGCGGCCAGCGGCAGCGCCGACAGCACGACGAGCGGCCAGAGCGACGCAGGACGCTCGACCTCCGGTACGTGGACGCCCGGGGGAGGGATCGGCGGCAGCGGATACGGGGCGTCCTGCTTGATGTTGACCGGTCCGCTGCCGGGATAGCGCGCCGCCACGATCACGGCGATGACGGTCAGGACGACGGCCAGCACCACATCGGCACGGATCGCCGTGCGCGAGAGCGGCGCGGCCCTCGCCTCCGGGCGCAACGCCGTGCGCAACTGTCGACGCCATTCGTGTCGGTCCGCTGTGCCCACCGGCTCATTGTGCGGCCCGCCCGTCCCGCCCGCATCAGCCTGCGCGAGGGGGGAACTGCCCGCGAGACGTACGTCGCTGGGATGACCCCGCGGCCAAGTCCTCCGCGGGAAGGGCCTGATGTCGGTGCCGCGGCCGATTCGCCGGCAGACCTCCCACACCTACGTTCACCGGGACCAGCAGGAGTCCTGCGAAGAAACAGCAACGAACGCCCACGAGGGGACGGACACTCCCATGACCCAGGTGATCGAACTGGAGGCCGTCGCCAAGCGGTACGACAGCAGCGGCGCACCCGCGCTCGGATCGCTGACGCTCACCGTCGAACAGGGCGAGGCACTGGCCGTGACCGGCCCTTCCGGCAGTGGAAAGTCCACGCTGCTGAACCTCGTCGCCGGCCTGGACAAGCCCACCGAGGGCACGGTGACCGTGGCCGGGAACCGGATCGACCGGCTGAGCGAGCACGCCCTGGCACGGTTTCGCCGCGAGCAGATCGGCATGGTCTTCCAGTTCTTCAATCTGCTCGACGACCTCACCGTCGCCGACAACATCCAGTTGCCCGCCCAACTGACCGGGACCCCGCGGCGGAAGGCCGCGGCCCGTGCCGGTGAGCTGATGGAGTTGCTGGGCATCGGCAAGCACGCCCGCGCCTACCCAGGCCGGTTGTCAGGCGGTGAGCGCCAGCGGGTCGCGGTGGCCCGCGCGCTGGTCAACCGGCCCGCGCTGCTCCTCGCCGACGAACCGACCGGCGCGCTCGACACCGCATCGGGCCACGACGTACGGGAGCTGCTGTTGGAGTTGCACCGCGGCGGGCAGACCATCGTGCTGGTCACCCACGATCCGGCACTGGCGGAGGCGTGCGCGAGCCGCACGATCCATCTGGTCGACGGTCACCTCGCGCTGGACAGCCGGGCGGAGGTCGTTCGATGAGCCGTCGGGGTACCGGTGCGCTCGGTCGGGTCGTCCGCTCCGGAGTGGGCCGACGGCGGGTGCAGACGGCCGTCATCGCGCTGGCCACCATGATGGCCGTGGCCTCGGCGGTGGTCGCCGGGTCGCTCATCGTCGCCGCGGACGCACCGTTCGACCACGCCTTCACCCAGCTGCGCGGCGCGCACATCACCGCGCGATTCGATCCCGCCCGGGCGAGCGCCGCGCAGCTCAAGGACACCGGACGGGTGGCCGGAGTGACCGCGAGCGCCGGGCCGTTCCCGGCCCTGAGCATCAGCCCGGTGGATCCGAACGGTGGGCATCTCCAGGGGGTGACCCTGGTCGGACGGCCCGCCCCGAGGAGCGATGTGGACGATCTGGACCTGAAGTCCGGCCGATGGCCGACGAAGGCGGGCGAGATGGTGCTCGCCGCATCCTTCTCCGGCCCCTCCCTCGCGATCGGCACCACGCTCCAGTCCTCCCAGGCCGCGGACAGCTGGCCCTTGACGGTCGTGGGCTTCGCCGTGTCGGCCACCGAGACCGCCACCGCCTGGACGACCCCCGCACAGGCCGAAGCGCTGGCGTCGAAGGCGAGTCCGGTCACCAGCCAGATGCTCTACCGCCTCGACGCCGCGGGAACGAAGGGGCAGATCTCTGCCGTTCGGGCGAGGCTCGCCGCCACGGTGCCGTCCGGGGCGCTCGTGGGCACCGAGTCCTGGTTGGACGCCAAACGGGCCGCCGATCGAGGCGCGGCACCGACCATCCCGTTCCTCATCGCGTTCGGTGTCCTCGGCATCGTGATGTCGGTGATCATCGTCGGCAGTGTGATCAGCGGCGCGGTCGGCACCGGTCTTCGCCGCATCGGCATCCTCAAGGCCATCGGTTTCACCCCGAGCGAGGTCGTACGGGCGTATGTCGCCCAGGCGCTCGTCCCCGCAGGGGTGGGCATCGCGCTGGGGGTCGTCCTCGGCAACCTCCTGGCGCTGCCGCTGCTGTCGAGCACCGAGTCGGTGTACGGCACCGCCTCGCTCTCGGTCGCCTGGTGGGTGGATCTCGTGGTGCCGGCCGTGGCACTGGTCGTCGTCGGGATCGCGGCGCTGGTGCCCGCACTGCGGGCCGGGAGACTGCGTACGGTGGAGGCCATCGCGGTCGGCCGGGCACCGCGTACCGGGCGCGGCCGGTGGGCCCACCGGGCAGCGGGCCGACTGCCGCTGCCACGACCGGTGACGTACGGCCTCGCCAGCCCCTTCGCCCATCCGGTCCGTGCACTCGCGATGCTGCTCGCGGTGGCCTTCGGCACGGTCGCGGCGACGTTCGCACTGGGGTTGACCGCGTCCTTGAACGCGGTCGGCGAAGCCCAGGACCCCGAGGATCGCGCCGCCGTCACCGCCATCGGCGGAGGGCCGATCACCAACCCCGAACCGGGCCCAGGGGGCAACGGCTCCGAGCGCCCGTCCGCCGACCCGGCCCTGGTGCGCGCCGCCATCGAGGCACAGCCGGGCACCGCCGCGTACTACGGGAGGACCCAGGGGGACACCACCGTGCCCGGAATCGCAGGTCGGGTGCGAGCCACCCTCTACCAGGGCGATGCGCGTGCCGGGAGCTACGCGATGATCTCCGGACACTGGCTCACGGGTGCCGGCCAGGTCGTGGTGCCCTCGCGCTTCCTGGAGAAGTCGGGCGCCGAGATCGGTGACTCGATACGGGTGACCCTCCTGGACCACACCGCCACGCTGCGGATCGTCGGCGAGGCGTTCGACACCTCGGACAGATGGGAGATCCATGCGGACATCGCAGACTTCCCCATGGCCGAGCCCGGAGTCTTCCTCATCGAACTGAAGCCTGGCGTCGACGCTGCCGAGTACGCCGAGAGGCTCGGCGCCACGGTGCAGCCGCTCGGCGGTGCCGTCGTGGTCAACTCCGCTTCCCGAGGGGACAACACGGTCATGCTGCTGGGGACAATGGCGGTGCTGCTCACCCTGATGCTGGTCTCCGTCGCGGGACTCGGCGTGCTCAACTCCGTCGTCCTCGACACCCGCGAACGCGTTCACGACCTGGGCGTCTGCAAGGCGCTCGGGATGTCGCCGCGGCAGACGGTGAGCCTGGTGCTCGCCTCGGTAGCGGCGATCGGCATGCTCGGCGGGCTGATCGGCGTGCCAGCGGGGTTCGCGCTGCACGGCTTCGTGCTGCCGGTGATGGGGCGCGCGGTGGGCACCGCACTGCCGCCGTCGGTCGTGGAGGTGTACGACGCTCCGGAGCTCGTCCTGTTGGGACTGGGCGGGCTCGTGATCGCCGTCCTGGGCGCGCTGGTCCCGGGGGGTTGGGCGGCCAGGGTCCGAACGGCCACCGCACTGCGTACGGAGTGATCCTCGGCCGATGCCCGGCCGGGTCACCTCTCCGGGGGTACGGAATCCGGCCGGGGCGGCAGATCTCGACGAGGGGCCCCGGACGGGCTGCCCGGGGACCTTGGGCCCGCACTGCCCGAGGCGGGTGCCTCCCTCAGAGGTCCAACTGGTACTCGAACGCCCGGTGGGTCGGTGCATAGCCGAGTGCGTCATTGATCCGACGCATGGGCGTGTTCGATTCGGCGGTGTCCGTCAGCAGCCCGCCGAGTCCCGGGTGGTCGGCTCGTGCCTGCCGGATCGACTCGGCCTTCATCCACCGGCCGAGCCCGCGCCCCCGGTGTTGCGGCAGGACACCCGTACCGTAGTGCTGAGCGTCGCCCCGGCCGTCGCCGGGCACCACGAGTTCGGTGAAGCCCACGATCCTGTTGCTGACCTCGTCCACGGCGGCGACGGTGCGCAGCAGATCGCCCCGCTCCTCGATCACTTCGGCAGCCGCGCGCACCCGGTCCACGTCCCACGCCACCGTGCCGTAGTCCGTGCTGTCCACCGGCATGTCGTCCATGGCACTGCGCGAGGCGGCGAAGCCCTCGGCCAACTCGTCGGGCACGCTGCCCAGCCACGACAGCAGCCGATAGCCGGGGCGCGGCTCCTCCACCTGCTCGGCGAGCGCGTCGATGTCGACGTGCGGCAGGGGCAGGCGGGCGAAGGTCAGCGACAGCACCCTGCGAAAGCCCCTGGCCGAGAGGAAGGCGTCGCCGGGCGAACCCGCGTCGGCCTGCGCCACGACGCTTCTGCGCTGCTCCTCCTTGGCCCGGGTCACGACCGCGTCCAGCAGTCGGGTTCCGATTCCCAGCCGGCGGTCGACGGGGTGGACATGCAGATCCAGCTCGGCCAGATGCCTCTGACCTGCTGGGGTGAACAGCCTGAGCGATGCGGATCCAACGGGGAACCCCGAGGTGTCGGAGGCGAGGAAGACCAGTCGGCGGCTGGCAGCCGGTGGGCCGGGGTCGGTGAGATGGGTGATCTGGAACGGCAAGGCATGTCTCCCGTGCGTGGGGGCGAGTACGGCTCTCCAGGTGCTCGTGATCCGTGGGAGGAGCCCGCGAAGCGGCCGGGGGGCGGTCGGCGACGCTGCCGAGATCCTCCGTCGGCCCAGGGCGGGAACAGAAACGAATTTCGGCGCAGGGCAGGGCGGCGCCGGACGTTCGCGGGTGTGGCGCGCTGCCTGCCGGACCGTTGTCACGGGCGGTGCCGGTCAACCGGGCACGTCTCGTCATGCGCAGGCGGTTGGCCGGGAGGTCAACCGCTACGGGGCCTTGGTTGGCATGGTTGCGACCGTACATTCCCCAGGGTGACGTTCCGCCCCGCAGGGGCGCTGCTCGACGCACCCGAGGGCGACGTCCGTGCCGTACGTCCCCGGGCGGTGGTGTCGGTGTTGCGCTTCGACTCCCCTACCGAACGGGAGCTCACCGCGAAAGCGCTGTTGAGCTGCTCTTTCCTTAAGGCCGTGCGGCCGTATCCGGCGATCGGCCTTCGGGAGCGGGCGCGCGGACAGTGGGGCGCGGACATCACGTCTCCTCGTGGGGGAGGGAGGGCCAGGCGGGGTGACCTTCGGCCGTCTGACGCATGGGTGGGAACGCGGTTGTACGCTGCCGCAAACGTTAGGAGGACTAGACCATTGGGTCAATGGTTTGGACCAATCACCGGGGTCGCTCTCGCACCCACGCCGCCCCTTTTTTCATGGACTCCCAGGGGTGTTCTGAGCCCACCGCCCGTGCCCACCGCCCGTCCCCGCGTACTCGCGCCTCCTCGGCCACCGGGCTGCCGGCCGCGTGTCAGCTCGCCCAACGCCACCGCTATGTTGAACAGTTGGGGTGGACGGGGGCCTCCGTACCCGTACGCCACCCCCGCCGATTCCGCCGCCGGACCTCATCGACGTTCGCTCGTTCCACCCCTTGACCAGACTCCGCGGGTTCAGCCCCGGCCACCGGGCTGTCCTCGGGCCAACTCGTGATTCACCGTGTCCCCGGAGAACCCATGAAGCTACGCATCACCGTCCACCAAGCGCGCATCGGACCACAGGAGTTCACCGTCATCCGGCCCGCCGGGCGGCTGCTCCACGCCGTGCTCATCGATCACGATCGACATCTGGGCGCCTATCTGGACGAGGAAGCCGCGCGGTACATCGGGGGGCTGTGGACACTCGCGGCGACATCACCGCGCTCCCTCATCCACCTGCCGCTCCGGGGCAACCCCAACCCCGCGCGACCACTGGGCGCACCCGGTACCCGCCAGTTGGACCTCGTCCTGCTCCACCGCTCCCTCCCGTTCGCCCCGTCGCACTGGCAGGAGGTGAACGGGCGGCTCGACCCGGGGCGGGTGCAGACGGTGACCCTCGCGTCGTCCGGCGCCGCCAGCCCCTTGCCGATGGGCCGAAGGAGTCGGCGCTCGCGCGAGAACGGGGACCACATCCATCAGCACCTCCAGGCCGAAACGCTCTTTCTGGGCGGAAGCGCCACGACCTTCAGGGCGAGCGCCCGCCACTTCCTGGACGTCGCGAGCCAAGGCCCCGGCCGTTCGGACGACCGACACCACCTCCCCCCTGCGCCCCGGCCCGAAGGCGCCCTGCTCGGCCCTGGACGCGAGCTGCGCCTGGAACACCGCGACGCCTGGCAGCCCTCGGGAGACCGACAGGCCCCCTGCCACTCCTGACCCACATCCGAAGCCGCCCGCCGATGCCCCGACAACTCCGGGCCTGGCGCGCTCGGAGTGTGATGGAGGGCGGCCCGGCGCACCCGTGACGGAACTGCGCTGATCGGGCATACTCAACCCGCCACCGCCGTCAGCAGCGCCTTTCCGTGATCCGGAGGGGCAGTACCGGCCTGGCAGCAAGACCGGCGAGGCGCGCATCACCCTTCGCGCGCGCCGCCGCAGCGCCCGTAGAGGGAGGAGAGCGCCGCAATGTCCGACCGCGCCCCGCAGCCGGTGGAACGTCAGCTGCCCACCGAGGAGTCCCGGGACCTGATCACCCTGGTGCGAGACATCGTCCAGCGGGAGATCGCCCCCCGCGCAGCCGATGAGGAGGAGGCGGGGCACTTCCCCCGCGAACTCTTCTCCCTCCTGTCGTCGTCAGGTCTCCTCGGCCTTCCGTACGACGGTGAGTACGGCGGCGGGGACCAGCCCTACGAGGTCTACCTCCAGGTCCTGGAGGAGCTCGCTGCGGCCCGGCTGACCGTGGGCCTCGGGGTCAGCGTCCACTCCCTGGCCTGTCACGCGCTTGCGGGGTACGGCACCAAGGAGCAGCAGGCGGACCGTCTCCCCGCGATGCTCGGCGGAGGACTGCTCGGTGCCTACTGCCTCTCCGAGCCCTCGTCCGGGTCCGACGCGGCCTCGCTGCGCACCAAGGCGGTGCGCGACGGCGACGACTGGGTGATCACGGGCACGAAGTCATGGATCACCCACGGCGGGATCGCCGACTTCTACACGGTCCTGGCCCGCACCGGTGAGAACGGCCCCCGGGGCATCACCGCGTTCCTGGTCCCCGGTGATGCCGAGGGGCTCAGTGCCGCGGTCCCCGAGAAGAAGATGGGCATGAAGGGCTCGCCCACCGCGCAACTCCACTTCGACGGTGTCCGAGTGCCCGACACGGGCCGCATCGGCAACGAGGGACAGGGCTTCGCGATCGCCTTGTCGGCACTCGACTCCGGGCGGCTGGGCATCGCCGCCTGTGCCATTGGCGTCGCCCAAGCCGCCTTGGACCAGGCGGTCGACTACGCTTCCGGTCGCCAGCAGTTCGGACGCCCCATCGCGGACTTCCAGGGGCTGCGCTTCCTCCTCGCCGACATGGCCACCCGCATCGAGGCGGGCCGTTCGCTCTACCTCGCCGCAGCCCGACTGCGCGACCAGCAGCGGCCCTTCTCGCGTCAGGCCGCCATGGCCAAGTTGTTCTGCACGGATGCGGCGATGAGCGTCACCACCGATGCCGTCCAGGTGCTCGGAGGCTACGGCTACACCCTCGACTTCCCGGTGGAGCGGTACATGCGCGAGGCGAAGGTGCTTCAGATCGTGGAGGGCACCAACCAGATCCAGCGCATGGTGATCGCCCGTCATCTGGTCGGCCCCGAGTCCCGCTGACCGTCCTGCGTTCCCTCTCGGCCCCGGCAGATCCTGTCGGGGCCGAGCCGTGAGCCCCGTCCCGTCCCTGTCTTGTTCGTGCGGCGTGCGGCGTGCGGCGTGCGTGTCGTGTCGTGTTTGTGTCGTGTTTGTGTCGTGTGAGTTGGGGACGCGACGGCCGGTGGGGCGGGCATTCGGGCGAACGACGTGACCCTGCACTCATCCGGGTGCACGGGGGCATGGGGTGCTCAGACGGGGGCAGGCTCGACGGGGCGAGGCGTTCACAACGAGCCGGCAGCGGACGGTGCCGCGGGCGGAGAGGAGCACGTCGGGGTGGAGCCGAGTTCATTGCGCGACCGGGCCCGAAGGCCCGTATCGACCGCTCCCACACCACGCCGGTCGGCCGCCATGGTGAAGGCACGTGTGGGGCAGGGAGCTACGGAGCAGAGACCGACGGGACGGTGAAGACCCGACTTAGGCCGCGCGGCTGCGCATCGGAGGCACGCGCACGGGGCGGGATCCCGGGCCACCGACGTGGGAGAAGGGCTGCATCCGCCAGTCGAGCCCTTGGGGCAGGGTCAGCAGGAGTCCCATCTCCTGCTCCTGGGCCACGAGGCTCTCGTCGGCGGGACGTGCTTGCGCTGCCGTACGGCCGGTGCCGGTGCACACGGTCAGTCCGAACGGGTTCCACGGGGTCGGGCACAGTGCGTGCTCCGGCAGTACGTCCTCGCCCGCCAGCAGGGCGATCGGCTGGACGCAGTCCGGGCAGATCACGCGGTACATCTCGAAGGTGTCGTACGCATCGAGCTCATCCGTCTCGCCCGGCTCAGCCGCATCGAGGGGCTCCGGTTGGTGACGGTTGATGTTCCTGACGTTCTGCATGGGATCTCCCCCTCGGGTGGGCCAATCAGGCACACGTGGCCTCGACCACAGCAAGCACTTCCCATCCGCGCGGGCGCATAACCATCCGGTCACGGCCGAGGGTGCATCAATTGTGTGGTGTTCGTCACATGGCGGCTCTCCGTGCCCTCCGGGATCGCATATGACTGTGCCGTAGCCGACCTGGGGAATTAGGTTGATCCGCATGGAGGAGCTGGATCGTCAGATCGTTGAATTGCTCGTCAAAGACGGGCGCATGAGCTACACCGACCTGGGCAAGGCCACGGGCCTGTCCACTTCCGCGGTGCATCAAAGAGTCCGCCGATTGGAGCAGCGTGGAGTCATCCGGGGCTATGTCGCCGTCGTCGATCCCGAGGCGGTGGGGCTGCCGTTGACCGCGTTCATCTCCGTCAAGCCCTTCGACCCGAGCGCCCCCGACGACATCTCCGAACGCCTGGCCGACGTGCCGGAGATCGAGGCGTGCCACAGCGTCGCGGGCGACGAGAACTACATCCTCAAGGTGCGGGTCTCCACGCCCCTGGATCTGGAGAACCTCCTCACCCGCATCCGTACCCTCGCCGGCGTCTCCACCCGCACCACGGTCGTCCTCTCCACTCCCTACGAAGCCCGTCCACCGCGCATCTGACGCCAGTGCCTAGGCTGGCCCCATGAGCGAGAGCACGACCGCCCCCGGCGCACAGCGCACCACCCTGCTGCGCGGCGGGGAAGTCCACAGCCCGGCCGACCCCTTCGCCACCGCGATGGTCATCGAGCGGGGCCACGTCGCCTGGGTGGGATCCGAAGGCGCCGCCGACGCCTTTGCCGATGGCGTCGACGAGGTCGTCCACCTCGAAGGCGCCTTGGTCACCCCCGCGTTCACCGACGCACACGTGCACACCACCGCCACCGGGCTCGCCCTCACCGGACTCGATCTGTCCGAGGCCGGCACCCTGTCCGACGCCCTGCGGCTGGTACGGGACCACAGCACCGCGCACCCCGCGGACAAGGTCCTCCTCGGCCACGGCTGGGACGCCGCACGCTGGCCCGAGCGGCGTCACCCCAGCCGCGCCGAACTCGACGCCGCCACCGGCGGCCGGCCCCTGTACCTGACCCGCATCGACGTGCACTCGGCCGTCGTCACCACCGCCCTGCTCGACCTCGTCCCCGAGGTCACGGGCCTGCCCGGCTACCGCCCCGACGAACCGCTCACCGCCGCCGCCCACCACGCCGTACGAGCCGCCGCCCACGAGGCAGTCAGTCCCGCGCAGCGCGCCGCGGCGCAGCGGGCCGCGCTGGAGCACGCGGCCTCCCTCGGCATCGGCACCCTCCACGAGTGCGCGGGCCCCGACATCTCCGACGAGGAGGACTTCACCGCCCTCCTCGCCCAGGCCGCCGAGGGAACGGGACCGCGGGTCGTCGGCTACTGGGCCGAGCGCATCGCGGATGCGAAGGGTGCTCAGCGCATCCGGGAACTCGGAGCCGTGGGCGCGGCGGGAGACCTGTTCGTCGACGGTTCCCTCGGTTCCCACACCGCCTGCCTACACGCCCCCTACGCCGACGCCGACGCCGACGCCCACACCGGCTCGGCGCACCTCGATGTGGCCACGGTCACCGCGCACGTGGTCGCGTGCACCGAGGCCGGCCTTCAGGCGGGATTCCACGCCATCGGCGACGCGGCGCTCACGACCGTGACGCAGGGGATGCGCGCCGCCGCCGAACTGGTGGGCCTCAACCGGGTCAGGGCCGCCCGCCACCGCGTCGAACACGCCGAGATGCTCACGCCCGAAACCATCGCAGCGTTCGCCGAGTTCGGTCTCACGGCATCCGTCCAACCCGCCTTCGACGCCGCGTGGGGCGGTGACGAGGGCATGTACGCGGAGCGACTCGGCGTCGAACGGGCACGCACGCTCAATCCGTTCGCCGCGCTGCTGCGCGCCGGAGTGCCCCTGGCGCTCGGCTCCGACAGCCCCGTCACCCCACTCGACCCATGGGGGACCGTCCGGGCCGCGGCCTTCCACCGCACGCCCGAGCACCGGATCTCGGTGCGCGCCGCCTTCACCGCGCACACCCGCGGCGGCTGGCGGGCCGCCGGCCGTGACGACGCCGGCGTCCTGGTGCCCGGAGCCCCGGCCGACTACGCCGTGTGGCGCACCGAGGAACTGGTGGTCCAGGCCCCCGACGACCGGGTGGCGCGCTGGTCCACCGATCCGCGCTCCGGCACCCCGGGGCTGCCCGATCTCACTCCCGGCCGTGAACTGCCGCACTGTCTGCGCACGGTGGTCTCCGGACGGACCGTGTTTAACCGGCCGAACGAGTGACGTACGGACATTTCGTACGGCGCGCTACTGTCCGTGACGTTCGGCCACGACCTGCGGATCTTCGGTATCGACTCGACTGAAATGGGCAAACCACGCAGATCGCACGACTGTTGACATGGAGCGCCCACGGGCGGGTAGGTTCGGCCGAGTCCACCACAGGACGTCCGGCCGGTGGGATCTCCACGCAGTCGCTGAACGCCGCTGGGCCAGGGGGCAGTGCGCCGCACCGGAGCACTGCCACTGGGAGCCAGGTCCAGCACCCGCGCCTCGGGGGCGAGGGAAGGTTTCAGCCGGTCGGCTGGTGCGACCCGGATGGGGTCCGGCGTTCAGTAGACAACGGCTCTCGGTCGACCCGCAGCCAGCGGGTCCCAGGCCGGCCCGAAGGACGCCGGGCCCCGATCCGCACCATTCGCGATACCGTCCCTGGGACCACCGGTGACACCTGCCGCCACCGGGCCGACCCGCACCGCTGAACCAGCACGACCTCGGGCACGACACCCCAGGTCCGTGCCGTCGTGAGCCGGCGCGGCGCGCTCGCTATGGTGGGGTCCTGTGCACGGACGTGAATAAGGGGCAGTAGTGAACGACGGCGCTAGGGACAGCGAAGCCCAGGGGAAGCGGTACGGGCCGCTCGGCAGATCCTTGGTGATCATTCCGACCTACAACGAGGCCGAGAACATCAAGAAGATCGTCTCCCGGGTGCGTGCCGCGGTACCCGATGCGGACGTCCTCGTCGCCGACGACAACAGCCCCGACGGCACCGGCAAGGTCGCCGATGAGATCGCCGCCGAAGAACCACAGGTGCAGGTCCTGCACCGGAAGGGGAAGGAGGGCCTCGGTGCCGCCTATCTCGCGGGCTTCGCCTGGGGCATGGAGCACGGTTACGGCGTACTCATCGAGATGGACGCCGACGGCTCCCACCAGCCCGAGGAACTGCCCCGGCTGCTGACCGCGCTCAAGGGCGCCGATCTGGTCCTCGGCTCGCGCTGGGTGCCGGGCGGTCGGGTGGTCAACTGGCCCAAGTACCGCGAGTTCATCTCCCGGGGCGGCAGCACCTACTCCCGGCTGCTCCTCGGCCTCTCCATCCGCGACGTCACGGGCGGCTACCGCGCCTTTCGCGTGGAGACGCTGAAGGGCCTCGGCCTCGACGAGGTCGCCTCGCAGGGCTACTGCTTCCAGGTCGACCTCGCCCGTCGCGCCGTGGCCGCCGGTTATCACGTGGTGGAGGTCCCCATCACCTTCGTCGAGCGGGAACTCGGCGACTCCAAGATGAATCGGAACATCGCCGTGGAGGCCCTCTGGCGCGTCGCCGGCTGGGGATTCAATGACCGGACCAACCGCCTGCGCGGTCGCAAGACCCTCTGACACCAGGAGCGGATCCAGTCGCCCCGGGGCGCGCGCGAACTGAACCCGCACCCTCCCTCCCGGAGGCAGTGATCCTCTTGATCACCCCCTTACGCCGCTTCGTCGAACCGCCAGGCACACTGGTGACATGACGATCGGCGCCACGCCCCCGACAGCCCCCAAGCGCTCCCGCGCCCGCAGTTTCGTTCCGCTCGCCCTGGCCGCCTGGCTGGTGCTGGAGATCTGGCTGCTGACCCTCGTAGCCGACGCGGCGGGCGGCCTGACCGTACTGGCCCTGCTCATCGGGGGCGGCATCCTGGGGGCCGCCGTCATCAAACGAGCGGGTCGACGGGCCTTCCGCAACCTCTCGGAGACCATCCAGCGTCAACAAGGCGGAGCCGTACAGCCGGGCGCCCCGGGCGATCCCGCCGGCAGGAGCGACGGCAACGGGTTCCTGATGCTCGGCGGACTGCTGATCATGCTGCCCGGGCTGATCTCCGACGTGCTCGGGCTGGTACTGCTCATTCCGCCCGTGCGGTCCGTCCTTCGCCGTTCGGTGGAGAAGTCGCTGGAGCGACGCGTGCGGGCCGCATCGCCCGGCACCCTCGGCGACGCCTTCCAGCAGGCGAGGATCCACCGGCCCGACGGCAAGGTCGTGCCCGGCGAGGTCGTCCGCGAGGACACGGGACAGTCGCAGCCCGGTCAGGGGCGCCCCGGCCCCGGCGATGCGGGCAGGTCCGGCCCCCAGCCTCCGCTGACCTCGTGAACGCGCCCTGCTGAGGAGCGGGCCTTCGTATCGACCTCAGCCGGACCCACCCCCTGGGCCCTTCTCAGCGGCGCTCATCCCCTGGGGCCCTCTCGTGAGGTCAGGGCACGGGAGGTCAGGGCGCCGGAGACGCAAGAGCCGCGAGGGAAACGCAAAGAGCCGCGGGCCGTGCCCACTCAGGGTGGAACACGAGCCAACGGCTCTTTGGTGCTTGATGTAGTTACTCGGTGCTGCGGTGGTACGCGATGCAGTGCAGGTCAGGCAGACTTACGGCTGTCCCGAGGATGCACGGCGATGTTCATGGCGCCGGAGCGAAGGACCGCCAGCCTTTCGGCCAGCACCTCCTCCAACTCCTCGCGGGTGCGCCGCTCCATGAGCATGTCCCAGTGCGTCCGCGCGGGCTTCCCCTTCTTCTCTTCGGGGCCGTCCCCGTCCACCAAGAGTGCTTGGGCGCCGCACGCCTTGCACTCCCACTCCGGCGGAATCTCTGCCTCGACCGAGAACGGCATCTCAAACCGATGTCCGTTCTGGCATGCGTACTCCACCGCCTGGCGCGGGGCCAGATCGATGCCGCGGTCCGTCTCGTAGCTGGTAACCACGAGGCGCGTGCCGCGGAGAGCTCGCTCACTCATGAATCGTGCCTCCCGGGCTTGTCGCCCACAGGACAGGTGTCGCTGTCGTCGTCATCCGGTCAACGTCCGGTCGGCCGTAAAGATTCCCGTTCCGGGTCATGCGTCGCCCGTCGTGCCGCTGCTTTCCCCTACGTTGGGGTACCCACCAGTGACCGGTTTGTCACATCTGACAGAAAGTGTCACCCGCAGATTTCACTTCCCCTTCTGCGCAGTAACGGTCCGCCTGGCAAGCCAAACGCGTACACTACCGCCCTTTCACTTCAACGTCTAAATCCGTTCCGGTACGGGATTGCCCGCTGCCACTACCGCACGTCGTACGGGTACCCGCGCCAGCAGGAAGAATCCCAGGGCGAAGAAGACCACCAACGAGATGATGGCCTGGCGATAGCTGCCGGTCAGCTGGTAGGCCAGTCCGAACACCAGCGGTCCGAGCCAGCTGAGCCCCCGGTCGCTCATTTCGTAGGCCGAGAAGTACTCCGCCTCCTTTCCACGGGGAACCAGATGGGAGAAGAGCGAGCGGGACAGTGCCTGGCTGCCGCCGAGCACCAAACCGATGCCCGCGGCCAGGACGAAGAACCACCCGGCTGAGCGCGCGGGCAGGAAGTACGCCGCGGCCAGGATGAGGGTCCAGACGGCGAGCGAGCCCATGATCGTTCGCTTCGCCCCGTGGGTTCTGGCGAGCCGGGCCATGCCCAGCGCGCCCACGACCGCGAGTATCTGGACCAGCAGCACCGCGGTGATCAGGGTCGACTGGTCGAGTCGCAGTTCCTCGGAACCGTAGATGGACGCCTGGGAGATCACGGTCTGCACCCCGTCGTTGTAGACGAGGTAGGCCAGGAGGAACGACAGCGTCAGCGGATATCTGCGCATGTCCTTGACGGTCGCGACGAGCTGCCGCCAACCGGAACCGACCGAGCCCTCCCCGCCGGGCGGGAGATGGCGGTCGCGCAGTCGGCGTAGCGGAATCAGTGTGAAGGCGCCCCACCACAACCCCGCCGACGCCAGACAGATCCGTACCGCCGATGACTCGGACAGGCCGAGTCCCTCGTGCCCCAGGTAGAGGGCGAGATTCAGCATCAGCACCAGGGCGCCCGAGGTGTAGCCGAACGCCCATCCGCGCGAGGAGACCGCGTCGCGCTCGGCGGGTTCGGCGATCTGGGGCAGATAGGCGTTGTAGAGCACCATCGAGACCGACAGCGCCGCATTGGCGACGATGAGCAGCAGCGCACCGAGGAGATAGCGCTCGCCGGAGAGGAAGAACATGCCCGTCGTCGCCGCCGCACCCACGTAGGCGGCGACTGCGAGCAGCGGCTTCTTCCGCCCGGTCCGGTCCGCCCAGGCGCCGGCGAGCGGCATCAGCACGACCGCGATGATCACCGACAGCGAGACGGAGTACGCGAACAGGGAGCCGGCCCGGACGGGGATGCCCAGGGGGTGCACAAATCCGTCCGCGTCCGCGGCCCGCTTGGCCACCGAGGTCAGATAGGGACCGAGGAACACGGTCACCACACTCGTCGAGTAGACGGAGCAGGCGAAGTCGTAGAAGTACCAGCCGTGTTGCTCGCGCCGTCGAGCGCGGGGATCGAGGGGATCGTCCGAGTCGGTCGACGTCTCGGTGCCGTCGGTGCTCCCCGTCGTCATCCGCGCCCCCTCACTGGTCTCCCCGATGCGGGACACACGGATTCAGGCCCAGGCCCCCCGGTCGTCCAGCACTCCGCGCAACGTCTCCAGATGATCGGTCATGATGCCATCCACACCCAGGTCGAGGAGGGTTCTCATCCGATCCGGGTCGTTCACCGTCCAGACGTGCACCTGGAGCCCACGGGCGTGGGCGGCGGTGACGAAGCGACGATCCACCACTGGTACCCGGCTCTGCGCCTCGGGAACCTGGACGCACACCGCCCCCGTACGAACGGGCGCGGGCAGTCCGAGGGAGGCCAGCCGCAGCCCCAGCACTCCGCGGACGCCGTACGAAGTGGCCAGTCGGGGACCTGCCAGGTCCACTGCCCGACACACCCGGCGCTCCGAGAAGGAGCCGATGCAGACCCTGTCCCAGGCGCCCGTCCGACGGACGAGGTCGATCAGGGGGCGGACCGCGGCCTCGGTCTTGACGTCCACGTTCCATCGGGCCTGTGGGAACTCCTCCAGCAACTCCTCGAAGAGCGGCACGGGCTCCCGTCCGTCCACCCGGGCGTGCCGCACCGCGCTCCACGGCAGCCGGGCTATCCGTCCCGTGGCGTCGGTGACGCGGTCCAGAGTCGTGTCGTGGAACGCGACAAGCCGCCCGTCGGCGGTGGTGTGGACATCGGTCTCGAAGTAGCGGTAGCCGAGCCCTGCCGCGCGACGGAAGGCGGCGGCCGTGTTCTCGATCCCGTCGGCCGCGCCGCCGCGATGGGCGAAGGCCAGCACCGAGGGGTGCTCAAGGTAGGGGTGGGGCGCTTCGGTCACCGTCGCAGTATCGCCCGCCGAGGTGAACGGGAGGCGACGACCACGGTCCCCGCGCCCGGTTGCGGGACGGCGAACAGTCGGAGGAACAGCTGTGCCAGCGGACCGATCGCCAGTGCGTAGGCGGCCGTCCCGATGCCCACCGAACCGCCCAGCAGGAAACCGGTGGCGACCACGGCCACCTCGATTCCCGTACGCACCAGTCGGATCGACCGTCCCGTGAGCCGGTGCAGTCCGGTCATCAGTCCGTCGCGCGGTCCGGGGCCGAAGCGGGCCGCGATGTAGAGGCCGGTCGCCATGCCGTTGAGCACGATGCCGGTGACCATCAGCGCGATCTGGGCCGGCAGCGCGTCGATGTCCGGCACGACGGCCAAGGTGGCGTCCATCGCCAGTCCGATGACCACCACGTTGGAGATGGTGCCGAGTCCCGGGCGCTGTCGGATCGGGATCCACAGCAGCAGCACCACGGCACCGACGATGATCGCCACCGTGCCGATCGTCAGTCCGGTCCGCTCGGAGACGCCCTGGTGCAGGACGTTCCACGGTTCGAGGCCGAGTCCCGCGCGTACGAGCAGGGCGGAACTGGCCCCGTACAGGACGAGTCCGACGTAGAGCTGCACCAGTCGGCGGGGGATCGAGGCCGGACGTCCGCCGGCGCCCTCCGCGTTCGAGCCGGCCCGTGCGGGCTTGCTTCCCCCGGCCGCTGCTCCGGAGCCGACGGGATCTATGGGCCCGACGGAACCTATGGGTCCGGCTGGATCTATGGACACGGTGGCCCCTCTGGAAGAAGTGGACTGACTCATGACACTCTGTGGCGGGGGAACTCTTGGCAACCATGGCCAATTCCAGGAAGGTGGACTGATTTCCATGACTCAGTGGACTTCAGCGGTGGGCGTGTCCCAGCTCGCCAGGCAACTGGCCGCGCAGCAGCCCCGGCCGGCCGGCCCCGGCACGCGGAAGCCCCCCGCCTACCGCGCGCTCGCCGATGGCATCCGACTGCTGGTCCTGGAGGGGCGCGTTCCGGTGGCTTCCCGGCTCCCTGCGGAACGCGAACTGGCCCTTGCGCTCTCCGTGAGCCGCACCACGGTAGCCGCCGCGTACGAGGCCCTGCGGACCGAGGGCTTCCTGGAGTCCCGCCGGGGTGCGGGCAGCTGGACGGCGGTGCCGGCCGGCAACCCCCTGCCGGCGCGCGGACTGGAGCCACTGCCCCCGGAGTCGCTCGGCTCCATGATCGACCTCGGTTGCGCGGCACTCCCGGCCCCCGAACCCTGGCTCACCCGCAGCGTCCAGGGCGCCCTCGAAGAGCTCCCTCCCTATGCGCACACCCACGGCGACTACCCGGCCGGCATCCCAGCCCTGCGCGAAATGCTCGCCGACCGCTACACCCAGCGCGGCATCCCCACCATGCCCGAGCAGATCATGGTCACCACCGGTGCCATGGGCGCGATGGACGCCATCTGCCATCTGTTCGCCGGCCGCGGCGAACGCATCGCCGTGGAGTCGCCCTCGTACGCCAACATCCTCCAGCTGATGCGGGAGGCGGGCGCCCGGTTGGTGCCGGTGGCGATGGAGGAAGGGCTCGGCGGCTGGGACCTGCCCCGCTGGAAGCAGGTCCTCCGGGACGCTGCGCCCCGGCTCGCCTATGTCGTGGCCGACTTCCACAACCCGACGGGCGCACTCGCCGACGAGGACCAGCGCCGCCGGCTCGTGGACGCCGCCCGGGCCGCCGGCACCGTACTGATCGTGGACGAGACCATGTCCGAGCTCCATCTCGAAGACGACCTGGAGATGCCCCGCGCCGCCTGCGCCTTCGACCCCGCCGGGAGCACGGTGATCACCGTCGGGTCGGCGAGCAAGGCGTTCTGGGCGGGCATGCGGATCGGCTGGGTCCGCGCGGCCCCCGACGTGATCCGATCCCTGGTCGCCGCGCGGGCCTACGCCGACCTCGGAACACCCGTCCTGGAACAGTTGGCGGTGCAGTGGCTGATGCGCACGGGCAACTGGGACGAGGCCGTGGCGGTGCGGCGCGCCCAGGCCCGGGAGAACCGCGATGCCCTGGTGGGTGCGGTGCGCAGGGAGTTGCCTTCGTGGGAGTTCGCGGTACCGCGGGGTGGGCTCACCCTGTGGGTGCGTACGGGCGGGCTCTCCGGATCCCGGCTCGCCGAGGTGGGCGAGCGCGTGGGGGTGCGGGTGCCGTCGGGGCCGCGGTTCGGGGTGGATGGTGCCTTCGAGGGCTTCGTACGACTGCCGTTCACGGTCGGCGGGGCGGTCGCGGACGAGGCGGCGGCACGACTCGCGGCGGCGGCGCGCCTGGTGGAGACGGGTGTCACCACGGGCACCGAAGCACCGCGGACCTTCGTCGCCTGACCCCTCGCGCGTCCGACGGACGGCAAGAGCTCTCGGGGTTCAGGGGCTAGCCCTCCGCCGGTGCCGTGACCGGTTCCGCGCGTTGGTGGTGTTCCGGTAGGAGGGCGAGCACCGCCTGCCGGTGCGCGTCACTTGTCGTACCGTCGAACGGATCGGGCGTCGCCGGCACCTGGACACGCAGCACCGGCCCGCCCCCGAGCCGCGCATAGCCCCTCCCCGGGGGTACGTCGGGGGTCGGTGTGGTGGGTGGGATCGTGCCGAGGACGGCCTCGATCTCGTCGAAGCCGGCCGGCCCGAGGACGACCCGGGCACGCGTGTGGGAGCACACGGTCTCGCTGAGGGTCTCCAGGCTGTCGAACTGCTCGGCCACCACCACGGTGATGCTGGCGCCCCGGCCGTGCCGCAGCGGAACCGTGAGGAGTTCCTGGGGGTCCGGACGCCCGTCGGCCGCGGCCAGGTGCCCGAGGACACTGGGCCGGTCCACCAGGATCCACAGCGGTCGGCCGATGTCATCCGGCAGGGGATGACCGGCCTGGCGGGCGCGGTCCGCGGCGACGAGTCGTCGCTCGGTCTCCTGGACGGCCCACTGGAGGGTGTCGAGCGCCCCGCTCAGGCCGCATTCGACGGCGAGGACTCCGGGACGCCCCCGGAGACAGGCGTACTCGCCGGCCCCCGCGCCCTCCACGATCAGGACGTCTCCGTACGGCAGTGCCTGGAGGGCGATGGACCGCAGCAGATTGGTGGTCCCGCTGCCCGGGCCGCCGATCGCCAGGAGGTGCGGTTCGGTGGACCGGGAGCCGGTGCGCCAGATCACGGGTGGTGCGTCGCGCGTCTCGTCCCCGTCCACCACGGGCACGGTGCGCTGCACGGCGCCCGGGTCGGTGAAACCCAGCACCGTCTCACCGGGGACGGTGATGAACCGCTGGGCCGCGATCGAGGTGGAGAGCGCAGGCAGCACATTCATCAGCAGTTCGTTGCCCTCCTCGTCCCAGACGAAGCGGTACTCGCGTCCGCGGCCCGACTTGGCGTGCACCACCTGCTCGACGCGGGCGCGGGACTCGTCCTCGCCGTCGGTGAAGTACGCGGGGTAGCTGATGCGGACCCCGGTCAGCCGGCCGTCGTCGTCGAAGGCGTAGTCGTGGAAGACCTCGGTCCAGGCACCGCCGTGGGCGTAGCGGGGCGCTGGGTCGTCGGCCGTCGAGAAGTAGGGCACGAGTGCCTCGTACAGCGCGGTGAGCCGACCGGCCTCGGCTTCGTCGGGGCCGGTCTTGACCGTGCTGCTCCCTCGCCCCTGCCAGGCCGCCGCGGCCATGACCGAGACGAGGGCCATGGCCGGTCCGTAGGGGACGAGCGCGACCGCCAGCCCGCACCCCGCGACCACCAGGAGGGTGGGACCTCGTTTGTCCTTGGGGGTCGCGCTCCACTTACGTCGGGCCAACCCCGCCAGCTTCCCCAGACCGCGCGAGACGACGATCAACGGGTGGAGGACGTCGGTGGCGCTGTCGGCGGCCGTGCGGGCGATCTCCCGGCTGCGGGTGATCCGCGCGGATCCGCTGCTGAGGATGCGGGGGAGCGGTCGCCGGGCCACGTCGTTCTCCTGGGGGTGCTGGGGTGGGGGATACGGGGATCAGCCGGGGGTACGGGTCGGGCGGCGAGGTCAGAACTTGATTCCGCCGAGCAGGCTCGCGAGGCTCTGGCTTCCGGCCTCGATGCTCGGGGCGATGGCGGTGCCCGCGAGGAAGAAGCCGAAGAGGGCGCAGACGACGGCGTGGGACGCCTTGAGGCCGTCCTTGCGGAAGAAGAGGAAGACGATGATCGCGAGCAGCACCACACCTGACATGGAAAGGATCATGAGGTTCTCCTGGTCGAAGGGGACAGTCACCACGAGTTCTTCCAACCTCACAGGAAGTATCTATGCGATAAAAGGTGTAAATGGGTGAAAAACCCTGAATTTCACTGCACTGGCGGAGAGCGCACGCTCTCCCGAGGGGCACACTCCGCCGTCAGCGGGCACAGTGCCCGGGCGACGACCCACAGGCGCCCGCGTCCGAGTGCGAAGGGGCTCACTGGGCTCGCACTGCGGGCAGTACCCTGACGTGTTCGTCCGTACGACTGTTCCCCTGCTCCCGGAGCCCTCGGCCCTGGGAGTCCCGGCCCGGCGCCGGAGGGCTCGGAAGGCGAGCAGTCAGCCACCCGCAGTCGGCCACACCCCGTGGTCGCCGGGACGAGAGAGGCGGTCCAACCGATGAGTGAGGTTCCCGACCCCGAGGCGTCCGACCCCGAGGCGTCCGAGCCCAGGGTTTCCGAGCCCCAGGTTCCCGACCCGGAGGTTCCCGACCCCGAGGTGATCGAACTCGCCACCAAGGTCTTCGACCTCGCCCGGCGCGGTGAGATCGAGGCCCTCGCCGCGTACATCGACGCAGGCGTCCCCGCCAACCTCACCAACGACCGCGGCGACACCCTCGTCATGCTGGCCGCCTACCACGGCCACGCCCCCGCGGTCCGAGCCCTCATCGAACGCGGCGCCGAGCCCGACCGCCCCAACGACCGGGGACAGACCCCCCTGGCGGGAGCCGTCTTCAAGGGGGAGGACGAAGTGATCCGTGTGCTCCTCGCCGGCGGAGCCGATCCGTCCGCAGGAACCCCCTCCGCCGTGGATACCGCGCGGATGTTTGGGAAGACAGAGCTTCTGGAGCTGTTCGGCAACCGATGAGCCCGCCGACCGGCCCTGGTGGACGGGTCCGCAAGGGGCGTCGTAAATGTGGTCGCGGTGGCGAAATGGGTGGGTCATCATGACGGCGGGCCCTGTCTCGGACATCACCGAGAATTCCCCCCTGGGGCCACCGACGAGAGGCAGGAAAATGCTCTACACCAAGCAGCAGACCACGGGCGGCCCTACATGTTGCTGCGCGGCCTAGGCACCCCAGTCCCCGGTTGCGTCGAGAGCTTGATGTGAGGCTTTCCCCATGTTTGATCCAGTCATAGCGCCGAGCGGCACGCTGCTCGGCCTGCTGCAGAGAGGCCGCGGCGACGGCACGCTGCACGCGCTCGCGGCCCCCCGCGCCGAGGCGCTCGCCGCCCTCAACCACTGCGTGCTCCACGACCCGCGCCACGACTGGCAGGTCGAGAACCGCTCCCTCTACTACGCACGCCTCTACCTGGATCTCCACGGCGGTCTTGAGGAGATCGAGCGCCACCTCTGCGACGTGGACGACCACTGCGACACCGACGAGGCCAGGACCGGCCTCGCCCTCGCAGTGCTCGGTCACCTCGCGTCGTACGGGAGGGCGGACGCCCTCCAACTGCTGCGCCGCTACGTCCGCAGCGGTGCCAACTGGGCCTGGGCGCTCGACGAACTCGCCCTGCGCGACGACGACGCAGGACTGCGCTCACTCGCGGCCCCCGTCCTCGCCAGGTTCCCGAGCACCCCGGAGGGGGACGCCGAACTGGCCACCACCGTCCGGGACGCCTTCGAGCCACGCCCCTGGCGCCTCTGGGCGGAAGACCCCCACGCGAGCGTCGGCCCCCGCATCCGCGCCGCACAGGAGGCCGGGTCCTTCGACCGATGGCAGCGGCAGATGCGACCCACCGGGCCACGCCCCGGCTGGAGCGTGCAAGCCGTGTTCGACTGGGCCGAACAAGGTCTGGAGCGCGGCACCGCACTGCACGTGCCCGCGGCGCGCTGCCTGTCCGCGGTCGCCGGCGCTGACGACCGCGCCGCCATCCTGGACGCTGCCCGCAGCGGCTCCGACGGTGCCCGCTGCACAGCCCTGCACCACCTCGCGGAATCGTCCGACCCCGCGGTGCTCGACCTCATCGAGGCCGCGGTCTCCCATGGCTCCCGCACCGTCTCCGAAGCCGCGACCGCGGCATTCGAGCGCATGTGCGGTCCGGAGGTGGTGAGCCGGGCGCGGACCTGGATACACCGCCCGGACGCACTCGGGAAGTCCGCAGCCGGCGTCCTCGCCTGCCGAGGCGGTGCCAGTGACGACGCCCTCGTCCTCGGCGCCCTGCGCGAGACCGTACGGACCGACGGGCCCGACGCACCCATGTTGTGGACCCTCGTCGACGGCAGCGGAAGGCTGGGCATCACCTGTGCCGCTCCCGTGCTGCGTCACATCTACCGCGAGACCGCCTCCTCCCAATTGCGCGGGCGCGCGGCCCGTGCACTGGCCGCGACGGACGGTTCCTTCCCCACCGGGTTCGCGGTCGAATGCCTGTGGGACTGCGAGGAGACCACTCGCGAGGTCGCAGCGCTGCACGCCGAGACCGGCGATGTGCGGGTCGCCGAACGACTGCGCCGACTGGCCGCCGACCCGGCCGAGGAAGCCGAAGTCCAGACGGCGGTACGCAGCCGGATCGGCCCGGACGCACCCGTCGTCTGACCGTCTTCCCCGGGCGTGACCGTCCTCCCCGGGCGTGTCCGCTGTTCACGGCCCCATGGCTGTGGAACGGCGGACACGCCCGGGAGCGCGCCCCCGACATCGCACCCGAGCCCACCGAACGCCCTCCACCTGGCCGTATGCGCCGGGCGCCACCGCGTCCCCTGCCCTTCCCCTTGCCAGAATGGGAGGATGAACGGGCGCTGGGAGTTCTGGATCGACCGCGGCGGCACCTTCACCGACATCGTCGGCAAACGTCCCGACGGACGGCTCGTCACCCGAAAACTCCTCTCCCACGACCCCGAGCGGTACCCGGACGCGGCCGTCGCAGGCATCCGTGCACTCCTCGACCTCGCCCCCGGGACGCCCGTGCCCACCGACCGCGTCACCGTCGTCAAGATGGGGACGACCGTCGCCACCAACGCCCTGCTGGAGCGAGCAGGCGAACCCACCGTCCTGATCATCACCGAGGGCTTCAAGGACGCCCTGCGCATCGCCTACCAGAACCGCCCGCGTATCTTCGACCGCAAGATCGTCTTGCCGGAGGCGGTGTACGAGCGCGTCATCGAGGTCCCCGAACGCATCGACGCACATGGCACGGTCGTACGCCCCCTCGATCTGCCGACCGTCGTCGAACGGCTTCGCGCGGCCCGCGCCGACGGGTTCGACAGCGTTGCGATCGTCCTCATGCACGGCTACAGGCACCCGGAGCACGAGGCGCGCATCGCCAGCGCCGCCCGGGACGCCGGATTCCCCCAGATCAGCTGCTCCCACGAGGTCAGCCCTCTGATCAAACTGATCCCCCGCGGCGACACCACCGTCGTCGACGCCTATCTCTCGCCGATCCTGCGGCGTTACGTGGACGAAGTGGCCACCGAACTCCGCGGCATCCGGCTGATGTTCCTCCAGTCCAACGGCGGGCTGCGCGAGGCGGCCCACTTCCGCGGCAAGGACGCGGTGCTCTCGGGGCCCGCCGGAGGCGTCGTCGGCATGGCCCGCACCGCAGCCCGAGCCGGCTTCCCCCGGGTCATCGGCTTCGACATGGGGGGAACGTCCACCGACGTCTCCCACTACGCGGGCGAGTTCGAACGCGAACTGGGCACCCAGGTCGCCGGCGTACGGATGCGCGCGCCCATGATGAGCATCCACACGGTCGCCGCCGGCGGCGGTTCCGTCCTCCACTTCGACGGACGCCGCTACCGGGTCGGCCCCGACTCCGCGGGAGCGTCGCCCGGCCCCGCCTGCTACCGCAGGGGCGGTCCGCTCACCGTCACCGACGCCCAGGTGATGCTCGGACGCATCCAACCCGACCACTTCCCGGCCGTCTTCGGACCGGACGGCGACCAGCCCCTGGACGCGGACACCGTACGGGAACGCTTCGCCGAACTCGCCCGGCGGGTGGACGAGGAGACCGACAGCGCCCCCACCCCCGAGGCGGTCGCCGAGGGATTCGTCGAGATCGCCGTGCTCAACATGGCCCACGCGGTCAAGAAGATCTCCGTCCAGCGCGGACACGACATCACCCGCTACGCCCTGAACTCCTTCGGCGGCGCGGGCGGCCAGCACGCCTGCGCGGTCGCCGACGCCCTCGGTATCACCACGGTGATCGTGCCACCGCTCGCCGGAGTCCTCTCCGCATACGGAATCGGCCTGGCCGACGCCACCGCCATGCGCGAACGCTCCGTGGAAGCGGAACTCGACGACACCACGACCGCCCGCGTCCGCGCCCTCAGCGCCGAACTCGCCGAGCAGGCCCACGCGGACCTGACCGCCGACCACCTCCCCGACACCGCCATCACCACCCGTACGCGCGTACTTGTCCGCTACGCCGGTACGGACACCGCCCTGCCCGTACCGCTGGACGCCGCCACCGCCATGGCCGAGTCCTTCACCGCCCTCCACCGCACCCGCTACGGGTTCACGATGGACACATCCCTGGTGGTGGAAGCGGTCTCGGTCGAAGCGGTGGGCACCGCAGGCGAGCACGGCGAACCGCTCGTACAGGAGACGCAGACCGCTGTCACACCCGACGCGAGAGTCGACATGTACGTGGCGGGTGCTGTGCGGAGAGTGCCCCTCCACCACCGCACGGCGCTGGGCCCCGGGGACACCGTGACGGGACCCGCGATCATCGCCGAGCCCGATGCCACCACCGTGGTCGACCCCGACTGGCAGGCCGAGGCCCGGGGCACCGGCGAACTGATCGTGACCCGGGTACGACCCCGGCCACCGAGAACCGCCGCGGGCACCGACGCCGACCCGGTTCTCCTGGAAGTGTTCAACAACCTCTTCATGGCCATCGCCGAGCAGATGGGCGTACGACTGGAGAACACCGCGCACTCCGTCAACATCAAGGAACGGCTCGACTTCTCCTGCGCCCTGTTCGATCCCGAAGGCAATCTCATCGCCAACGCCCCCCACATCCCCGTACACCTGGGCTCGATGGGGGAGTCGATCAAGGAGGTGCTGCGCCGCAACGAGGGCACGATGCGGCCCGGCGATGTCTACGCGATCAACGACCCCTATCACGGCGGCACCCATCTGCCCGATGTGACCGTCGTGACCCCCGCCTTCACCGAAGGGCAACTGCGCTTCCTGGTGGCCTCGCGCGGTCACCACGCCGAAATCGGCGGCATCACCCCGGGTTCCATGCCCGCCTTCAGCCGGACCATCGACGAGGAGGGCGTCCTCTTCGACAACTGGCTGCTCGTACGAGACGGCCGGCTGCGGGAACGGGAGACCCGTCGGCTGCTGGGCGAAGCCCCCCACCCATCCCGCGCACCCGACGTCAACATCGCCGACCTCCGTGCCCAGATCGCCGCCAATGAGAAGGGCATCGAGGAACTGGCGCGTGCGGTGGACGAGTTCGGGCTCGACGTCGTACACGCCTACATGCGGCACGTGCGGAACAACGCCGAGGAATCCGTGCGCCGGATCATCGCCGGACTGCGCGAGGGCGACTACCGCTATGAGACCGACGACGGTTCGATCATCCAGATCGCCGTAAGCGTCAACCGCGACGAGCGCTCCGCCGTCCTCGACTTCGCCGGCACCTCACCGCAGCGGTCGGGCAATGCCAACGCCCCCACCTCCGTGGTCATGGCGGCAGTCCTCTACGTTCTGAGGACCCTGGTCGGGGAGGACATTCCGCTCAACAGCGGCTGTCTGGAGCCGGTCGAGGTACGGGTGCCACCGGGCTCGATGCTGGCCCCCTCCTATCCCGCGGCGACCGTGGCCGGAAACGTCGAGACCTCGCAGGCCGTCACCGGTGCGCTGTACGCGGCCCTCGCCGTCCAGGCCGAAGGGTCGGGCACCATGAACAACCTGACCTTCGGCAACGACCGGGTGCAGTACTACGAGACGGTCGCCAGCGGCTCGGGGGCGGGGGAGGGCTTCGACGGGGCCGATGCGGTGCAGACCCATATGACCAACTCACGGCTCACCGACCCCGAAGTCCTGGAATGGCGTTACCCGGTGCGGGTCGACTCCTTCGCGGTACGCGAGGGCAGCGGCGGCACCGGTCGCTGGCGCGGCGGCAGGGGGGTGGTCCGGTGCATCCGCTTCCTCGAACCCATGACGGCGACGCTGCTCACCGGGCACCGCCGGGTGGCTCCGTACGGCATGGCGGGCGGGGGGCCGGGCGCGCTGGGCAGGAACTGGGTGCGGCGCGCTGACGGCTCGGCGGCCCGGTTGGCGGGGGTCGACTCGGTCGAGATGGGGCGCGAGGACGTCCTGGTCATCGAGACTCCGGGCGGCGGGGGGTACGGGGAGCAGGAGGACACTCACCCTTGAGCCGCTCGCCATCGAGTCGCTCGGTGAGGTCCTGGACATACCCCGAGCAGACCTGGGTGCGCAGTTGCTCGCGGACTTCGGCGCGACCGGCGGAGCGCAGCATGACGAGGAGCGGATCCTCGTCGCCGTTCTGCTGTTGGTCGCAGGACGGGACGCTGCGGAGCAGGTCATCCGTGATGTGGGTGATCGGACGGTACGGGCCGCCGGTCACCGCCTTGGGCGCGGTTCAGAACCGTGTGGCCGGGCGGGTGCGGCTCCTCTCACGAACCCTGGGTCGGGGCTTTCGTACATGGCTCACCCCCATGGCACGAACCGAATGGGGGTGCCGGGTGCGGCCTGAGCTGCCGCCCCCAGATCCCTGCCGTCGACCACCCCCACCACCGGATAGCCCCCGGTCGTCGGATGGTCGGCGAGGAACACCACCGGGCGGCCGTCCGGTGGCACCTGCACCGCCCCGAGGACCACCCCCTCACTGGGCAGCTCCGAGCCGCACGCTCGCCGAAGAGCGGGCCCCTCGGTACGCAGGCCGATGCGATTGCTCGCCCCGGACACCCGATAGGTGGCGCGTGCCAGGGTGCCAAGGGCATCGGCGGTGAACCAGTCGGCCCGTGGTCCCAGCCTGAGCCTCAGCACCAGTTCGCGGGGTGGCGCAGGCCAGGGCAGGGCGTCGCCGTGGATGGGAGTTCTCGTAGCGGTGCCGAGGGGGAGAACACTCCCATCGGTCAGAGGAGGTGGGCCGAGCCCGGACAGCAGATCGGTGGAGCGGCTGCCGAGTATGCGTTCCACCGCTATACCGCCATCGAAGGCCAGATATGTACGTACTCCGGCCCGGGCCCACCCCGTCTCGATCAGGGCCCCCGCGGGTACCTGCACGGGGGCTCCCCAAGCCACCGGACGCCCCTCGACGGTGACCGTGCAGGGCGCCCCGCCCACGGCGATGGTCACTGAGCGCCGCGGTCTCACGGCACATCCCGTGAGCGTGGTCTCCAGGACCGCCGAGCCCTCCGTATTGCCCACCAGCCGATTGAGGAGCCGGGCGGTGTCACCATCCAGAGCTCCGGAGCGGGGAACTCCCAGATGGGCATGGCCAGGCCGCCCCAGGTCCTGCACGGTGGTGAGCGCACCAGCGCGCACCACGGCCAAGGCTCGGTCCGTCATCGTCGCTCCACGATGAAGCGGACCCTCGCCCCGGGCGCGAGCAGTGCTGCAGGCTGACGAGCCGGCTCCCAGAGCTCCATGTCCGTCCGGCCGATCACCTGCCAGCCGCCCGGCGAGGCACGGGGATAGATGCCGGTGTAGGGCCCGGCCAGGGCAACCGACCCGGCCGGCACGGTCGTGCGCGGGGTGGCCCTGCGCGGTACCGAAAGATCTTCCGGCAGCCCGGTCAGATAGCCGAAGCCGGGGGCGAACCCGCAGAAGGCGACACGGAACTCGACCGCCGAGTGCACCGCGGCGACCTCGTCCGGCGTGACTTTCCACCGGGCCGCCACCTCGACCAGATCCGGGCCGTCGTACCGTACGGGCACCTCCAGCACCTCTGCCGTGCTGGCCTGCACCGGCGGGATCTCCCAGTCGGGCAACGCGCGCGCCAACTGCTCGGGATCGTCCAGACCGTCGAGCAGTACGGTCCGTGCCGCCGGCACGATCTCGTCCACCGGAGGAAGCGCCCCCCTCGCTCGGCGCCTGAGCAGCTCTGCGTGGAGGGCCCCGGCCTCCTCGCCGTCCGAGACCTCGATGAGCAGGGCGCGATCACCCACGGGAAGGACCCTCATACGAACGACTCCACGCGCACGCCCACGTTCTCCAGTTGTCTGCGCACCTGGCGTGCCAGCGTGACGGCACCCGGAGTGTCCCCGTGCACACAGAGTGAACGCGCCCGCACCGGAACGGACCGGCCGCACCGGGAGATCACCACACCGAACCTCGCCATGCCCACCGAGCGTTCGACGACCTCCGGTCCTCCACTGATGACCGCTCCTTCCTCACCACGCGGCACCAGCGTGCCCTCAGCGGTGTACGCCCGGTCCGCGAACGCCTCGGATATCGCGGGCAGCCCCGCCTTCTCGGCCAGGTCGTGCAGCTTGGAGCCCGGCAGTCCCAGCAGGGGCAGCCTCTCGCCCGTCAGCCGTACGCCTTCCACGACAGCCGCGGCCTGCTCCTCGTCGTGGACGACTCGGTTGTAGAGGGCGCCATGGGGTTTGACGTACGAGACCCGTGCACCGGCAGCACGGGCGAACACCTCCAGAGCCCCGATCTGATAGGCGATCTCCGCGGCCAGTTCATCCGGTGGAACGTCCATGGCGCGACGGCCGAACCCCGCCAGATCGCGGTAGGAGACCTGTGCGCCGATGCGTACGGACCGCTCCGCCGCGAGCCGGCAGACGCGCCGCATGGTCGACGCGTCGCCGGCATGGAACCCACAGGCCACATTGGCGCTGGTGACGACGGACAGCAGGCTCTCGTCGTCGGTCAGTTGCCATGGGCCGAAGCCTTCGCCCAGGTCGGCGTTGAGGTCGATGGACGCCCAGGTCATGTGCCCCTCCTCTGCTCTCGCGGCCTCGGGCCGCGCGCTACCGCCGCCCGTACGGACCGTCTTTGGAAACATGCCCCCGGGAAGGGTGTCCGCAGGCGGGAACTCAGGGTCTGGTTCGCCACAGTTCCTCGCCCGGTGCCTCGGGCACTCCGACGAGCGCCAGCGCGGCGGGATCGCAGTCAGCGGAGCAGAGCGAGAGCGCGGCCCGCTCCCCGGCCGTCCGAGAGGAATCCGTCCGAGGCCGTGAAGAACGACCTCCACCACCGACCGCTGTTGGTGGTGACTCCCTGTCTGATGCCCCGCACGTCGGTCGGGCAGAGCTCCTCGCAGGGAGGGACATGGCCGCCGGACACGCCTTCGAAGGCGGTGAGCAAGCGCTTTCAGTAAGCCGGAGACTCCGCCGTCCTCGCGTAAATCGTCCTGGTGCGGCCCTGCCTGAATCGTGCTCATCCATACCTCGCAGAAAAGGAGAGATGGTGCCCCCGATGGAACCAACGCTCCTTAAGGTAGAGGATCGTTGAACGATCCGACAAGAGGTTTGTCGTCCCGTTCTTCGTTCTACGATGGGACCCCTTCTACGATGGGACCCCACAGTCGGCCCGGTGGTCGACGCGAACAGGGAGGGGCGTCGTGGGCGTCAAGGATCCGGGCAGCAAGCGGGCCGAGGCGCTCGGCCGCAGTGACGCGGTGGCCCACGCCAAAACCTCCAGTGGCCCGGCAGCCACGACCGGCCCGGCGGGCGCGGGCGGACTCGCCGACGACCGGGCCCTGTTGGGGCGCACGAGCACGGCCGAGCGGGTCGCGGACATCCTGCGGACGCGTATCGCCGAGGGGTACTTCCCGCCCGGTGAGAGGCTCTCCGAAGACGCCATCGGCAAGGCGCTCGGCGTCTCCCGCAATACCCTGCGGGAGGCATTTCGGCTGCTCACCCACGAACGGCTCCTGGTGCACGAACTCAACCGGGGCGTCTTCGTCCGGATGCTCGCCGTTCAGGACGTCGTTGACATCTACCGCACCCGTCAGCTCGTCGAGTGTGCTGTGGTCCATGGGCTGGGGGAGCCGCCGTACGCCCTCGACCGGCTCGACGAGGCCGTCAGCGGCGGTGAGCGGGCCGAGCGCGAGCACGACTGGACGGGCGTGTCCACCGCCAACATCCACTTCCACCGCGAGTTGGTCGCCCTCGCGGGCAGCGCCCGCACCGACGAACTCATGCGCAGTGTGCTGGCCGAACTCCGGCTCGCCTTCCACGCGGTCGACAACCCGCGCGAACTCCACCAGCCCTTCCTCGTCCGCAACCGCGCGATACTGGAAGCCCTCAGGGCCGGCGACCTGACCGCGGCGGAACGGCTGCTCGCCGCCTATCTGCACGAGTCGCGCGCCCGCATGGTCGAGACCTACGGCCGACTGGCGGGCGAAGGCGACGACGCATAGCCACCGGCAGCCGGGCGGGGGCTTCCGAACCCGATCCCCCACCCTCACCGGTTCTCCAACGGCGACAGCGGTCGCTCTGCGCCGTTTCGACCGTTGTCAGTGCGAGGACCTAGTCTGTGCAGCGTGACTTCGCCAGCCCCGACGGACCTCGTTCCGCCCCAGCTCAGCGCGGGGCCGCGGCCCGCACCGGGCCCGGCCGCCGACGAAGGGCTCGCGCGGCGGCTGCGCGCGCTCGCCTGCACCGCCCCGCTCCACGACCTCGACACCCGCAAGGCCAATCTCGCGGGCGAGTACACGGTCTACTCGATGGCGGAGGTGGCCCTCGCCTCCATCGACCTCGTGACCCTCCACATGGACTTCGACACCGGCGCCGACCACGACCAGATAGTGGCCAGACTCCTGCCCAGAGTGGCCGCACAGGCACCCGGGCGACCTGCGGTCGAGCACGAGCGCGTCGCCCGCTGGGTCCTGGAGAACCTGATCAACGTGGGCAGTGTCGATCGCGGATTCCGCGCCGTGTACGGCACCTTCGGCGCGGACGGCGCGTACATCCGCAGGGACTACGACTTCAAGCTGATCGAGGAGGTACCCGGCCCCGGTGGCGGCGTCTATCTCCGCACCACCGACGAAGCGGTCAACGTCCTCGTCGGCGCCCTCGACACCGACGTCACCAGCGCGCAGATCGCGGCCGAGGTCAAGCTGGAGGTCCTCATCAGCCGCGGCAAGCTCGCCGATGCCCAACTCGCCGCCGAGCAGGCCCGTTACCGCACGGTCCAGTACGCCGAAACCCTTCGGCGCACGCTGGAGTCCACCCGGAGGAACGTCCGTGCCGTCGACTGGTTGAACGCCGTGCCCGACATGATCGCCGAAGCACTCGATCACGTCGCCGACCGCTACCGCCACGAGAACGCCATCCTGACGAACATCCGCAAGGCGCGAGACGAGGCCGAGGAGCCCGAGCACAAGCGCCGCGCCGCCGAACTGGTCGACATCGTCAAGGACTGCATCCGTCGACACACCCAGCTCCAAGCCCGGCTGCTGGAAGCCGGCCCGCTGTTCCGCGCCGAGCAGGACCGACAGGCGTTCGCCCGCCCCACCGCACACACCGGCCTCGACCTCTACGGCCAGTTGATGGCACCGCTGCTGCCGCTCCCGCTCCGGTCTGCGATCCGGGTCACGGACGCCTTCTTCGCCGGGGGCGCCGGACTGCGCACCCCCTCGTCCGCGAGGCTGGGAGATCTGGTCGACCTGCTGCTCACCCCGCCCGTCGAGCGCGAGCACCTCGGCGCGGAGATGCCCGAGCCCGATCTCATCGCAACCCCCGACGACAGCCGGTTCAGCGACGACCAACTGGCCAGCGCCCTGCAACTGCTCGACCTCGAACACGACGCCCCGCGCCGGCTCTCGGGCCTGCTCGCCGAAGCGCGGGCCATCGATCCCGAACTGCCCTATCTGGTCGCCCTCCTGGCCGTCCATGCGGCGAGCCCGCCCGTCGGCACGGCCTATCGCCAGGGTGAGGAGCGGCTGCTGTTCGCCGTGGACGACGGCACCGAACTCGACGATCCGGAGTTCGGTGGCGCTGATCTCATCGTCGGCACCGCCCTCCTGGACGCGGCCGGCATGGCCGCGGACCGTACGGAGGCCGCGTGATCGGCCTACCCGGGACGCTCGCCCACTCGGAAGCTGTCAGCGCCAGGCGCCACCCCCTGCGTCCGCCCGTACCGCAGGCGTTGCCGACACCCATGACCGTCACCGCCGACGCGGCGCAGTGCCCGGCCTCGAAGGCCCGCCGCAGATGTCGACCGCCGAGATCCCGTCAGCAGCCCCGCCCGCCCCACCCATCTCTCCGCCACGAGGAGCCCCCGCAGTGACCGACCACCACGCCGAGCGCGATCCCTGGCGTGCCCCGGACAGCGGTGACGCCCCCTCGAACACCGCTCACACCGCGCACGACGGCCCGGCGAGGATCACTCCCGCCGACGCGGCCGACGCCGCCCGGCTCGTCTCCTGCGGGCTCCAGCCCAAACTGGTGCCCGCCCGCGACGCTGAGTACGCCGAACTGCTGAGGCGCTACCGGGAAGACCCCGCCTTCGCCCGGCTCGCCGACGCGGTGGCCACCGGCCTCGGACTGATCGTGCTCGAAGTCTCCTCCCGGGCCGGCATGGCCCTGGCCGCAGCAGAGGACTCCGTCTTCGCCGTCCGCATGGGCGAGTACGCCCGACGCGCATCCGCGGAGTCCGCAGACCGTTTCCTCCACGGCCTGGCCCATCTCGCGGTCGCGGCCCTGGCGTTCCCCCGGCCCGAAGACCTCGCCGACGACGGATACATCGGACGCATCAGCGTGTACGGAGTGGAAGCCTTCGTACGTCAGGCGTGCCGCCGTCTCGAAGAGCGCGCGGAGGAGCACGGCGAGAACACCGACCCCGTCACCGACGCCCCGGGGCTGGAATCCGCCTGGCGCATCTACACCCGCCGCAGTGCCACCGGAGCCACCAAGGACGCGCGCAGACTCGCCGGCTCGACCACCGGGATCATCGGCAAGGCAGTGGCCTTCCTCACGGAGTCCGGCTTCCTCCAGCGCACCGGGGATGACGCCGGAGGCACCTACCGCACCACCGCCCGCTATCAACTCCAGGTGCGTGACATGGCGGGCAGCGCCGCCATGGCCGAACTGCTGGAGCTCGGCGTGGTCCCCGTCAGCGACGGCAGCGCCACCCTGCTCCCCCCGTCGGACGCCGACGATCTTGAGCTGGTGGCCGACGCCGGCCTCCCGTTCCACAGCTGACCGCCCCGCACCGTCCGCCGCACCGTCCCCCCACCCGGCCTGCCAACCACGAGAGTCCGCCGCCATGTACGAGCTGTCCCGCGTTCGCCTCTACTCCATCGGGCCCGCCGGTGCGCGCTACGCCGACACCGTGCTGGACCTGCGAGGAGTGGGCGCGCCGGTGCCCCACCCCGCGCCCACCCAGGCGGAGTTCTTCGAGGAGGAGCCCGTCGGCCCGCCCCGGCGCCCGGCCCCGGCCGGTGTCCTCTTCCTGGAGAACGGCGGAGGCAAGTCCGTCCTCCTCAAACTGATCTTCTCGGTGATGCTGCCAGGGCACCGCAACACCCTCGGCGGCGCCAGTTCCGGCGTGCTGCGCAAGTTCCTGCTCGCTGACGACTGCGGTCACGTCGCCCTGGAGTGGCAGCACACGCTGACCGGGGAACTGATCGTCGTGGGCAAGGTCAGCGAGTGGCGGGGCCGCCAGGTCTCCAACGACCCGCGCAAGTTCGCCGAAGCGTGGTACTCCTTCCGCCCCGGTCCCGGGCTGAGCCTCGATTCGCTTCCGGTCGCCGAGTCAACGGCGATGCGTCCCCCGTCAGAGGGGGCGTCCGCCGCCCGTGGCCGCCGCCGCACGATGAAGGGCTTCCGCGACGCCATCACCGAGGCAGGCAAGGCGTATCCCCACCTGGAGGTCTCCTGGGAGGAGATCCACGACCGCTGGAACGAACACCTCGGAGACCTCGGTCTCGACCCGGAACTCTTCCGCTACCAGCGTGAGATGAATGCGGACGAGGGCGAGGCGGCCGGTCTCTTCGCCGTGAAGAAGGACTCCGACTTCACCGATCTCCTGCTGCGCGCCGTCACCGACACCCGGGACACCGACGGGCTCGCCGACCTCGTCAGCGGCTTCGGCAACAAGCTCGGCCGCCGTGCCGAGCTCACCGCCGAACGGGACTTCACTGCGGGGTCCGTCGATCTCCTCGGCCGGATCGTGACCGCCGCCGAGGCGCGGGGCCGGGCCCGCGACATCCACACGGGCTCCGAGCGACGCACCCGTACCCTCGCGCGGCGGCTGTCGGCTCGTGCCGGTGAGGAGCGCTCCCGCACGGCCGACCTCGCCGATCAGGTCACCGCAGCCGCGCACACCGTCACCGACGCCGAACGGGAGCGCGGCCGAAGCGCACTCATCGCAGCGGAACTGGCCTACCGCCATGCGTCCCTGGCCCTGACGGTTGCCGAGAAGGGTGCCGCTGCGCAGCGCCGCGAACTCAGTGACGCCCGGACCCTGTCCGCCGCCTGGCAGGCCGCCGAGTCCGTTCTGCGTCACCGTGCCGCAGCGGATCGCGCAGCAAGGGTCGCCGCAGCCATCCAGGAGGCCGAGCGCGATGCGGCCCCTGCCCTCGCGGCACGGGCCAGGGCCGCGGCCGACCTCGTACGGGCCCTGCACTCCGCGGCGGAGGCCGGCGAACAGGTCGCCGCCGAACAGGAGGAGCGCGCCAGCGGCCTCCAGGAACTGGGAGAGGCGGCGCACCGGGACGCGACCGCCGCCGCCACCGAAACCCAGCGGGCCCGCAGCGAGATCGGTCATCTGCGCCAGCGCCTGACCGAGGTCGAACAGGAGACGACGGAAGCGGTACGGGCCGGATGGCTCGACGACACGGCACCCGACGCCGATCCGGCACGGGCGGCCCTCGCCGCGAGCGACGCGGAGAAGTCCGCGGTCGCAGCGTGGGATGTCGCACGCGAGACCGGCCGGACGACGGCCGATCGAGCGCGGGAAGCAGCAGCCGATGAGGCTCGTGCCGAGTTGGCCGCGGCCCGCGCCGCCGACGCCGCCCGTGCCGCGGAGAACGCCTACCAAGCGGAGTACCGGGCCGCAACGTCCATCGCCGAGGACGGCCGACTGGCCGCCCTGCTCGGCCTTCCTCCGTCGGCCGCCGCCCCACCCGTCCCCTCACCGCGCAGGGGCAGCATTGCGGCAGAGGGCCGCAAACCGGGCGCCGTCCATGCACGGGTCGACGACGCAACGGAGCCCGAAGGGGCGTTGCCCCACGGCCCGACCGCCTCGGAGCCGGACCGCGGCGACGGCGTCAACACCGCCGAGGCCCCCGATCCGGGGACGACTCCTGCCGCGCCCGCACGGCACGACAGCGAACCGGAACCCCCCACGGACGAGCCGACCGCGTCGGTCGGCGATGCCGACGGCGAAGCCTGCCCTGCCGAGGAACTGCAAGTCGAGTCCGAACCGGCCGCACCCCGTGGACTCCAACCCTCCACGCCTCCCGGTGGCTCCCGCCCCGCGCCCCCGCAGCACCGTGCCGAAGACGCCGCCCGGCCTGCGCGGCGTCCGACCGAAGGCCCACTCTCCGCGGAGGAGCTCGATCGCTACGCGGAAGACCTGCGCGACCTCCTCGACCAGCACGTATCCTCCGCCGAGCGGCAGCTCTTCGACCTGCGCACCGCAGCAGCCGACGACACCCGCATCCTCGCCGCACTCGGCGACGGCGGTCTGCTGCCGCCCGGCCCGGATGTGCTGGCCACGGTCGAGTACCTGGGAGAGCACGGCATCCCCGCCCTGCCCGGCTGGCGCTATCTCGCCCAAGCGGTCGACCCCAGCGACCACGCCGCCGTCCTCGCCGCCCGCCCCGAACTGGTCGACGGCGTCGTCATCACCGACCCCGCATCACACCAGCGGGCCCGTGAAGTCCTCAGCGGTGCGGCGCTGCTGCCCCGCTCGACCGTGGCCGTCGGTACCGCCGCCGCCCTTCTCGCCCCCGTACCCCCACCCGGTGCCCACGACGACTCGGGCTCGGGCTCGGACAGCGTGTTCCTCGTTCCCCCGAACCCGGCCATGCACGACGAACACGCCGCGGACGAGGAACGGCACGCCCTTCGGGCTCGGGCGACGGCACGCGACGAGGAGATCAGAACCCTCGCCGCCCGACTTGCGGGCGACCGATCCATCGCGGCACGCCTCGCCTCCTGGCGGGCCGACTGCCCACCCGGGATGCTCGCCGAACTCGCGGACCGGAGCCGGGCCGCTCGCCAAGCCGCCGAGGCCGCCCGGGCGGAACTGACCGAAGCCCGCACGGTACGGACGGAGAGCGAGGAGGCCGCCGCGGACGCGGCCCGGGTGCGCGAGGAGCGCCAGGAAGCAGCCCAACGCGCCCGCCGGGTGGCAGACGCCCTCGCCGGACTCGCCTTCCGCCTCAGGGAGCGCGCGGGCTGGCAGGTCAAACTGCGTGAACTGGCCGACGAGGCAGCCGAGTCCGAAGCCCGGGGCGCGGTCTGCCTGGAGCGGGCGAAAGCAGCGGACGAGGACCGCCGAGGAGCCCAGCGGGCGGGCGACGACGCCCGCCGAACGGCCCGAGCGCTGCGCGCCGAGCGCGCCGAGATCGCCGGAGCGCCCGAGAACCTCCCCCAGCCCGATCCGGAGGTCCCCCGGGCGGCGTTGCCCGACCTGCGCGAGGCGTACCGCACCGCCTCACAGCTGTACGAGAAGGTGGGAGTCGGCGCCGACCTCCGTGCCGAACAGGCCCGCGCCGAGAGCGACGAGAGTGCCGCACTCGCGGAGCTGGACCGACTGACCAACAAGGTCCGCACCCGAGCCGCCCAACTCCTGGAGGCAACCGACGGCGCGGACGGACCCTCCCGTCAGGCAGCAGCCTCCCGAGCGGAGTCACTGGTGCAGATGTTGGAGACGCGGGCGTCGGAGGCCAGCGAGAAACTGGGGCGGCTCCGCGGCGAGGCCGAGCGGCTGGCCCCGGCCGACGGAGAGTTCCACACGGAGCTCCCCGAGCATCTGGCGCCGTCCGACGTGGAACACGCCCAGACGTTGCTGCGCAGCGCCACCACCGAACTGGCCTTGCGCACGGACGCCTTGGCCACGGCCAAGGACACCCACTCCGGGCTGCTCCGGGCCCATCAGTCCACCGAGGACGCCGCGGGCGGCTTCGACGAAACCGCAGCACTGTTGCGCGACCTCCTGCGGGACCAGCGCGACGACGAGGCGACGACAGAGGTTCCGGAACCCTATCCGGGCAGCCTCGCCGAGGCCCGTCACTCGGCTGCCGAGGCCCGACGCTCCCTTCGGGGCTGCGCCGCAGATCTCTCCACGGCCGAAGCGGCGGTGCGAGAAGCCAGTGATGTACTGGTGCGGCACGCCAACTCCACCCGCTATGAGCAGGTTCGCACCCCGGCCCGACAGCAGATCCGTGAGCTGCCGGCCGCAGCCCTGCCCGAACACGCGGCCAAGTGGGCGGAGGCATTCGCGCCCAGGCTCCGTGTCCTCACCGACGAACTCCAGCAGCTGGAGCGCAACCGCGACACCATCGTCGACCGACTGCGCGGTCTGGTGGAGTCCGCGCTGGCCACCCTTCGCTCCGCGCAACGCCTGTCCAGGCTCCCGGAAGGGCTGGGGGAGTGGTCGGGGCAGGAGTTCCTCCGCATCCGCTTCGAAGAGCCCGACCAGGCGACGCTGGCCGAACGCCTGGGTGAGGTCATCGACGAGGCCACCCGCGGGGCGGTACGGAAGAACTCCACGGCTGCCTACGGCGAGGGCCGCAGGGACGGCATGTCCCTCCTGCTGCGCGGAGTCCAGGCGGCCCTGGAGCCGAAGGGCATCGCGGTCGAGATCCTCAAGCCCGATGCGGTACTCCGTGCCGAGCGCGTTCCCGTCGGTCAGATGGGAGATGTCTTCTCCGGCGGTCAGTTGCTCACCGCTGCGATCGCGCTGTACTGCACGATGGCCGCCCTGCGCAGCAACGACCGCGGTCGGGACCGCCATCGTCATGCGGGCACGCTCTTCCTCGACAACCCCATCGGACGGGCCAACGCCACCTATCTGCTGGAGCTCCAGCGAGCCGTTTCGGATGCCCTGGGCGTCCAACTGCTCTACACGACCGGGCTCTTCGACACCACGGCGCTGGCCGAGTTCCCGCTGGTAATCCGGCTGCGGAACGACGCCGATCTCCGGGCGGGTCTGAAGTACATCAGTGTGGAGGAGCATCTGCGCCCCGGCCTGCCCCAGCAGGACCCTGCGAGGGAGGCGGTCCACGGCGAGATCACCGCCACCCGGATGTTCCGCCGAAGCACGACGAGCGCCGACCAAGCGGCGGAGCGATCCGGCGCCGACTCGACCACATCGGGATAGCCCGCTCGACGTCGTTGCCGGCGAGGAACTCGCCCGTTGAACTGCCTGGTCGCGCTGCCCGGTCACCACGGACCGGGCAGCGGACCCGCAGGGCGATCCGCCCCTGCCCAGGACGCGTCACTCAAGCCCTGTCGGCGGGTCTGAGAACGCTCGCCGCCTGGGCACATACACCCAGGCCAGGCACGCCCAGGCCAGGCGCGGTCAGGCCCGTGAAAGCCGTCCCGGCCCCCGGCGCCGTATGCGCGCGCTTCGACGAGCGTCGGCCTTGGCCACTCGCCTTGCCCTGCGACGCTCGCGCCGCAGCTGCCGGGCACTGCTGCTGGGCTCCGACACCACGCCGTTGCGCTGGTTCCACACCTGCCGGGTCACCCACACGTCGAGCACCCCCCAGGTCGCGACCACCGTGCTGGCCACGCTGCTGATCACCATCGGAAAGGCCAGCCACGACCCCGCCAGGGTGGACAGGAACGCGATCATCGCCTGGATCAGGGTCAGCGAGACGATCAGCACCGCCCTGACCGCGGCCGTTCTCACCGGATCGGCCATCCGTCTCCGTGTCGACGGCTCCTCTACCCAGAGCTGTCGCGGAATCGGAGTAGGGCCCGTCGCCCACGTCCCGGCAGGACGCTCATCCGTATCCATGGTCGTACTCACTCCCCACGCCCCCCATGTCTGCCCGGCCTCAGGGTGGCTGCCCGAATTCCATGCCTTTACTCGTCTTTACTCCTGCTGCGCGTCTGCCCCCACACCTCCGCAACCAAACGGAGTGAGACGGTCCCGAGAGGAGGGGCGGTGCCCCAACCCGCCCGAAGTGAGCCGAAGTTCGAAGGGGGCTTCGGAGTCCACGGCCCGGACAGCCCTCTGGCCTCCAAGATCCCCCCGTATGTCAGACGAACGACGAGCCCGGATGATTCCCCAGCAGTCGCCCAGACCGAATAATTCCAGCCATCTCGCCCTGTCTCGAAGGTGATGTGCCCTGGTCGTTGTCTGACACGCCGCGAATACCAACTCCTTGAATACCGGGACAACCTGTGATCAACACGCCCGCCGTAGGCTGAAAACCGTCCGGACGAGTCTTCGAGTTGTCCCTGCGGCAGTAGTAGGCTCACGCCGTTTGTTGACGGAACTCCGCCCAGAACGGGCGAGGTTGAGCAGGGGGAGGCCATGCGCTTTCGCGGGAAGTCCATCCGCCGGAAGATCGTGGCGTTGATGCTGGTGCCGCTTATCTCCCTGACCGCCCTGTGGGGATTCGCCACGGTGCTGACCGGTCAGGAGGCCAACCACCTCCTCAAGGCCAGTTCGGTGGCCGAGGAGGTCGGCGAACCGGTTGCCGATGCGCTTCACGACATCCAAGTAGAACGGCGGGCGACCCTGGTCTACCTCGCCGACCGCCGGGCTGCCGGAGCGCTGCCCGCACTGCGCGAAGCGCGGGTGGCCACCGACCGGGCCGTCGCCCGGATCACCAGGAACGCCGCCAAGCCCGAGGTCCGCGAAGATCTGCGCTCGGACACCGCGCGCCGATTGACCTCCTTCAAGGAAGGACTCGACGGACTCATCGCCCTGCGCCGCTCCGTCGAGTCGGCCGCGGTGTCACGCGGCGAAGCGCTGGAGTTCTACAACCGCATCGTCGACCCCGGGTTCAGCTTCCTCACCACCCTCCAGACCCTCCACGACGAGGAGATGGAACGTCAGGGCCGCGGTCTGGTGGGCCTTGCGCGGGCCATGGAACTGCTCTCCCGCGAAGACGCCCTGATCGCGTCCGCGCTGACAGCCGGGAAGGTCAGCGACAAGGAGGTCCGCCAGCTCTCCGACTTCGTCGCCAACCGCAAGCTCTACTACGAGCTCAACCTGGAGGCGATGCCCGCCAAGGAGCGGGAGGTCTACCTCCGGCTCTGGCGCAGCCCCCAGACCCAGCCGCTGCGCGACGCCGAAGAACGCCTCATCGAGGAGGGGTCGATCAGGGAGGCGAGCGAAGCCGAGGCCAAGGAGTGGCAGGCCGCCGCCAACCCCGTCCTGGACGAACTGAGGGAATCGGCCAAGGCGTCCAACGAGCGCTACCAGGACCGGGTCGGTCCCGCCGCGTACGACGTGTTCATCCTGGCCGGCCTCGCCGGCGTGTTGGGCTTCCTCGCCCTGCTCGTGTCGATCATCGTCTCCGTACGCATCGGCCGTGATCTCATCCGTGACCTCACCCGGCTGCGCAAGGAGGCCCACGAGGTTTCCGGCGTGCGGCTGCCCAGCGTGATGCGGCGACTCGCGGCCGGCGAACCGGTGGACGTGGAGACCGAAGCGCCCCGGCTGGAGTACGAGAAGGACGAGATCGGCCAGGCCGGTCAGGCCCTCAACACCCTCCAGCGCGCCGCCGTCGAAGCAGCGGTCCGCCAGGCCGAAATGCGACGGGGTGTCTCGGAGGTGTTCGTCAACCTCGCCCGTCGCAACCAGGTGCTCCTGCACCGACAGCTCACCCTCCTCGACGCGATGGAGCGCCGCACCGAGGACACCGACGAACTCGCCGACCTCTTCCGTCTCGACCACCTCACCACCCGCATGCGTCGTCACGCCGAGGGTCTGGTGATCCTCTCGGGCGCCGCCCCGTCCCGGCAGTGGCGCAAGCCGATCCAGCTGATGGACGTCGTACGGGCTGCGGTCGCCGAGGTAGAGGACTACGAGCGCATCGAGGTGCGCAGGCTTCCGCGCATCGGCGTCGGTGGCCCTGCCGTCGCCGACCTCACCCATCTGATAGCCGAGCTGCTGGAGAACGCCACGGTGTTCTCGCCACCGCACACGGCCGTCCAGGTGCATGGCGAGCGGGTCGCCAACGGCTTCACGCTGGAGATCCACGACCGCGGCCTCGGCATGGCGTCCGACCTCCTGCTCGACGCCAACCTCCGCCTCGCGGAGACACCCGAGTTCGAACTGTCCGACACGGACCGCCTCGGTCTGTTCGTGGTCAGCCGGCTCGCCCAGCGCCAGAACGTCAGGGTCTCGCTCCAGCCGTCACCGTACGGGGGCACGACGGCGATCGTCTTTATCCCCGCGGCCCTGCTCACCGACGCCCCGGAGACCCGAGGCGCCGGATTCCGGCTCGACCGCAAGAGCGACAGCCAGGCGGCGCGTCGCGGCGGAGAGAACAGGCGTACCGCTCTGTCCGCATTGACAGCCCCGGGGCAGGACGATTCGATGTTCTTCGGCGAACCCGTGGAACTGGACCATCAGTCCGACGGGCTGGGCGCACTCGGCGCCGGCCCGCTCGGCGCCGGACGCGGTCAGCTCGAAGCCACTCCGTCCGACGACCCCTTCGGAGGCTTCCCCGGCGTCCCCGACCGTGGCGAGAACGCCCTGCTCCGACCGCTCGCACGGGGGGCGTGGAAGCCGACCCCGGGCGAACAGCACCAACAGGCGAACGACCCGACACCGGAACGGACGTCGGGCACCGTGCCGCTACCTCGTCGTCAACCACCCACCCTCGTCAGCGATCACGGACGTAGAGTGGATGACCAAGGCCGGAACCACCCGACCACCGAGCCCGTGCGCGCCGAGCAACCCCAGCGCGCGTACCGTTCCGAGGCATCCCCACGAGGCGCCGAAGGGACGTCACCCGCACGGATCGACGGTCTGCCCCGGCGGGTCCGTCAGGCGAGCCTCGCCCCCCAACTCCGGGAGAGCGCCGCCGCCGAGCGGAACGCGGCGAGGGAAGCCGGGGGAGCCGGTGAGAGGGGTCGGGAAGTCGAACGCGACGCGGACGAAGTGCGCAACAGGATGGCCTCCATGCAGCGAGGGTGGCAGCGGGGCCGCCTCCGAAACGCATATGGGGCTGACGCCGCACCGACCACCGGCTCCGGTCAGACAGCACCACGAACGACATCAGAGGGGGACGGTCCATGACCGCACCGCATACCGCAGCGAACACCGCAGGCGCCCGCCCGGCAAGCAGAGGCTCGGGTGAACTGAACTGGCTGCTCGACGAGTTGGTGGACCGCGTCGGCAGCATCCACAAGGCCCTCGTGCTCTCCAGCGACGGACTGGCGACCGGCACCTCCCGCGAACTCACCAGGGAGGACAGCGAGCACCTCGCGGCCGTCGCCTCCGGATTCCACAGCCTCGCCAAGGGCGTCGGACGGCACTTCGACGCCGGTCAGGTCCGCCAGACCGTCGTCGAACTCGACGAGGCGTTCCTCTTCGTCACCGCAGCGGGTGACGGCAGCTGCCTCGCCGTCCTCGCCGACGCGGATTCCGACGTGGGACAGGTCGCGTACGAGATGACGTTGATGGTCAAGCGGGTCGGAGTCCACCTCGCCACCGCGCCGCGGACCGGTCACGCCCCCAGCGGGTGAAGGTCCTGGCATGAGTGAATCGACTCATCACGCCCAGCACCCGCACCACTTCTTCGATGCCGATGCCGGCCCGGTCGTTCGCCCGTACGCCATGACGCGCGGTCGTACGAGCAGTGTGAACCAGCACCGGATGGACCTGATCGCCCTGGTCGTCACGGAGCCGGCGGCCGACCATCCCGGCCGGGACCAGTCACTCTCACCAGAGCACGTCGAAATCGTCGAGCGCTGTGGCGAAGCGCCGCAGTCGATCGCCGAACTCGCGGCCGGTCTGGATCTCCCCGTCGGGGTGGTCCGGGTCCTGGTCGGCGATCTCGTCGAGGACGAGCTGGTCCATGTATCCCGTCCCGTTCCGCCGGCCGAGCTGCCGGATGTGAGTATTCTCCGCGAGGTGATTGATGGTCTTCGGGCGCTCTAGCAGCCGACGGCCCGTCGAACCCGTGACCCTCAAGATCCTGGTCGCGGGCGGTTTCGGTGTTGGCAAGACGACGTTGGTGGGGGCGGTCAGCGAGATCAAGCCCCTGCGTACGGAAGAGACCCTCAGCGAAGTCGGCCGCCCGGTCGACAACACGACCGGGGTCGAGAACAAGACCACGACGACCGTCGCCATGGACTTCGGGCGGATCACCCTCCGCGAGGACCTGGTGCTCTACCTCTTCGGCACACCGGGGCAGGACCGCTTCTGGTTCCTCTGGGACGAACTGGCGCAGGGCGCGCTCGGTGCCGTGGTGCTGGCGGACACCCGCCGGTTGGAGGACTCCTTCGCCGCGGTCGACTACTTCGAGCGGCGCGGCATTCCGTTCACCGTCGCGGTGAACTGCTTCGAGGGGGCGGATCGGTTCCCCGCGGAGAGCGTCCGCGCGGCACTCGACCTGGACTCGGAGGTTCCGTTGCTCCAGTGCGACGCCCGTGAGCGGGAGTCGGCCAAGATGGTGCTGGTCTCCGTGGTGGAACACGCCATGGCACGGGTGGAAGGGCAGCGCCCGCACGCCACGACGACGTGAGGCGGGCGGTCGTCCCCGGTCGGTGCCGCAGCTGCGCGGTCCGGATCCGGGGCCGGTCGCCGCTCCACACCAGCGAGCCCCGTGAGCAGCAGACGGATCGCCCGGCACCCCGGCACATCGGATCACAACACACCACTCCTGCGCCCCTGCTGCGACCGAACCGCGCGTCGAATGAGCGGTGACGGATCCCCACGGCTCGACGATCCGCAGTCCTGAGGTGTTTCTCGGCCATCCCCGGCCGCTCGGCGAACAGGCCGAGAACGACCACACGAGCTCGCAACAGGACAGACCACACATCCCGTTCCCACCCCGGCACACCAGGTCATCGGTTACAGTCCGCCCGTGCCCAACGACTCCTTCTGCGGCCATTGCGGAGCCCCCTACGGCCCCCGCACCGACTGGCCCCGCACCTGCACCGCCTGTGGGACCACCGCGTACCGCAATCCCCTCCCGGTTGCCGTCGCCATCCAGCCCGTGCGCGACGAGGACGGCACGGGACTGGTCGTCATCACCCGCGCCATCGAACCCCGCCGGGGGCTGGTCGCCCTCCCCGGTGGTTTCATCGACCACGGCGAAACCTGGCAGGAGGCGGTCGTCCGTGAACTCCACGAGGAGACCGGCATCGAGGCGGCGGCCACGGACGTCCGGCTCGCCGACGCGATGAGCGCACCCGCCGGACACCTGTTGCTGTTCGGAGTGCTCCCCGGCCTGCGGATGGAACAACTGCCACCGATGGTCCCCACCCCGGAGACGTCGGACCGCCACCTCCTGCGCACACCGACCGAGTTGGCCTTCCCACTCCACACCACCGCCGTCCGCAGATGGTTCATGGGCCGCTACGAGTGAGAACGACGCGGCGCTCCGCCTACGGCACGGCGTCCAGCCCGCGCACCCGCACCGGCCGCTTCGGCGGCCCCGCGCCATCGCCCCGGATCAGTTTCACCCGTACCTCACCGTCGACGAGTCGGGTCGTGTACCGCTCTACCTCCGCACGTCCCCAACCGTCACCGCTCCCCGACACCACCACACCACTCCCCTTCCGTCCGGGGGCAGGGGCCCACACTTCCAACTCCGTCCCCCCGTCCGCTGCCCTGACCGCCAGCACCGATCCCGCCCGGGCCAGCACCGGAATCCGGGACAGCGGCGCATCGACCACCACCTGCCCCGGGCCCTCGTAGCCACGACCCGTTCCCGTGTCGTACCAACGGCCCCGGGGCAGCCGTACCGTACGACTCCTCGCACCCGGCTCCAGGATCGGCGCCACCAACAGCGCATCGCCGAGGAGGAACGCGTCTTCGCAGTCCCGGAGTACCCGGTCCTGGGGAAACCCCCACCACAGTGGACGGACATAGGGTGCCCCCGTCAACCGCGCCAACTGAGCCAGGGTGACGAAGTAGGGGCGCAGCCGCTCTCGTTCCAGCAGCGCTGCCCTGGCGTGTTCCAGAACGGCCGGCCCGAACTCCCACGGCTCCCGCCGCCCCGCGCCGATCGCCGCATGGGTACGGAACAACGGGAGGTACGCACCCAACTGGAACCACCGCAGATACAACTCGGGTGTCGGAGTGCCGTCGAAACCACCCACGTCCGGCCCCGAGTAGGGCACACCGCACAACCCCAGCCCCAACACCAGCGCCAGCGAGGCCCGCAACCCCGGCCAACCACCGGCCACATCGCCCGACCAGGTGCCGCCGTACCTCTGCATCCCCACCCATCCCGAACGCGAGAACAGGAACGGGCGCTCATGGGGACGCAGCCTGCGCAGGCTCTCGTACCCCGCCCGCGCCATCGCCAGCCCGTACACGTTGTGCGCCTCGCGATGGTCCCCACCGCGACCCTCCAGCGCGTGCCGGGCCGAGCGGGGAAGGGTGTTCGCACCGAACACCGAGAACGACACCGGCTCGTTCAGGTCGTGCCACATCCCTGCGAACCCCTGCTCCAACCGCTCCTCGTACCACTGCCCCCACCAACTCCGCACCTGCGGATCGGTGAAGTCCGGATAGACGCACGCACCGGGCCAGGTAACCCCCCGCACCTCGCGCCCGCGACCGTCCCGCACGAAGGCGCCGGCCGCGAGCCCACTGTCGTACACGATGTCCCCCGCCTCCGCCTTCACCGCGGGATCGACGATCGAGACCAGTCTGACCCCGTCGTCGGCCAGATCCTCGGCCAGCGCCGGAAGGTCGGGAAACCGGCGCGGATCGACGGTGAAGACGCGGTGCCCGTCGTAGTGATCGATGTCCAGGTGCAGTGCCGATAGCGGGAGGCCACGTTCCCGATAGCCGGCCACCACCCGTCTGACCTCGCGCTCACTGCCGAAACCCCACCGGGCGTGCTGCGGCCCCAGGGCCCAGGAGGGCGGCGCGGCGGGAGCCCCCGTCAGCCGGGTCCACCGTGACAACACCCGTGCCGGTGTCCCCACCACCACCCAACAGCGCAGCGGACCCCCGTCCATGTGCACCTCGCTCGTGGCCGGGCTGTCATGACCCGAACCAGCACCCTCCACCCCCTCGCGGAGCACCACCCGCCCGTCCCAAGAGTCGTCGTAGAACGCCAGGTGCGTCCCCGCGTCCGCCACCACCAACTGCACCGGCATGGTGATGTACAGCGGATCGTCGCCCGGTGTGAACGGTCGGCCCGGATCGGTGTTCCACAGCCGGTACGTCCCCGCCCGCAGCCGCGGCCCCGATGCGCGACCGCCCAAACCGAAGAACCGCGCGTCCGCGGGCACCTCGGAGCGCACCGCCCACCGGGCCGCCCCGCCGTCCGCCCGCTCCCACCAACGAGGCGGCAGATCCCTGCGCAACACCACCCCACCGGGCGTGCGCACCTCGACCGCGCCCTCCCGCGAGACCTGAACCGTCAGCCGCTCGGACACCACGCGCCAGCCCCCGTCCTTGTCCGGTTCGAGCGTGGCCCGCGGATCCGGTTCCGGTACGCCACCGGCCAGTGCGTACGACGGCTCGGGACCGGCCCCGTCCCACCCCCAGAACACCGCACCGCCCGCCACCACCCGGATACGCAACTCGGACCGTGCGAACCTGATGTCCCCGCCGCCCGGCCGCGGCTCCGCGTCCACCACGACCCCCGGCACCCTGGCGCGCTCCGCACCCCGACCCGGAACCTCCCGGGCGTCCAACCGACGGTGGCGCCACCCCGACACCAGCGCACGCCATCCTCCGGGCCTTGCGAAACCCACACCTGCGCGCAGCAGTCCACGACCCTTCATGGGCCTCACCCTGCCACCGGTGCGGCATATGCGTGGGGATGTTCAGCGTCCGTTCACCCGCTCCGGGCGAGCCCCCGGCGATGCTCCGGTCCGCCTGCCAGCAGCGGAGAGAGGGCCCTCCGCGACACCCTCCCGCGCCCGACGGAGGGTGGCCTGGTGCCGAAGACGATCACATGGCATCGTCCTGTCAACCGGGTCACGCGCAGCCGGCGTGCACCCGATCACGACCGACGCCGAACGACACACCGTGCACAGCCACCCGGGAGAGCACCCCCCATGACCGCGACCGCGCACCCCGAGCCCCTGTGGCAACCGGACCCCCAACGGATCGCCACCGCACGGATCACCCGCTTCCAGGCATGGGCCGCCGAACACCACGGAGCCCCGGCCGACGGCGGATACCCCGCACTGCACCGGTGGTCCGTCCAGGAACTGGAGACCTTCTGGCGCGCCCTCGCCGAATGGTCCGGCGTCCGCTTCTCCACTCCGTACGAAACGGTCCTCGCCGACGCCGCCATGCCCGGCGCCACCTGGTTCCCCGGCGGTACCCTCAACTACGCCGAACACGCCCTGCGCGCCGCCGCCGAACGCCCCGACGAGCCGGCACTGATCTGCGTGGACGAGACCCCAGAGCAGACCGCCGTCAGCTGGTCCGAACTCCGCCGCCAGGTGGGCGCCCTCGCCGCCGAACTGCGCGCACTCGGCGTACGGCCCGGGGACCGCATCAGCGGCTATCTGCCCAACATCCCCGAGGCCGTCGTCGCCCTCCTCGCCTCCGCGGCCGTCGGCGGGGTCTGGACCTCCTGCGCCCCCGACTTCGGCGCCCGCAGCGTCCTCGACCGTTTCCAGCAGGTGGAACCCGTCGTCCTCTTCGCCGTCGACGGCTACCGCTACGGCGGGAAGGAACACCGACGCACCGACACCGTCGCCGAACTCCGCCGTGAACTGCCCACCCTGCGCGCGGTCATCCACGTCCCCCTGCTGGGCACCCCGGCCCCCGAAGGCACGCTCACCTGGAGCGACGTCACAGCGGCGACGGTGGAACCGCACTTCGAACCACTGCCCCTCGACCACCCGCTGTGGGTCCTCTACTCCTCCGGCACCACCGGTCTGCCCAAGGCCATCGTCCAGTCCCAGGGCGGCATCCTGCTCGAACACCTCAAACAACTCGCGCTGCACTGCGACCTCGGCCCGGAGGACCGGTTCTTCTGGTACACCTCCACCGGCTGGATGATGTGGAACTTCCTCGTCTCCGGCCTGCTGACGGGCACCACCGTCGTTCTCTACGACGGCAGCCCCGGCCACCCGGAGATCGGCGCCCAATGGGGCATCGCGGAACGCACCGGAGCCACCTTCTTCGGAACCTCCGCCGCGTACGTCATGGCCTGCCGCAAGGCCGACGTCCACCCCGCCCGCGACCACGACCTCTCCCGCATCAGCTGCATCGCGACGACCGGCTCACCGTTGCCCCCCGACGGCTTCCTCTGGATCAGGGACGAGTTCGCGCACGACATCTGGATCGCCTCCGTCAGCGGCGGAACCGATGTCTGCAGTTGCTTCGCCGGTGCGGTACCCACCCTTCCCGTGTACGTGGGGGAGATCCAGGCCGCCTGCCTCGGCACGGACCTCCAGTCCTGGGACCCGCACGGCAGCCCCCTGATCGACGAGGTCGGGGAACTCGTCGTCACCCGCCCCATGCCGTCGATGCCCATCCGGTTCTGGAACGATCCCGACGGCAGCCGCTACCACGACAGCTACTTCGAGATGTTCCCCGGCGTCTGGCGACACGGAGACTGGATCACCATCACCGAGCGCGGTTCCGTCGTCATCCACGGCCGCTCCGACTCGACCCTGAACCGGCAGGGCGTACGCATGGGCTCAGCCGACATCTACGAAGCCGTCGAACGCCTTCCTGAAATCAGGGAGTCCCTCGTCATCGGCCTGGAAGAAGCCAACGGCGGCTACTGGATGCCGCTGTTCGTCCAACTCGCCGACGGAGCGACGCTCGACGACTCCCTGCGGGACCGGATCAAGCGGACCATCCGCGAACAACTCTCACCCCGCCACGTGCCCGACGAGATCATCCCGATCCCCGCAGTACCGCACACCCTCACCGGCAAACGCCTCGAAGTCCCCGTCAAGCGACTGCTCCAAGGCACGCCCCTCACCAAGGCGGTGAACCCCGGCTCCGTCGACGATCCCGAACTGCTCACCTTCTACGCCGAACTCGGGCGCACCAGACAGGGCTGAGCACCGGCCTCGGGCGGCGATGTCAGTGCGGCCCTCTACGGTGAGTCATGGAGAAGTGACGGACCGCAGGGGGAGACATGGCACACGACGACAACTTGAGCAGGCACACGCCACGGCCGGGCCGCAAGACGCGCGGCCCCCGCGGTGGACCTCGGGCCACGAACCGACCGGGGAACCGGCCCTCGCCACGACGGGCCCTGCGGCAGGAGGCCGTCACCACGATCGGGGTCATCGCCGACGACGTCGACTTCCGGGCCATGCGCCGCTATCCCACCTTCGTCTTCGACGACCACCCGGAATACCTCCGCCACCTCCAGGCCCTCCTGCGCTCCCAAACGACCGACGAACGACACACGGGCATCGTCCTCTTCGACCCGGAGGACTTCGCCGCCTTCTGTTCCGAACAGGGTCTGGATCCCGACACCCCCCTCAGCCGCAGCCGCTACACGGCACACGCCGCCGAGCGCTTCGGCACCCTGACCTACGGCGGCGAGCCCCTCACCAGCCTGTTGCCCGAACTGATCGACCGATCCGTACGCCGGGCCACCCGGTACTACGCGTCGAGCCTCCTCGCCGAAGCGGGGGAGTGCTCCGACTGCGGCCGGCACATCGGTCGAGCCGCCTTCGACAGAGCGTCCCGAACCCTGGCCCGCCTGCTGGACGCGGCAGGCACCGGAAGCCACCACCTCGTCTGTAGCGTCCGCACGCCCAGCGGACAGATCTTCGCGGTGCTCCACGCAGAGGGCCCCACCACCACACCGTCGCCACCCGCCGAACCCGACACGTCCGACGTCGCCGAGTTCGTGACCGTCCTCGCGGCAGGCATCGCCCTCAACACCACAGGAGGGCTCGTCCTGCGCACCAAGACCCCGGCCGCACCCGACCGCCTCCACGGCTGGCGACTCCACCACGGCCGGCTCCTCGCCCTCACCGAGGCACAGGTCTTCAGCGCCTACTGCACGGACATCGAGACCGGTGATCCGGTGCCGCCCGAACCGGGCGTCGACTACCGCGCCGGGTTCGACATCCCCGACGATGATCCGCAGACCCACCACTGAGGCACACGAAGAGGGGACCCGCCCAAGAGCTGTGGGTCCCCTCCGTCTCAGAACGCCTACTCGCCGGACAGGACCGCCTGCGCAGCGGTACGCGCCTCATCGGCCGTGTCGGTGGCACGGGCCGCAGCCGCCGCCCGTTCGCACTGGGCCAAGGTGTACGTCGCCAGTGCCGCCCTCACATAGGGAATCGCCGTCGCGCTCATCGACAACGACGTCACGCCCAAGCCCGTCAGGACACAGGCGAGCAGTGGGTCGGAGGCCGCCTCACCACAGACCCCGCAGCTCTTCCCCTCGGCCTTCGCAGCCTCGGCCGCGATTGCCACCAGATCGAGCAGCGCCGGCTGCCACGGGTCTTGGAGCCGCGAAACGGCTCCCACCTGGCGGTCTGCCGCGAACGTGTACTGCGCCAGGTCGTTGGTGCCGAGCGAGAGGAACTCGACCTCCCGCAGGATTGACCGAGCCCTCAGCGCAGCGGACGGAATCTCGACCATCGCGCCGTACTTCGCCCGCAACCCTGCCGCCCGACACGCCTCGGCGAACGCCCGTGCATCGATCCGATCCGCCACCATCGGCGCCATGACCTCCAGATGTACGGGCAGGCCCTCGGCGGCACGGGCGAGCGCCGTCAGCTGGGTCTGCAACACCTCCGGATGGTCGAGGAGGCTGCGCAGCCCCCGTACGCCCAGTGCGGGGTTGGGCTCATCTGCCGGCGTGAGGAACTGCAACGGCTTGTCGGCCCCTGCGTCCAGCACCCGTACGACGACCCGGCCCTCCGGGAAGGCGGTCAGCACCTGGCGATACGCCTCGACCTGCTTCTCCTCCGAGGGAGCGCGCTCACTGTCGTCGAGGAAGAGGAACTCGGTGCGGAACAGGCCGACGCCCTCGGCGCCGGCCTCAACCGCCGCCGGTACGTCCGCCGGGCCGCCGATGTTCGCCAGGAGCGGCACCTTGTGCCCGTCCGAGGTGGTCCCGGGCCCACTGGAAGCGGTCAAGGCCGCTTTCCGCTCGGCCGCGACCCGCTCAAGAGCGGAGCGCTTCTCGGCGCTCGGCTCAACGAAGATCTCACCGGAACTGCCGTCGACGGCGATGAGCGTCCCCTCGGCCAGTTCCCCCGCACCCGGCAGCGCCACCACTGCGGGAACTCCGAGAGCCCTGGCCAGAATCGCGCTGTGGCTCGTCGGTCCGCCCTCCTCGGTCACGAAACCGAGCACCAGCGTGGGGTCGAGCAGCGCCGTGTCGGCGGGGGCGAGGTCCCTGGCGATCAGCACGAAGGGCTCGTCGCTGTCCGGTACACCGGGCATCGGCACCCCGAGCAGCCGGGCCACGATGCGGTTCCGCACGTCATCCAGGTCGGCGACCCGCCCGGCCAGATACTCCCCGGCACCGGCCAGCAGCGCGCGGTACGAGGCGAACGCGTCGTAGACCGCGCGCTCAGCGGTACTGCCCACGGCGATGCGACGTTCTACGTCCGCCATGAGCTCGGGATCCTGCGCCATCATCGCTTGCGCTTCGAGGACGGCCTGAGCCTCGCCCCCGGCGAGGTTCCCCCGCGCGATGAGATCGGCGGACACGGCCTTCACCGCCTGGTGGGCACGCCCCTGCTCGCGCTCGGTGTCCTGTGCCGGGTTCTGTTTCGCCGGCGGTTCCAGAACCGCCGTACCCATGTGCCGGACCTCGCCGATCGCCACGCCGTGGCTCACCCCGACGCCTCGCAGAGTTGTCTCCATGTCACCCGTCTTCGATCGAGCGACGGCCCGCGCCGTCGCACTGGTTGATGCCCTCCGTCACTGCCAGCCGAAAAGTGCTTCCCCCACGTTGACGTCCCCACTCTCCACGACGCCGGAGAGAGCGTCGGCGGTGGCTTCCAGCGCCACGATCGGACAGATCGGGGACTTTCCCGCCTCTTCGACGGCCACCGGGTTCCAGCGGACCATCTCCTGCCCCCGACTGACGGTGTCACCCTTGTTCACGAGCAGTTCGAATCCCTCGCCGTTCAGCTGGACCGTGTCGATCCCTAGGTGGGTCAGAACGCCGTGCCCCTCACTGTCCACGACGACATACGCGTGCGGGTGGAGGGAGACGACGACCCCGTCGACCGGAGCGACGGCCACGGAAGGCTCACGCAGCGGGTCGACTGCGGTACCCGGTCCCACCATGGCGCCGGAGAACACGGGGTCCGGCACCGCCGCGAGGCCGATGGCACGTCCGGCGATCGGGGACGTCACTGTGGTCATGGAGCCTCCTAGAGGCGGGGAATCGGTCTCACACCGTCACTATGTGTATGCGGCGGCGCACTGTTCAGCAGCGTATGTCATGTGAAGTCCTATTTCCGCCCGGAACCTTCCGGGTGGTGGAGCACATGACCAGAGGTGCCGTCGCCCCGTGGTGGCGATTTGCCTCGGCCTCTCTGCGCCCGGTACTGTCGGTCTCCTGCCTGGGCCCGCTGCGACGTTCCGTCGAGGGCCGGCAGCGGCTCGTCAATCCTGGATCCACTTGTACTGGTTGCTTTGCATGCCTGTAAAGCATTGGTCAGCAAGTCGGAAATGGAATGATAAAGTCGGCTCAGCCGAAAGGCGAAAAGCCCTTCCAATCGGGTGCTGGATCGAATTCGAAGTCCGGAAACGGAGTGAGAAAAAGGTCTGGTAGGGTTGGAAACGCAAGACCGGAGGGAAAAGCCCGGAGAGTCCTGAGAGGGATTTGAAGGAAGCGTCCGTTCCTTGAGAACTCAACAGCGTGCCAAA